>DUFN01000017.1 GCA_013331935.1 Nanobdellota archaeon | reverse complement strand
GGCAAGTTCTGGGAATTCCATGACATGATTTACAATGAACAAAACAAACAAGGCGCTGGAACTGTTGAATACATTGGCGCAGATGCTGTGAAGAAAATCGCTGTGAGCTTGGGATTGGATGCTGCAAAGTTTAACAGCTGTTTTGACTCTGGGAAATACAAAGATGAAGTCAATAAAGATATGGCTGCTGGAAGTACAGCTGGAGTGAGTGGCACGCCAACATTCTTCATTGGTAGCGAAAAGAAAGGCTATGTTGCTTTAGTCGGCGCGCAGCCGTACGCAGCATTCCAGACAGCACTAGACGCAGAGCTATAGATTGGTTTCTAATCTATTTTTTATTTTTAATTACTTTCTTCCACTAAAAAACCTTAAATAACATGATTTTTTCATAAAAACATGGCATCCACCAAACCAAAAGTAAAAATATATTCAACACCAAGCTGTCCATGGTGCACTGTAGCAAAAGACTTCATGAAAAAGCACAATGTGGCATTTGAAGAAGTTGACGTATCTGTAGACGATGGTGCTGCTTTTGAAATGGAAACAAAAAGCGGGCAGAATGGCGTGCCTGTCATTGATATTGACGGCAAGATTATTGTTGGCTATGACGAGCCGGCCTTTAGAAAGCTGCTGAAGATTGCGAAATAACATCGGCATTAACAGAAGTTTTGCTGAAGGCAAAATTTGGGAAACCGAAGTGCAACGAGGTTTCCTGTTAATGCCTGTTATGTGCCCCGAACGGAACGAAGTGGAGTGAGAATGCAATGTGGTTCGGAGCGAAGCGGAGAAAGTCCGCCGTAGCCCGTCGTTTTCATGGATGCCCTATCTTAAAACAACTTCGATTAATTCAGGAAACTCCTCTGTTCCCGTATCATTAAGAGTATAATGCCCTCGCCCTTTCAATTCAATAATCTCACCATCAAGGGATTTATGAAAAATTTTCAAACTTTCTTTTCCATCATCTTCTTCGTCATCAGCAGTAAACATTACAATTTCTTTTACTCGCTCCTTGATGGTTTCATCAATAGGATAAGTATAAAATTCTTTTCTAAATTTATCATCTTTATCAGGAATTTTCCAAGGAGCGACAAGTATTAATTTGAAAATTTTTTTCTTTGTTTCTCCAAGCCAGCGCACCAAGAAAGCACAACCGCAACTATGTCCAATCAAAATGGTATTTTCATCAATAGCATATTTTTCGAAGGTGCGCTTAAATTTTTCATAATCTGGTTGCCAAGGCGAGGGCATAAGCGGAGTTTCTGTTTCTATGCCATTTGCAATAAGTTGTTTTTTAGTCCAAGGTATCCAGTGCTTATCATAGGTTCTTTTTTCTGGATTCATTGCTTTTTCAACATCTGAAGGGCATCCATGAATTATTATACATTTTTTAGCAGTCATAATTATTGTAGATTACTCAAACATTATAAAAGTGCCTATTAAAGGCGGGCGGAGGCGGATTGCACATAACAACTATTAAGCGAGATAAACATTCGCTTAATAGCAAGATTTGTGATAAAAAGCGAGAATTTATATAATTCTCCTATGTAATAGGTTTTATGGCTGATGAGAGTAAAAGTTATTCCACGGAAGAGAGATATGCGTTAATTGATAAATTAATTGAAGAAGTAAAACTCAGAAGATATTCTTACCAAACAGGCAAGGCCTATGTATTTATCGTCAAAAATTTTCTCGCTTCGTGCAAGACGCCGCGAGAATTTTTGCTGGCATACACAACTAAAAGCAAATCAACCATGAGATCTGCATACTTTGCTCTGAAATTCTTTTATGAAAATGTCTTGAATACTAAATTTGATGAAAAACTGCCGCTTGCCAGAAAATCCCTAAAACTGCCTCTCGTATTAAGCAAAGAAGAAATAAACAATATGATTATCTCTACGAACAATTTGAAGCACAAACTTGTGATTATGTTTCTCTATTATGCCTGACTTCGTTTGGATGAGGCAAGAAACATCAACTGGCAGGACATTGATTTTGACAGAGAGATTATCCACCTAAAGACTGCAAAAGGAGATAGAGAAAGAGTGGTTTTCCTTCACAAAAAACTAGTTGATGCGTTAAGAATGTATGGAACAAAGGAAGACCGCCAAATTTTTGTTTCCCAAAGAGGAGAGAGTTACAATAAACGCACAATCCAACAAATTATCAAATCTACCTCAAAGAAAGCTGGAATCCGGAAAAACGTAACGCCGCACACATTGAGGCATAGTTTCGCAACCCATTTGTTAGAATCTGGCGCGGATATCAGATACATTCAACAGTTGTTGGGGCACAAAGACTTAAAGACAACGCAAATTTACACTCATGTGGCAAATAAAGACATCAAAAAACTTGCTAATTTGCTTTAAATTTTCAAATATCTATTAACGCCCAATTATATAAATTTATAAACTTCAAACCAACGGTATATTTATGCCAAAAATATATGATATAATAATCATTGGCGCAGGCCCAGCAGGCCTCACCGCAGCAATCTACGGAGTCCGCGCTAACAGAAAAGTTCTTGTAATTGGTGGGAAAAATCCTGGCGGGCAATTGATGCTCACCACGGATGTTGAGGACTTCCCTGGCTTTCCAAACTCAATCCAAGGGCCGGACTTAATTAAAAATATGACAGAACAGGCCAGGCGATTGGGCGCAGAATTTTTTAACGATAATGTTGCATCTGTAAATACAAACAAGCCGCCTTTTGAAATAACCACAGAAACGAAAAAGAAATTCTCTGGAAAAACAATAATTATTGCAGTCGGCTCTGCGTACAAATGGCTGAACATTCCTTCGGAATATAAATTCAAAGGCCACGGCATCTCAACTTGTGCTGTCTGTGATGGCTACTTTTTCAAAAACAAAGATGTCGTTGTCGTGGGCGGCGGAGATACTGCTATGCGCGAAGCACTTTTCCTTTCTAATTTGTGCAAAACAGTTACTGTTGTTCACCGGCGCGACACTTTGCGCGCGCAGGCAGTCCTGCAGGAACGCGCAAAGGCAAGGAAAAATATAAAGTGGCTTTGGAATTCTGATGTGCAGGAATTTTTAGGAAATAAAAATCTAGAAAGTGTGAAAATCAAAAATATTAAAACAAATAAAGAAACAATTTTGAAAACTGCCGGCGCGTTCATCGCAATTGGCCATGAGCCTGCCACAGGATTTCTCAAACAGCACATAAAATTGGATGCAAAAGGCTATGTTGCTGTGAAAAACCAAACCGAAACATCAGTTCCTGGTATTTTTGTGGCTGGCGACGTCAGGGATTTCAAATACCAGCAGGCCATCACTGCGGCAGGCTTCGGCTGCATGGCCGCGATGGATGCTGATGCATATTTACAGGGTTTTAGGGAAATTTCAAACAAGTCGAAGAAACAAAAATAAAAAATAGATGATGCTTTAAGTATTTACTTGTGCATTAATCCGCCGTGTGAGCCTTTGACGTGTTTCCAGAGTTTTTTTGTCATTTCGCTTGGTGCTATTGCGCCAGAGCCGAAAATTTCTTTGCCAGTGCAGTCGCATTTAGCAAAGGAAACTGTCATTCCCCCGAATGGTAATCTTTTTGCTGCCATATTTAGTTGACCTCCATTTTAGCTCGTAAATGCTAGTATATAAATGTTTTCTTAGAGGTGAAATCAAGTTTTAGAAAACCTTTTCCAGCTCAGAAATAACTTTTTTCAGGGCTTCTTTTTCTTTTTCAAGCGGAAGATTCAGCACGCAGGCCCCTGCATGCCCGCCTCCAGTACCTTTCATCTCTTTCCCGACAGCGATAAACACCTCTGCAAGGTTGATTCCATGCCTTGCCCTGCCGATAATTCTTGCCTCGTCCGGCTTTTTTGAAACAACCAGCGCAACATCTGCGCCCAGCCCGATTAATTTCGAGGCTGACGAGCTTTCGAATGCGCCTATTTCTGAAATTACAATTAATTTTTCATGAATCTGCTGGAACTCTAGCCGCCTTGCAGTCTTGAGCCAAGCAATCCTCTCGGAAATATCCTTCTCTTCGAATAATTCAGAAGAGATTTTCTGGTATTCGAATTTGAATTCCTCTAGAATTTCTAGAACATTCCTGAAAGTTTCTATCTTTGCAAACCGCAGGCCAGAAGTGTCAGCTATTATGCCAAACAGGACTGCCCTTGCAGTATTATTAGTAAGTTTTAATTTATACTTTTTGAAAAGCCTGAAAAGAATTTCTGCTGTGCTTGTCGAATTTGAATCCAAGATGCTTCCTTTCGGAAGTTCGCATGCCTTCTCATGATGGTCTATGACGAAAATCTCCTTCTTTTTAAGGTAATCTGGAATATTATTTANNCGGACTTTTGGGTTAAGCTTGCGGGCCAGCTCTCTGAGCAGGACAAAACTCGTGCAGGCATCAGTATCGCCAACGCTGGCAGCAATCAGTACATTTCCTTTCAAAAACTCTTTCAAATCCATGATATTGGCTCAGAATACCAATTTAAAAGCTATTCGAAAGCACTTTTTTTGTCAGAATCTATTTTGTGCGAGGTTAGTATTAAAAAAATGTGCTCGCTATTAGATACTATTATAATTATCGCGACAAAATAAAAAAATAAAATACTTGGTGCGAATAGCAATGCGTGGCTTGCGAACACATAGCTAGTGATTGTTGTAAATTTTGCTAGGTATGTGTGATAGTGTGGCATTTTTCCAAATTTAGCAAAAGATAAAAATATTTTTAGCAAATAAAGTGCGAAAAGCAATACAATTGCCATAATATGTTTTGCGAAAAATCCTGGCAACAATATCCAAAGCCAAAAAATTATTGAAACTGCAAAAATACTATCTGCAAACGAATCGAACTTTGCGCCAAATTCGCAGGCTATTTTCATTTTTCTCGCAAAATAGCCATCGAAAATATCAGTCATGCCTACGAAAATAAGGACTGCTGCAAATATCTTCGGCAGATGCGCTAGTGCCAAAACCCAAAGAACAGGAAAGCAAAATATGCGCAAAAGTGTAATCTGATTTGGCAATAATTTAATCTGCTGGATTAATTCTGAATTCATGCTTGTATTTATCTGCCATCGCAATTATAAAAGCTCCGCCCGTATTAGCAAGTGCGTCGAACACAGACGGCATTCTTGTCAGTGTGCTTCCTTGAAGTAACTCCAGAAGCATGCCATAAACCACGCACAGCAGGAAAGCTAGTGGAACGGCATGCTGAAGTCCTGAATTTCTCAGAGAATATATTAGCAAATAACATAAAACCGCGTATGCAAAAAAATGCCCGATTGCTGGAATTATATCATTGGTAAAGCCGAGCTTTGCTGGAATTGTTTCTTTCACAAGAGATTGGAAGAAAATAAATCCTGCCCAGAAAACTGTGGCTGGCAGGTAAAATCTTTCGAGTTTCATATATAAAAATACCACTGCGAGTTTAAAAGCTTACTTTAATTCACTCTGGATTTCTTTTTGGAGTGCGAGGGCTTGCTCTTTTATTTTGTTTTCCTGCTTTTCAATTGTCTTGATTCGCAGTTCGTTCTCTTCTTTCTTTTCGCCAAGCTCTTTTTTCAATTCATCATGGTTTTTTTCAACCAGAATTTCGCCGACTTGCTGGTAGACTGCGCCTTTCGCTTTTCCAATTTGTTCGAGGGCGTTTTCTATTTCTGCCATCTGCATCTGGAACTGCTGTTTCTGCGCATTGTACATTGTCAGCCTTTGCTGCAGCATCTGCAGTTCTGAAATTTTTTCTTTTGTGCCTCTTTGTGTTTTTTCTTTATCTGCCATGTTTTGCCTCTTTGATTGTTTTTTCAACAATAGATATCAGGCCTGCAATAGTATTTGTTACTGCCCTGAAAGCATTTGCATCTTCTGCTTTTATTTCAATAAGCAGGCCGCCCTTTGCTTTTTTCAGCTTGTAGCCTGCCCTCTCTGTTTTAAAACCTTCCTCTGGTTCGAGGGCCTTAAAATATGATTCAACTTCTTCTTTTGGTGCTTTTATTTCAATTTGCGAGGAAAACATAAACAAAATTATCTGGCCTTAACTAATTTCGGCTGGCTTGGCCTTGACTTTGCAACTATTCTTGAACTGCAGTAAGGGCAGATTATTCTCTTTTCTATGTCTTTTTGAGTCAGCTCGTGCTGGCAATCCAAACATTTATACATTTTCCTTTACCTCTTCTTTATGCACTGATTTTAATTTTGGTGCTTTAACTTCTTTTGCAGTTTCTGCAACAAATAGCTGGGATGTTTGTACGTCCAGCATTGGCCTGCCAGTGATGCCTGGCTCGTAGGCCCTGCCTGCGAATTTAATACTGCAATGCCCACATTCCCAGATGCCTTTTGACAAGCGCTTGACTGTGAATTTCAGGCAGAATGGGCACTTTTGCTTCTGCCTCTGGTTGCGCTCTATATCGAGAACCTGCTTTCTAATTCGAAGGCCATATCTTGCGCCAAATCTCCCCGTACTGCCTACTTTCTTAGTCTTCATTTTTTGCCTTGTGAAAATGATTAGCTAAATGCTTGCATTTAGCTTTATGTCATGGAATTTGCTCTAAAACATCATTTATAAACATATCTGAATATTGTGCTCATTTGCCTCATGAAACGATTAATGAGTTATTTAATTTAAACGCCGGCGGCAGGACAATCAGATGTCTTCAGTCATCAGTTCTCAGTCTTCGGAAGACCGAAGACGCAAGACTGGAGACTTCGTTTGAACCTACACACCCTTACGGGCACTCGCTCTCAAGGCGAGCGGAATCTCTCGCAAAGAGACTAGCAAAAGCTAGCCTTTTGTTTTGTACCGAGTTATCCGACGCCGGCATAGCATGAGCTTAAGTTTTTCAGATAAAAAGCTTACTGTTGCTTCAAAAGCGTATCAAGCGCCTCTAGGTTTTTTCGTATCTTCCTGGCCAGCCTCACATCATCCTCTGCAACTCTGTATCGCTTTGGCTTCTTCTCGGGCCTTGGCGAGTATGCTGGCTTTTCAGAAATTACAACAGCTGGCTGCGGGGCAGGCTTCAGCACTTCTTTCTTTACTTCAGTCTCTAAAATCATCTGCGGTTTTGGCTTAATTTGCGTAGGGCGCGGTAAAAACATCTGCTGTGGTTTCTTTTGAACTATTAGCTTATCCCTCTGAACAGATTTAGCAGTCCTTTGCATCCATTCGTAATTTGGAGCCACCAGAGCGCGGACTGCTGGCNNATTAGTGAAATATCAATAGCAGGGGCATTTACTTCTGAAACGCTTGAAACTGCGCCAGTCACAAGATTTTGTGATGCTGGATTTTGCACCAAGGCAATGAACCCTCCAGCAACCAAAACAAATAATACTGCCATTGAAAACTGTTTAGACTTAAACAAATTCTCGAGTTCTGAGAAGGACTTGCCTACATCGCGGACATTCTTCGCGAAATATTCAACTTCTTTGAATTTCAACTGTTTTCTTTTCTGCGCCAATCTGTATTCTTTCAGGCGTTTCTTTTCCTTTGCACGTTCGGCAAGATCTTGTTTTATTTTTTTGAAATCAATTCTACTGATTCCAATTAAAAGCAAGACTGCCAGTAAAACCCCGAGCAGAATATTTGGATTTATGCTGAAATTAAAATTCGTCTGCTTTGGTATGATTGCCACGGGAATTGGTTTCAAAATCGTAATAGTTTTATTTTCTATTTCGCTAACTTCTTCTTTCTTCTGCGCAGGCTTGTCTCCTGCAATTGCAAACAGGCTGAAGCCTGGAGTTTTTGCGGAATAATAAGTTATTTCTGCATCTGGAGATTCTATTCTTGTTGGCAGGGCCTGCCAGCCATCAGAATAGCGGTAAAGCGCTATTGTTTCTGCATTTGAATTCTGCTCAATCCAGCTGTTTTCAACTTTAAATTTTATTTCTGCGGATAATATTCTGCTCGCATCCAGACCAGAGGCGCTTATTTCCAGATATTTATAAACTGCTTTATTTCCCAATTCGTTTTTCGGCGGCAGTGACAGCTGTCCTGCAGAAACCAAAACAGACTCGGTCTTTTGGTTGACAGCAATGCTTATTTCTCGTACTGGTGTGCTAGTAAAGCCAGTAACTTGCTTTGGCAGACCTCCTGCTTCCAGATTAACAGAAATTGAATTACTGCGCGCAATGATGTTTCCACCTCCGCCGCCACCAGCGCCGGAGCCAGCCAGTGCAGTTGTAACTGGCGCTACAGGTACGCTTGTGTCTATTGCCACGCTTCTTGGTCCAGTGCTGTTCTTATTTCCGGATAAGTCTACTGCTGTAGCATTGAACTGATATGCTCCATCTGCGCTCACAGAAATACTTGTGTAGCTGGGGCTGGCTGTAGTTGTCGTCTCATTATGCAATCCAGTGGCATTAAACAAGTAAATTGTTATGTTTGCGAGGTTGGCATCAGAAGCAGTAATATTAATTACTACATTTCTTTTTGTCAATGCAGAGCCATTTATTTCTGTCGGAGCTGTAAAGTTAATTGCTGGATTAAGCGTATCTACTATTGCCCGCCTTGTGCTTGTGCTGTTTGCATTGCTGCTTGTGTCGTAAGCTGTTGAATTAAATGTATAATTGCCGTCTGCTGTTACTGATATATTTAAGTAATGCGGGCTTGCTGCGCCGTTTGTTTCATTGTATTTGCCAGTGATGTTAAACAGATAAGTTGTTATGTTTTTTAAGTTTGTATCTGTTGCAGTGGTATTGATTATGACAAATCTCCTATTTAAGTATGCGTTATTTGCTTCTGTCGGCGATACATGATTAATCGCAGGATTAGCAGTATCTATCAGCACGCTTCTTGTTGCAGAATTATTTATATTATTTCTTGTGTCATTTGCAGTCGCATTGAAATACCAAGTGCCATCAGCCAATCCAGTAAAGTTTAGATAGAATGGCGAAGTTGCAGATGCTGACGTATTGTAGAGTGAAGTTGAATTATATAGCCGTGTTACTATGGCATCTACCTCATCCGCATCTGTGGCGGTAACATTAACAATAATTGAATTTCTGCTTAAATTAGCGCCATTTGTTTCTGTTTGGACTGTAAAATTAATTTCTGGCGCAATCGTATCTGTGTTTACCGTAACATTACTTATGAATGGCGCAAACATTATACTTTTTCCAGAGAAACCAGTTACATTCGCCCAGACAATATTATTAACTGTGTCAACGCCAAAGTCATTCGTGAACAATGAAGCATTAGTTATCCAATCTGTTCCATTAAATTTAGTCCATGTTAGGTTGCCCTCAAACCATCCCGCTGGTATATCCGAAGCCAAGTAAGTGATGTTGATTGCCATAAATGGGCTAGCATCCAGCGTGCTGACATTAATCCACCTTGATATGTTTGTATAATTAGCAGGGTCTGCCACTGGAGCTGTTCCATTTCTTAATGCTATGCCCAAAGCGGAGGTTAGAGTTATGTTTGAATTTCCTATTAAATCTAAATTTCTAAAGTTATTTACTGTTGCTGAGGTTGATGCATTTATATCCCATTGCGTATTTCCAACGAAAGTCATATTTTCAAAAAGCGTTATTGTTCCTCCAGAATTAGCAAAACCGCCAAGTGTATTTCCAGAGTAAGTATTATTAAACCCAGTTTGACCTACTGCGCCACTGGAAAACCAGCCATACCGCGCATTACTCTTCATCACAGAATTAATTACAGTATGCGCGCCGCCCGATGAGCTAAATATACCGTGGACTGCGTTGGAATTTGCAGTTATCCCATTTAAGAACGCATTATTTTTGCCGTTTAAATTAATTCCATCATTACTATTTGAATTGGCAGTTATATTCGTAAAGTTAGTATTGCTACCCCTATCATTAATGCCCTCTACATTGGAATCGAATACACTGTCTAATATCTTTGTTCCTGATGCCTGCGGAGTGATGCCTGCGAAAAAACCATCTGAATTAGAACTGCCTTGTATGTTTATGAATAATGAATTAGCCGAATTGTCCTGTATGCCTTCAGTCCAATCGGTTATTATGCAATTTTTAACTGTTGTATTTGTAGCACTTGCAGTTACATTAATTCCTATTGAGCTTCCCGCATCTGTGCCATCTATCAAAAAGCCTCCGCAATCATAAGTAATATTCTGATTAGCTATTACTATACATTGGCTTGTGCCTGAATTTGTTATGTTATTTAGCTGTAAATAATTTGAGCCAGCAGTGCTTAGTGTCTGGCAGGCACTTACACTTTCCTCTGCGCCAAAGGTTATGTTATTTGATATTACAAAATCTGTAAAATCCAAAGAATTACTTTGCCTTATCAAAAAGTTATCAACTGATGCGTGGGCATTAGCTCCTGCAATTATCCCCATCATTATTGTAGTAAGATTATTACTTACTACGCTCTCATTTCCTGCGAAATACAAGCCTGTTTCATTTCTCCAGTAATAGTTTTCTCCAGATGTTTCATTAACCTGAATAATCATCTGATACCATTTGTCTGCGCTATCTGCTTTTAATTGCGTGGCAACAAAGCTATTGCCATTTGTTCTGATTTGCACATGTCCCGAACCATTCATTGCCAAGCCCCACATATTGCCGCTTCCGAGTATGTCTTGCAAGCCTTCTGTGTCTGCAAACACGCCTGGGTTCTGCCACCATGATATTATGAATGGCTGGACAATGGCGAAAGATGTAGATTTCCTGATTGAGCCAGTGCTGGTAATAGTAATAGAGCCATTTGATGTTATGTTTGTTGGGTTCTTTACTCTTGTGAAGTTTCTTGCTATCGGTGCAATTACGCTGTCAAATGCGCCATAAGTGCCGCCCAAATAAATCGTTTCGTTCTCAAAGAAATCATACCTGCTGAATATTGTTGTGCTTGCATCGAGGACTGCGGAGTTATTATAATAAATATAATACGCAGTTGAGCCGAGCGCAGCAGTGGTTGATAGCCAAACTACGCTATCGTTTGTGATATTAGTTCTGTAGCCGATTAACTGATACGGCACATTTGTTCCATTTTCTAATGTAATTCTTACGTCCCGATAGCTAATTGATTTACTTGTTGCATTTATCTGCGCATCATCATCTAAGACATAAACGATTGTATTTGCGGTCTTCGCCACGTTCTCTATATTTGTATTATTAATTAGCTTCCTTTTTATCCACGAATCATTGCCCCACACAGGGCTGGCTGACATGATGCTGAAAATTTCTGACTTGCCGAACAGTATTGTGATAGGTGCCGGCAGGCCTTCAGAACCTTCGGGCGCAGGATTGCCGTCCGCTGCAAATGCCCCAGTAATTGAAAACTTCAGTTTTCCTTCTGCCTGCAAGGATGCCAAATAAAACCCAGAGACTGCGAATATTATGAGCACTACAGCAAAGACTGAATCCCATCGAACCCTGCGCCTTTGCTTTATTTTCGCACCCATAGATTCACCCCCGCTTTCTTGATTCTGATAACCTGATTGTCTAGTGCCATTTCCAGCAAATACTTCTCAGCAGTATTCCACGAAACTTTTAACTCAGATGCAATTTCTGCTGTTGTAACAACGCCTGAGTTCGATTTAATGATGTTAAGAACCCTATCTTTTACCCTAACGAAATCGCTTTCTTTCATGTGGCCATTTCTGAGAAAAACTACAGGTATTTAAATATATGTTTTATCATAAGTTTATTAGAATGTTTATTGCTATTAATATACATAATTAATACTAAGCAGAGCAAAATCCCTTTAAAAAGTAGTTACAAAAGATTAATAATGGGGCGAAATTGGCTGATAGTGAAATGGTTGTAAAAAAGCAAGCCAAACAGGCAAGCACGCTGAAAACGTCTCCAAAGAAGTTCAAATTCCTTGAGAATTCTGTAACTGCAGAGCTGGCCTTCGAGGCATACGGCAGGGACTTGAACGAAGTCTTCTCGAACGCAGCCTTGGCTACAATGGAGACAATGGTTCATCTGGCCGCAGTCCTGCCAAAGCAAAGCAAGCCTATAAAACTGCAGAACAAGGACTTGAAGTCCCTGCTGATCGATTTCCTAAACGAAATAATTTATTACAAGGATGCCGAACAGATATTCCTGTCAAAGTTTGATATTGACATAAAACAAAAGCCTGATGGTGTTTGGCTGTTGTCTGCGAAAATACACGGAGAGCCAATGGACCGAAAACGACACTTGTTACGCGCAGATGTAAAGGCAGCAACATACCATATGCTTGAGTTGAAGAAAGAAAAGAATGGCTGGCTTGCACGAGTTGTGCTTGATGTCTGACTGAACAAATCTTTTTATTACCTAGCGAATTAAATTTCTTATGAAAATTATTGCAGACCTGCACATGCATTCGCGGTTCAGCAGAGCCACGTCAACCGCGCTGAATATTGAAAATCTTGAGAAGTGGGCGCGGATCAAGGGCATAGATTTGTTGGGAACTGGCGACTTTACACATCCCAAATGGATTCTCGAATTAAAAGAAAACCTTCAGGAAGATGAAACGGAAATTTTGAAAACGAAAAGTGGATTTAATTTCATGCTGACTTCTGAAATCAGCCTGATGTACTCACAGGGCGGAAAAGGCCGGCGCGTGCATGTCGTCCTCCTCGCGCCGAACTTCGATATTGTAAAACAAATTACTGATTACTTATTGACAAAAGGCAGGATTGACTATGACGGCAGGCCAATCTTCAAAATCCCTTGCCCTGAATTTACAGAAAAGCTGAAAAGCATTTCAAAAGATGTTGAATTAATTCCTGCGCATGCATGGACACCATACTTCGGAGTTTTCGGAAGCAAGACAGGTTTTGATTCTCTGGGGGACTGCTTCCTCGACCAAACAAAAAATATCCATGCAATTGAAACTGGAATGTCAAGCGACCCTGCGATGAACTGGCGCTTATCGTCTTTGGATAACGTGCAGATTGTTTCTTTCTCAGACGCACACTCATTCTGGCCCTGGAGAATTGGCAGGGAAGCAACGATTTTTGAAACTGAAATGGATTATAAAAAAATAATTTCTGCAATCCAGACTGGAGAAAAACTTGTTGGAACAATAGAAACAGATCCTGCTTATGGAAAATACCACTGGGACGGGCACATGGATTGCAAGTTCTCATGCCCGCCAGAAGAAACAAGGAAACTAAAAAATATATGCCCTGTTTGTAAAAAGCCTCTGACAATCGGAGTGGAATACCGAGTTGAAGAGCTGGCTGACAGGCCATTCGGATTCAAGCCGAAAAACCGCCCGGAATTTTACAAGCTTCTTCCTTTGAGTGAATTGATTTCAGGAAGCATTGGCGCGCCAGTTGCCAGCAAGAAAGTTTTTGAAGTTTTCAACAAATTAATTGAGAAATTCGGCTCAGAGTACGCGATTGATTTGGAAGCAGATGAAAAATCTTTGAAAGAAGTTGCTGGAGAACGGCTCACTAAATTAATTCTAGAAAACCGCGACGGAAAAATCAGAGTAACGCCTGGCTTCGATGGGCAGTATGGTGTTGCGGTAATTGATGAGAAAGAAATAGCTGCTGAAAAAGAGCCAGCCACTGCCAAGCCGGCAAAGAAAAGCAAAAACAATCAGAAAAGTTTATCTGAGTTCTAACTAAATCTTTAAAAGTCCTGCGTATTAATTAAAAACATGATACAACTACCAAAAGAACGCCCGCCATTGAAACAGATTTCAGAAGTAGTTTGGGAAATATCCCCTGACTATAAAAAAGATGAGCCGAAGATTTTTAAACTTCAGATAATGATGTATCTGTGCCATGGTAATTAATATTATAATATCCGAAGTAAATCTTCTTAAAGATTATGTTATTTTAACTAACAATAGCAATAGCACTGTAAATTTAAAAGGTTGGAAACTCATTGATACAACACCAACAAATCAAAAAAGACATGAGTTTATTTTTCAAAAAGATTTTTTCCTACAGCCAGATGCAATTATAAAAATCTGGAGCGGCACCGGCGCGAACGATGCAGATAATATTTATCAAAACCGCCGCGCCAAAATCTGGAACAATCCTGGCGATACTGCTGAGCTTTACGATGCGTCTGGAAATTTGGTTGATAAAAAATCTATTGGTAAGCTGTTGGGTGGGCGCGGGCCAGCCCCGCCAAAGCAGCCGGCAAAAATTACAATTTCTGGATACGTGAATGACGGCGTTTGCGGGCAAAGCGTAGCGGATGCAACGCTTTTGTTCCAGCCGCTCAAAGGCGCAGGCACAGTAAACACAAATTCAGATGAAACTGGATACTACGAAACGGAGTTAAATGGCGGGCAGGATTACACAGTTACTGTTTCTGCAAAAGATTACGATAATTTGAAAGAAACTGTAAATACCAAAGCTGGGAAAAACATTACAGATAATTTCAAGCTCAATCCAAACTTAGAGATTGAGCTTGATGTTGATTCTGCGGAAGTGAAGTTTACGAGGAAGGATGATAACAAAATAAATGCAACGCGGGAATTAAAAGACAAAATTATTGTTGATTTTAATACAGATTACACTTTTTCGGTAAAAATATCCATCGAAAAAGGAATGACAAATAAAATTAAAGCGATTTTGATTGAGAATGGCACCACTAACAAAGATTCGCGAGAAAGTAATGTATGCAGAATTAGTGGTGATGACAAAACTGTAACATTTACATTTAATCCGAACAAACAGAAATGGGATTGGGCAATTTTAGATAATTTTTTGTACGCACAGAAAAAGGAAACCGAAAAAACTTTTGATTACGTTGTTTCTTTAGAAGCGGAATATGGCAGTAATCAATTTGGACCAAAGTTGTTTCCATTGGGAAAAATAAATGTTAAGGTCGATAACCATAAATTAGTGTTATTTGAATATTACAATCGGCTAGTGGCAGACTGGTGGAAGGCTGTGGGGAGCGTGGCTGCTTTAACAATTGCAGCGTCACTTGCTTGGCCGCTAGCAACGCTGTTAGCAATTGCCATTACAACACTGGCCATTTTAACTGAGATGAAAAGCCAAATATGGGAACAAGTAAAAGATCCGCCTAAGTTTGATAAAAATTATAAAATATTAGTCGCGCCAAGGTTGAATTTGAAAATCCAAAATATTAAACAAAGATTTAAACAAAGCTCACTTATTCGAAGATTTATAATAATTAGTAGAGATAGACTGTACACTGCGAACCTTCAAAATGATAAGCAGACCATGAAACGCCAAATCAAAAATATTAAATTGTTACTTAAGGCGCATAATAGTGATTGGAATGTTATAAAAAGTTATTTTAAAAAATCTATTAAGCAATTTAAAAAACATAAGCAATACTTGGTTCCAGAAGCCATATCTCAATTTAGAAAAACTATGCGAAGTGGAAGGTTACAAAGATATTTAGTTACTAAGTCGCTGAAACAATCCGCAAATTTTTCGGAAAAAGAAATGCGCATCATAATGCGCGCATTTACGAACAGAAAGTTTATGGGCAAAGATTTAAACTTATTAACTGGTCTTAATGCACGTTTAAACCTAATCGATAGATTTAATAAACTCTTTATTAACAATATCGAGAAAGAAATAGAATGGTATTGCAAAATCAAACGCCGGATTTAGTTGCACGCGTGCAAAAGCCATGGCCTGCTTGGACATTGATTGAGCCAAAACGAGCAGGTATATGGGTATATTTGGGTGCTGGCGCTACGGCAACAATTGCAGCGGGCGTGGTAGCGTTACGAGATGATGCTCAGACAGTTCACATCGCTGTACCAGTGCTTCTGGCGAGCGCGGCGGTTATGTACATTCGCGCCGCACAATTTTATAACTACCTATATAAATGAACTATGTATAACTTGAACGCGCCGCTCGGCACTAACGCAAAGTAGGGCTTTGTGGAATGAAAAAATCCAGAGGATTTTTTCATATTCCCTGCACTACGCAAGAAAAACTCTGTATGGTTTTTCTCTGGAAGCGCGGGGTTCAACAAAAACCAAAAACAACCAGAAAAGTTTAGCTGAGTTCTAACTAAATCTTTAAAAGTCCTGCTCTAGTTAGTTAGAACATGATACAACTACCAAAAGAACGCCCGCCAATAAAACAGATTTCAGAAGTAGTCTGGGAAATATCCCCGGACTATAAAAAAGATGAGCCGAGGATGCTCGTGCCAGCCAGGATTTACGCAACCAAAAAACTAATGGAGCAGATGGATGCTGGTGTAATGGAGCAGATAAGCAACGTGGCATGCCTGCCAGGAATACAAAAAGCTGCGATGGCAATGCCAGATGCACACTGGGGCTACGGATTCCCGGTCGGCGGTGTCGCCGCGTTTGACACAGAAAAAGGAATCATCTCTCCCGGAGGAATCAGGTACGACATAAATTGTGGCATGCGTCTGATGAGAACGAATTTAACTTGGGACGATGTCAAGCCGAAAATAAAACCTCTTGTTGATACGCTTTTCAAATTAGTCCCTGCTGGCGTTGGCGCACATGGTTTTGTTAAGCTAACGCCGCAGCAGCACAAGGAAGTGATGGTTGACGGCACAAAGTGGTGCGTGAAGAACGGATATGGCTGGCCAGAAGACATAGCGCGCACAGAGGACGAAGGCGCAATCGAAGGTGCAGACCCATCAAAAGTTTCTGACATGGCAATAAAGCGCGGCGCAGCAGGCCTTGGAACACTTGGCTCCGGCAATCACTATCTCGAAGTCCAGATTGTGAAAAAAGAAAACATTTTCGATGAAAATCTGGCAAAGAAACTTGGAATTTTCCCAAATCAGGTTGTTGTAATGGTCCACTGCGGTTCAAGAGGCTTCGGCCACCAGATATGCACAGATTACGTTTCAAATTTCAGGCCAAAGATGGCTGGCTGGGGATTAAAAGTCCGGGATGATGAGCTGGCCTGCGCTCCGTTCAAGAGCAAAGAGGCACAGGATTATCTCGCTGCAATGCGGTGCGCTGCAAATTATGGATTTGCAAACAGGCAGCTGATTCTGCACAGGATACGCGAGGGATTTTCGCAGATTTTCGCACAGGATGCAGAAAAATTAGGGCTAAATATGATTTACGATGTTGCGCACAACATCGCAAAAGTAGAAGAGCACAAGGTAGATGGGAAGAAAATGGAAGTTGTAATGCACAGGAAAGGCGCAACAAGATGCTTCGGCCCGTCAAGAAAGGAAACGCCAAAGCTTTACAGGGAAACAGGCCAGCCAGTCATAGTTGGCGGCTCAATGGAAACAGGCTCATACCTTTGCGTCGGCACAGACAAATCAGAAGAAACATTCGGAAGCACGATGCATGGCGCTGGAAGGACAATGTCCCGCGCAGCTGCAAAAAGAAGCTTCAGGGGCGAAGAGCTGAAGAAAAAAATGCTGGACCGGGGAATTTATGTGCATGCAGTCTCAATGCCTGAGTTAGCTGAGGAGGCTGGCTCTGCGTACAAAGACATTAATGAAGTCATAGAAACGATGGATATAGCTGGCATTTCCAAGAAAGTTTGCAGATTCTTGCCGGTTGGGAATGTTAAAGGCTAATTAAATAACAAAAACTTGCTGAGTTTTTGAATTGCATTTGCATAAATGTTGGCGCAATAACAAAAACTTGCTGAGTTTTTGAATTGTGAAGCGCACTACGCGAGAAAAATCAGCGAATTTTTCTGCGCACCACAATAACGTTGCACTTACATTGGTTTTAGCAGTATGAACATATACTCCCGGCTAGAAATGTTTTTAATGTTATGCATTATTAGTTCTGCATGGGCGCGCAAAAAAGCCTTGAAGATTTAGTAAACGAAAGAGAGCAAATGATTTGTAAAATAGTTGGATTTATGTCTTCTGTGCTGTTAGAACTTGGGACAAGTACACACTATGAACAATTTTCAGATCACACAAATGAAAGACGGCACTTAAATGATTTTTATGGCTTTGATATGTCATCGGCTACTGGCAAGTACCTAACGTATGGCCGCGAAATGGTATTGCGCTATGGCGGTGCTCCTATTTTTGAAGCAGCGTTTATTGGCAATAGCTTTGATAGTCGCAATGATAAATCTGAGTTAAGGCGATATGTTTCTGGCGAATGGGAACAAAAATTACTTAGCATGATAAAAAATAAAGAAGAAATAGTTGCGGCTTGGAAAGCCGAGCAAAAACTACAAGCAACNNCAGAGAGTTGTGAGCAATGAACGTTCTTATGCTGAACGTAATAAACAAGCAGAATTAGAAAGACGCGCTGCCAGATTGGGACTAACTGTATCGTCTGCACCGTTGCCAGATTAGGAGAGTGCTGTGTGTTTAAAAACAAATTTTATAACTATTCCCCAGGCTCATTCTTCTTAATCAGCTTTTTGTAATCCTTGTAAACTTTATACAGCGAGGTTACTAAAATAATCCCTATCAATAATAATACCATGTCTGTAACACGAACATAATTAACATATTCATGCACATATTTCCAGTAAATAGCCGAAGCAGTATATAATCCAAGGATGCCGTTCACAACAATAGTCATCATCAGAATCTTTACTGTTGCTGTATCCTTCCCTTTTCCCATCAAGTTCATTAATTTCAAGGCAATCAGGAACGAAATCCCAATCAAAACCAGCGCAGCTATGCTTATCGATGCAAAACTATACAATGGCGGTATAAATTCTTCGAACATCACTCTACTCCATGTTTTTTACAGTCAGCACAGGCCTTGCCCGGCTTCATGTGCACATACTCTGCTCCAATTGGATTAGATGCCAGCGTAACCTTGCAGTCTGTCGCATACTTTTTCAAAACATCTTCGACAAATTTTCTTAATAAGTTATTGTTCTTTGCAGAGCATATGAGCAAATGGTTGTGCTGGCCTGCAGTTTCAAAGGCCTGCATGACTTTTGAACAGCCCGAAATCATTTTTCTGAACTCTGCTTTTTTTTCATTTGCAATCTGAAGCTCAACGATAAGAGTTTGGTAATTTAATTTTTCGAGATTCAGCAAAGCAGAAACTTTCAGCAGGCCATTCTGCTGCAGCTTTTCAATTCTATTCGCAATCGCAACTCTTGATAAATCAGAGCCTTCGGATAAATCTGTCAAAGAAGTTCTTCCGTTGTTCTTTAGTTTTTCTATAATATGTTCATCAATATGATCAAGCATTTTATCAGTAGCCACGACAAATTATATAAGGCTTCTTATATAAAGTTTCTGAATGCAACTCAAAATAAAATATAATGGCTTATTGCAATATTATACTGAATTATAGAAACATTTATATACCACTTACTTACATAAAGTAAGTATGTCTAAACAAAAAGTTTCAATAAGAAAGACTAAACGTGCAATAACGGCTGCGGAAAAAAAATTATTCCGCCAAACATTCAACCTGAAATTCAGGGACGATGCGGCGCAGTACTTTGCGCTTGTTGATTACCTTCAGCAGAATAAAATAAAATTCAAAGTCACAGACAGCGAACACCTGCGCGTCATCCAGTGCGATGAAAAATTTGCGCAAATGGTGCAGAGCTTCGTGAACAATGATGAACTTGTGCAGTTCGCAAGGGATTATGCTCACACTCAAGCAAGCGGATTCATGAGGCTTGCTTAATCAAGGCAAAGTCATGGGATGATTTTTTCCGTGGCCATTGCTTACCTCCGGGAGCTCTTCGGTGCCTTTGGGCATCGGAGAGTTCCTAATATTCATTTTAATATTTCAGAATTTCTTGTTTTACTGCACTAAAATACTTGGGTTACAAAGTCACCTATTGCGCACTGTCATAACTTTTCGCCTTTTGTACCTTCGCAGGGTTCGCCACACCTGCAGGCCTGGCCCTTTTAATGCGGCTTGCAGCGGCTTTACCTGCCACAGCAACGCAGCCGCAGTGCCTGCAATGCTTCCGAATTCTTTTGCCAAAAGTTTCTGCATAACTAATTTTTGGCCGAGCTTGATGGCCTTTTTGCGCTCTTCGACTGAGAATTCAGGCGTTGCAAAAATAGGATCATCGCCAAATGTTTTGGAATTCATATTTAAATATTCTTCCGGTTTTGACAAAAGCATATTTCGCTCTACTAGCTCGGCATATAATTCTGTACTTGGAAAAGGTATTGGATTATAAAAGCGGACCTCGCTGAAGCCTGCATGTTTTGCAAAATCATAGCATTTCAAAAATTTTGCATAAGTATCGCCAAGCAAGCCAATTATGAAAAACCCTCCGAAAGGTATTCCTGACTTTCGTGCAATGCGCACTGCTTCGAATACCGCTTCAGCTTTCAAATTCTTTTTCATCTTGTCCAAAACTTCCTGATCAATGGACTCTATGCCAAGTGCAAAATAAAAGCATCCAGACTGCTTCATTTTTGTCAGAAGCGCTTCATTTACCTTGTCCGCACGGATGCCATTTCTCAAATCCCATCGTATTTTCATTCCGCTGTTGATTATTAAATCGCATATTTTTTCTGCTCTAGACATATCAAGCGTAAAATTATCATCTACAAAATGAAATTGCCTGAACCCCTTTTCGTGCCAGAAAGAAATTTCTTTTAGAATATTCTCCGGCGTTCTTGGGCGCCACGGTGCGCCCTGTGCCGCTTTATTTGCGCAAAATGTGCACAAATACGGGCAGCCTCTGGAAGTCACAACTGGTATTTTAGAATCCACATACAATTCCATTGGAAATAAATCATATGCTGGAAACGCCAGCTCGTCCAGCTTTAGCTCGAAAGGCCTTGCAGAATTTTCAATTATTTTGCCGCGTTCATCCTTCCAGATTAAGCTTGATATTTGCGCGTTTTCTTTTCCGCTGAGAAGCTCAACTATTGCGCGCTCGCCTTCGCGCGTCAGCACGTATTCTGCAGTTGTTGATTTTAAAACCTGTATTCCCAGTGTTGAACCGCCGGCACCGCCCATCACCAATGGTATTTTTGGAAATGCCGTTTTAAGCGAATTTACAAAATCAAACACGTGTGAAAATTCCATAGTCATAAAACTTATGCCAATTAAGTCCGGCGCTAATAACTCAATTCTTTTGAAAAGACCCTTTGGCTCGACACGCATATCTATTATTTTAACTTCATAGCCTGCTGCCCTGGCTGCGCCTGCTATGTAAGCTACGCCCGGCAACGGAGCTGTTGCAGCCCCCTTATCGCCGACTATATTAGGAACTATGAATAATACCTTCTTGCCCGCACCCATACAAATAAATTAATTGGAAATCTTTTTATGGCTTTCTAGCACTACGTTTGCATGACAGATGCAGTCGGACTTGAAAGATTTGTCGGAAGCCACAGATATGAACGATTCATGTCTGGCGAGCAGGCAGTAATAGACATGAGAAACATTGCACTGGTTGCCGCAGAAAGAAATGGCTGGCACCCCGCGCTCGAAGAGCTTCTCAAAGGCCAGATAGAAACAACCGACAGCTCTGGAAATACTCAGGCAATAAACCTTGCCAAAAGAATTAGCGGAAACAAATATATTGATGATCCAACTGCTTTCCGCCCATACTTCACAGTTTTATTCGCACTAAAATATTTGACAGAAAAATTCAATACCGAACTTGGCGAGGAAGGATTTTCAGGAATAACTGCTCACACAGTTGCACATTACACAAATATAAGCATCTCGGATATTTACAGATGCCTTGGCAGGCTTGCCCGCGAAGGTTTTGCTGAAAAAGGCAATACGCACAACTTAGAACGATGGATGGATCTGAAGAAAAAAGTTAGAGAAACAAAAAAGCGCGACGCTAAAAAGTTGAGATTTGAAAAGGAAAAACAAGATGAAGTTTTAAGCTTACAGAAGGCTTATGCGGATGTGCGCCATCGCTTAAGCTCCGTTGACTGTGAGCATCTAATTCCAGAACTCGATGCGGCTGAAAGCCAGCGTATTTCTGAAATTGAATCTAATTATAATGCGACACTATCCGCACTCAAAACGAGCCTATCTCAAGAAGCGCAAGAGTTGTGGGCTTATGGAAAAAATCTTCCTAAAAACTATTATTTGATTTCTGGCAAAGGCAGGCAGTTTTTACAAACAGCAGCTCAACAGCATCTAGTCGCCTACAAAAAGTTTTCAGAATTGTTTGCGGAGATTGACAAGAAAATATCTACGCTGGACTTGCTTCACGCGCCAACACGCAGGCTTGGGCTTGCCCACATTCTCGAAGATAAGATTGAAAATATAAGCTTTGGTGTTTTCAGGGAGACGCTTAGAAGCTGGAATCAGCTGCCAGACGACAGAGTTTTGCTGTTTAAATTATACTCGATGCCATTTACAGTCGACTCGCCTACTGGAAAAACAGAGCAGAGTATAAGTTACGTAGGCCCGCTAGTGCAAAAAAGCACACCTGTTGCAGATGTTTATCTGACAGGCGATGGAAAAATAGTTGCACATAATACACATGGAATATTTGTTCTTGGTGCGGATAATATGGGTGAAAGAATGTGCAGAAAAATGAAAAACTCAGCATTGCAAATCAATCACGCTGGCGCA
Organism: Nanobdellota archaeon; assembly: GCA_013331935.1. GTDB lineage: Archaea > Nanobdellota > Nanobdellia > UBA10117 > UBA10117 > UBA10117 > UBA10117 sp10117u. Next base: position 88,751 of record DUFN01000017.1, on the reverse strand, counting down.
TTACCGCCAGTTTACTGCGCAGATTTGAAATTAGTCCTGCGCAATGATTTAATGCTGGCAAACTCGCCTACTGAAATTGAAAATTGCGCTAAATTGGGAATACTATATAATCGAATAATTCCCTTCGATACGCTTCAGACAGAATCCATAAAATTTTACAGCGAGCCCGCACGGTTAATTATTCCCAAAGAGCTGCAAAGTTACGCAATAATATTCCTTCCGAAATCATTTGATCCAAACGGAATACGCAGAATCAGATAATACCTGTTTCGCTTCGCCACTTCTCAGCCAGAAAGCCTTAAAAACCCCAATTCTCAGCCAATTATGAACCCCTACAAATCTAGAATTCTGTCGCCATAGCAAAAATCATACTCAAGTAAAAGCTTAAAAACCACGCAAAAGTGTGTTAAAAGCTGAGAACAGTTGCAAGCAAAAAATGGGACATATTAAAAAGAAACGACCGCGTAGAGGCTCGCTTGGCGTATGGCCGCGAGTAAGAGCAAGAACTATCCGCGGGCATGTTGAACACTGGGAAATTCCTAAAGAGCTGAATGCCCCAAAACTGCTTGGCTTCTGCGGTTACAAGGCTGGNNATGACATCTGTTATTGTTGTCGACAACAGGCCAAAAGCGCCAACCAAAGGCGAAGATCTGAAATATGCTGTTTCTGTTGTTGAAATTCCAAATGCAAAAGTTTTTTCCATAAGATTATATTCAAAAACACCCTATGGCCTGCACCTCATTTCAGAGGCAATGGCTGAAAATCCAGATAAAATCCTCGATAGGACAATAAACCTTCCTAAAAAAAGAAATTCTACTTTTGATAAATTAAAAACCCATCTGCCTTCTGCATCTTACATTTCTGTTTTAATTCATACGCAACCTTCAACAACTGGTTTTGCAAAAAAAACCCCTGATATTTTCGAAATTCCAATTGGTGGTGGAAGCATACCAGACCAATTCAATTACGCACACTCTATACTAGGCAAGGAAGTAAAAATCGAAGATGTTTTTAGGATGGGAGAATTTATCGACGCCCACGGAGTCACAAAGGGAAAAGGATTCCAAGGCATGATTAAAAGGTATGGTATAAAACTCGAGCGCACCAAGGCCGAAAAAGGGCGAAGGCACAGGGCAACAATGGGTCCAATCACGCCTGCAAAAGTCGGCTGGTGGATTGCACAATCTGGCCAGGTTGGCTCGCATCAGAGAACAGAATACAACAGGCAGATTCTTCTAATTGCAAATGGAAAAGAAAAAAGAGTAACACCTGACGGCGGTTTTGTAAATTACGGCGAAGTTACAGGCCAGTATGCCTTGATTTCTGGTTCAGTTCCGGGAGCAAAAAGGAGATTAATCACATTCACACACACTGCAAAACCAAGGGCAAACTTATTCACGCAGGCCCCTGAGATAAAGCTGATTACTATGAGGAGCCAGCAGGGTTGATAAAAAATGAAAGCGCAGGTATACACAGTCAATGGCGAGAAATCATCTGAGGTAGAATTGCCTGCACAATTTTCAGAGCCGATAAGGTCTGACTTAATCAAGAGGGCCGCACTTGCAGTCCGCTCAACTGAAAGACAGCAGTACGGAACAGACCCGCTTGCAGGCACGAAGCAGGGTAAGCACACTTCAAAAAGAAGGCACAGATACGGTGGCACTTATGGAATCGGAACTTCAAGAATAAAAAGAAAAGTTATGTGGAAGCGCGGTTCGAGATTCGGATTTGTCGGTGCATTTGTTGTTTCTGCAGTAAAGGGTCGGGCAGCATTCCCTCCAACATCAGAAAGAATATTTGAAGAAAGAATTAATATCAAGGAAAAAAGGAAAGCAGTCCGCTCTGCAATCGCTGCAACAGCTGTCCGGGAACTTGTTGCATTGAAGCACAAGATAGATGGCATAAAATCAATTCCGCTAGCAGTCGAAGATTCATTTGAAAATATAAAAAAGACGAAAGATATCATTTCTGCTCTTGAAAAATTAGGATTGGCAAAAGAACTCGAAAGAATTCAAGAAAAAACAATCCGTGCAGGAAAAGGAAAGATGCGCGGAAGAAAATACAGAAGGAAATTGGGTCCTCTCATAATAATTTCAAAAACATGCTATGCAGAAAAAGCAGCAGGCAACATACCTGGCGTTGAAATCGTGCAGGTAAAACACCTGAACGCAAACCTGCTGGCACCAGGTACACATGCTGGAAGGCTGGCTGTCTGGACAAAATCTGCAATCGAAATATTAGGAAAGGATAGGTTATTCATATAATGGCAATCAAACAAAAATCAGAAATAAAGGATGTTGACGCGTTCGGAATAATAAAATACCCGCTGTCAACAGAAAAAGCAGTCAGGCTGATGGAAGCAGAAAATAAATTAATATTCATAGTCGAGCCAAAAGCAACAAAAACAGAAATCAAGCAAGCAGTTGAAAAAGCATTCAGCGCAAAAGTCCTTGCAGTAAACACAACAAAAATGCTCGATGGAACAAAAAAAGCATTCGTAAAGCTGTCGCCGGAAACACTGGCGTCAGACATAACAACGCAGTTGGGATTGATATAAAATGGCTAAGCGACTGATAACGCAAGCGAGAGGAAAGGGCGGTCCTAGATACCGGGCTCCTAGCTGGCGTTATTACGGCAAAATCCAATTCGCAAGATTATTGGGAATTACATTGACAAGAGGAGAGGTTATTGACTTAGTAAATTCAGTAGGCCACGACGCGCCTCTGATGGTTGTAAAATATGAAAATAACGAATCTGCACTTCTTCCTGCGACACTCGGCTTGAGGAAAGGCGACATCGTATTTTCAGGCGCTGGTGCGCCAAAAATGCCAGGCAATATAACGCGGCTTGATGAAATTCCTTCAGGATACCCGATTTACGGAGTAGAGCAGATACCAATGAATGGTCCGAAATTCGTAAGAACTTCTGGGACTGCTGCAAGGGTTGTCGGAAGAGAAGGAAAAGAAATCATTATCAAAATGCCATCGGGAAAGCTGGCTGGCTTCAATCCAGAATGCAGGGCAGTCATCGGAATAGTTGCTGGTGGCGGAAGGACAGAAAAGCCATGGGTAAAGGGTGGCAAGCACAATGCTGCAAGGGCTGCAAGAAACAAGTTGCACCCAGTAACATCTGGAGTAGCAAAGAATGCAGTAGACCATCCATTTGGCGGAACTCACAGGAGATCACTTGGTATTCCTACTACAACTAGGAGAGGCACACCACCTGGAAGAAAGGTCGGTCAATTGTGGCCTAGAAGGACGGGCAAGAGGAGATAATAGAAAATGCCAAAAATATTTACATACCGCGGAAAAACTGCTGAAGAAATGCAGGCAATGAGCCTCACAGAGCTGGCAAAGCTTCTTCCTGCAAACAGAAGGAGAAATGTAAGGCGCGGATTCACAGAACAGCAGAAAAAACTTTACAAAAAAATCAAGCTCGCAAAGGAAGGCAAGTATAAAAAAGCAATTGAAACACATTGCAGAGACATGCTGGTACTTCCAGATATGTTTGGAATGAAAATTGCAGTCCACAACGGCAAAGAATTTATCACGCTGGATGTTGTCCCTGAAATGATTGGATGGACTTTGGGCGACTTTGTCATGACAACGAGATTCGAAAAGCACAGCGGTCCAGGTATCGGTGCTACGAGAGGTTCAAAGGCACAATCCGTGAAATAAAAATGAGGTATGCATTACAAAACTATGATAAAAAGACAATGGCGCGAGTCATAGGTACAAATCTGACCATCTCGCGCAAGACTTGCAGAGACATCGGCGTATTCATAAAAAACAGAAAAGTAGAATGGGTAATTTCATACCTAGAAAAAGTTGCGGAAGGAACTGCTCCAGTGCCATACGCAAGATTTAACAGCAAAACCCCGCACCACGCGCCTTTTGGGCCGTCAGGCTACCCAAAAAAAGCATCTTTGGAAATAATAAACTTGTTAAACTCATTGAAACACGGTGCGCAGGCAAAAGGGCTGAACACTTCAAAGCTCGTAATCATACATGCTGCGGCACATAAAGGTGCAAGGCTATTTCATCCGGCTGGGCGAGAAAGAAAAAACACGCATTTTGAGCTGGCCGCAACAGAAATGGAAGAAAAGAAGCAGGCAAGCAAACAGCCAGCAGCAAAAAACGAGGCTAAAAAATGATTGAAAGGGAATTTATCAAGGACAGAATGAAATATGTCGAGGTAAAAGAATACATAGACTCGCAGATAGGCAAGATGGCTGGCATCGGAAAAATCCTGATAGAAAAAACTCCTCTTGGCGAAAAAATCACAATCGAAGCATCAAGGCCAGGCATAGTAATTGGGCGCGCAGGCAAAACAATTTCAGAACTAACTCAAACTCTCAAGACAAAGTACAAGTTGGAAAATCCGCAGATAGATGTAAAAGAAGTTGTCTGCCCGCAGATAAGCGCAGCAATTGTCGCAAGAAAAATCGCATCAGACTTGGAAAGATTTGGGCCTGCCAGATTTAAGGCAATCGGCTACAAGGCAATGCAGGATGCTCTCAATGCAGGCGCACTCGGCGCAGAAATAAAAATCAGCGGAAGAGGCGTTCCGGGGCAGAGGGCTATGAGCTGGCGTTTCTATGGCGGCTACATGAAAAAGTGCGGACAAATTGCCCTCGAAGGAGTTGATTTTTCAGTCGCTCCGGCAAACCTGCGGTCTGGAACAGTTGGAATACAGGTATTCATAATGCCTTCAACAGTAATCCTGCCTGACAGAGTAAGGGTAAAAGAAATATCTGCACAGCCAGCAGTGCCAATTGCAGTCCAAGAAATAAAGCCTGCCGAAGCGAAGAAAGAAGAAGTAAAGGAAAAAAAGCCGCGAAAAACTGCGGAAAAGAAAACTCAAATAAAAACTGATGAAATAAAAATGGAAACTCAAAATGGCAATCCTGCGAACTAATGATATTAAAAAATTAGGCAGTAAAGAAACTGCGGAAAAGCTCGAAGAGCTGAAAAAAGAACTGATAAAAGCACGAACGCAGTCTGCAACAGGCTCGCTGAAAATAAATAAAATACGGGAAATCAAGCGCACTGTTGCGCGCATACTCACGCTCCAAAATATAAGCGGAGGAAAAACAAAAGCATGAATTGCCCAACATGTGGACTACCATCAGAGCTGTGCGTTTGCGCATCAATAGCTAAGGAAGGCGGGCAAAAGATAACAGTGAAGACTGTCAGGAGAAAATTTGGCAGTCCGACAACAGTGATCGAGGGTATCGACAAAAGCAGTGACATAAAATCCATTGCAAGGCAGATGAAAGAAAAGCTGGCCTGCGGAGGAACAGTCAAAGGCAATACAGTCGAGCTCATGGGCGATCACAGGAGAAAAGTAAAAGAAATCCTGGTTTCACTGGGATTTTCCGCCGAGAGCATAGAAATCAGAGCGCAAATCGAGTAAAATATAGTGGACAAATGATAACGCGAATAACTTGAACTCGCGGAGAGAAGCGAGTTCAAGGAATGGAAAAATACAACATGTATTTTTTCATAAATTCGCGAATCATTTGCCAAGAGGACAAATGATAACGCCAAGCAACGTGGTAAGACACGAACTGATAGGCTTGCACGCCAAAGTGGTGCAGGCCAGGAACACTGCGAATTTGAAACTCGCAGGAAAAATAGTGAACGAGACGTACAAGACTCTCGTGATTGACACTCGCACAGGCGAAAAGCGCCTGTTCAAGGACCAAGTAGTAATGCAGCTTGAACTGCCTGACAGGAAAAAAGTAGAAGTTGACGGGCAATTGCTTGTTGCAAGACCTTGGGATAGACTGAAAAAGAAACTCGCAAAATGGTAGCTGAAAAGAAAAAAACAGTGAAAGAAGTTAAGGCTAGCTCTGAAACTCACGCGAAAACAGAACACAGAGAACTGAAGACTGAGAACAATTCAAATTGCATAGATAGAAAATGCGCTATTCATGGAACTGTTGAAACCAGAGGACGCGTGTTCGAGGGCATTGTTGTTTCAGACAAGATGCAGAAAACAATAACACTAGAGTGGCCTAGGCTGAACTTTTTGCAGAAATACGAAAGATATGAAAAAAGGCACTCAAAAATTCACGCTCACAATCCGCCATGCCTCTCTGCAAAAACAGGCGATAAAGTAAGAGTTGCAGAATGCAGGCCATTGGCAAAGACAGTTACGTTTGTTGTAATTGAGGTGCTAAGATGAAGTCAGTTAAGTCAAGAGTGAGCAGAGGCCTGCCGATAGGCGCACAGCTGGTCTGCTGTGACAATTCGGGCGCAAAGATAGTTGAAATAATCGCAGTCATGCACTTCAAGGCAAGGACAAACAAGCTCGGCTGCGGAGGGGTTGGCGATTTAATCAGCATTGCTGTAAAGGCAGGCAAGCAGGATATGATGCACAAGGTCGCGCCAGCAATAATTGTGAGGCAGAAAAAAGAATTCACAAGGCCGGACGGCACAAAAGTAAAATTCGAAGATAATGCCGCAGTCATACTCAAGGATATAAAATTGGGAACGCCGAAAGGCACTTTGATAAAAGGCCCAATTGCAAAGGAGGTTGCAATACGCTGGACTGCTGTCGCTAAGCTTGCGACAATGATACTTTAAGATGGAACCAATAACGCAAGAAACGCAAGACTCTGCACCGAAATCTACACTAGATACTATGCTAGACGAAGCTGGCAGAACACAAGAATTCGTGCGATGTGCTGAAAAATTATTTTCAGACATAAACGATAAATTGCTGTTAACCCGCGCGGGGCAATTTGCAATAATAAAAAGGCAACTTGATGGTGGCATTGCAAGTCATTGTGCCAACCAGAGAAGAGGCAATGCACTACGTTGGGGCGGACACTTACATAAAAGTAATAGGACAATAAAATGAAAGAATGGAGTAAACACTGGATAAGTTCGAAACTGCCGAAGAAGCAGCGCAAATACAGGCATAATGCTCCTCTGCACATAAGACACAAGATGATGTCTGCGCACTTATCTGAAGAACTGCGGAAAAAATACAACACCCGCGCACTCCCTGTAAGAAAAGGCGACAAAGTAAAAATCATGCGAGGGCAGTTCCGCGGAGTAATAGGTGAAATCGAAAGAGTAAGCCTCCGCCAGATGAAAGTTATCGTCAAAGGCGCAGAATTCAAGGCAAAGGCTGGTGCCGCACCGAGGAAATATCCGCTTGATGCATCAAATCTAATGATAATCACACCAAATATGGATGATAAAATGAGGGTAGAATCGCTTGGCAAAGGTTTAGAAAAGCCTGCCAAGGCATCTGCAGGAAAGAAATAATGGCGCGTATGAATCACTTATCAAGATTGGCGGCCCCGAGCACTTGGCCCATAAAGAGAAAGGGAATCAAATGGGTGGCAAGGTTATCCCCTGGTACGCACGACAGCACAAGTGCCATGCCACTCATCACATGGCTAAAGGAATACATGGGCGTTATTGCAACAACAAGAGAAGCAAAATCAATACTAAATGCAGGCTATGTAAAAGTAAACGACAGGATTGTTAAGGAAGTAAATTTCCCTATCGGGCTGTTCGACATAATCACAATAGACTCGCTTGGAAAATTTTACAGAGTCTTAGTCGACCAGAATGGAAAATTGAGGCTTGCAGAAATAACAAAGAGCGAATCAAAAACACTCCCGCTTAAAATTACAGAAAAAACAATGCTTAGAAAAGGAAAAATCCAGCTCGGCTTCAATAACGGCTGGACAGTCCTCGGCAAGGACGGCTTTACTGTCGGCGACTGCATCATGTATGATGTTGAAACAAAAAAAATAAAATCACACTTCAAGCCAGAGCACGGCGTAACAGTTTACGTTTTGTCAGGAGAGCATGCCAACCAGACTGCAAAGCTTGACAAGGTAAAATTCGAGGGCCAGCTCAGAAAGCGAAAGCTCGTCATACTCACGCAAAAATCAGGAAATTTCGAAACATCAGCAGACAAGATATTCATAATGGGCAAGGGAGAGTCCGAAATCAGCCTGAAATGAGCGAAATAAAAAAATCTGCCAGCAAAAACAAAGAAGCAAACCCAATGAGAAAAATAAAGCTAGAGAAAATCACGCTAAACATGGGCGGAGGCACAGAAGCAGAAGGCGTTGAGAAGGCCGTTACCCTGCTCGCAAAAATCAGCGGAGGCAAGCCAGTCAAGACAAAAGCCACGCGAAGAATCCCTGCATGGAAAGTAAGGCCAGACCTGCCAGTCGGTGCAATGGTAACTATCAGGGGCAAAAAAGCGCTGGAAATGCTTAGGGGACTGCTCAAGGCAGTCGAAAACAAAGTCAAGAAATCAAGCTTCACAAAGAATGGATTTTCATTCGGCGTGAAAGAATATATTGAAATCCCAGGGATAAAATACGATCCTAAGCTAGGAATACTCGGGCTGGAAGTTGCAGTAAGCCTCCAGCGCGCAGGCTTTAGGGTAAAAAGGCGCAAACTATTCGCAACCCGCATACATCACAAGCATGAAATATCCGGAGAAGACTCTCAGAAATGGGCTGTTGAAACTTTCGGACTAACAGACAAAGAGGAAGACTAAAATGAAACGTCCAGCATCAGAAAAAATCAATGTAAGCAAAACACGCAGAGCCAGATTCCTCAGGCATAATGTGCCAAAGCCGAGAAAATTCGGAAACCGCCTGATGATATGCAAAAGATGCGGTGGAACAAGGAGATACATATCAAAATATAAGCTGAACATCTGCGGAAGATGCTTCAGGGAAGTGGCCAAGGACTTGGGCTTCAGGAAATTAAAGTAAAATGGAACACGACACATTAGCAAGGGCATTATCTGCAATGAACCACGCTGAGATAAAAGGCAAGCCAGAAATAATTCTCGCGCCAGCCTCGAAGGTAATTTTAGCAGTGCTTAAAATACTAAAAGCAGAAGGCTATATCCATGCTTTCGAATTAACAGATGATAAGAAAGGTGGGCAGATAAAAGTCCTGCTCGCAGGCAAGATAAACAAAATTGGCGCAATAAAACCACGGTATCCAATTTCAAAATCAGGCTATGAAGTATTCGAGCACAGCTACCTGCCTGCAAAAGGATTCGGCAAGCTAATTGTCTCAACTTCAAAAGGCTTTATGACTCATGAAAATGCAAAACAACAGAAGCTCGGAGGGGCATTGCTAGCATATGTCTACTAAATTAAAAGTTCCAGCAGGTCTGCAGGCACATACCGCCGCAGATAAAATTATAGTAACAGGGCCAAATGGAACTGTAGAGAGAAAATACCCTGTGCGAAACATCACGATAAAAGCGCACGGCGCAGAAATTGAAATTTCAGCAGAAAAGAAAATGCTGGAAAACACATTTGTCGCTCACATAGAAAATATGTTCAGGGGTGCGCAAAGCCCATTCACTTACAAGCTGAAGGTGCTGTACATACACTTCCCGATGACTGCTGAAATAAAAAATGGCGAATTAGTAGTAACTAATTTCCTCGGCGAGCGCAGGCCAAGAAAAGCAAAACTGCTGAAGGGTGTTGATGTAAAAATAGACGGTGATATAATAATTGTGTCTTCGCCGGATATCGAGCTGGCTGGAAGGACCGCCAGCCTCATTGAAAATCTCACGCGCATAAGCAACAGGGACAGGAGAACCTTCCTTGACGGAATATACATGATTGAGAAATTAGGAGTGCCATTAACAGCATGACTGAAATAAAAAAACTGCTTGAAATAAAGAAGGCTCTGAAAAAGAAAAGGCCTCACTTCATCAGGCAGGATACTTGGAAATTCACAAGATTGGCAAATAATCCAAAATGGCGCCAGCCACGCGGAAAGCACTCAAAGATGCGCGAAAGGAGAGTTGGCAAGCACAAGCGCGTAGAAATTGGATATAGAAACCCTGCAGAGGTAAGAGGGCTTAGCCTGGCTGGCTTCGCACTGAAATTAGTGCATAACCTGGCAGAGCTTCAGAAATTAAATCCTAAAACAGACATAGCAATCCTATCTTCGGCAATCGGCCTAAAAGCAAAAATAGAGCTGGCTAAAAAAGTGCAGGAAATGGGAATAAAAAGCAATGTAAAGCTTGAAACTCTGAATGCAAGGCTGGCAGAACTGAAGAAACAGAAAGCTCTAAGAGCTACTGAAAAAGTGAAAGAGCCAAAAGAAGATAAAAAGGCAGAGAAGAAAGCAACATCGCAGAAAACAACACAGCCAGCACCTGCCACAGCAGTGCCAGCAGTAAAAGCTGTTCCAGAACAAAAAACCGAGAACCGCACAGTGAAAAACGAAGAACGAAAAACAAGCGTAAAAGGTACTAAGTAACATGGACTTAAAATTCCAAAAACGATTGGCAGCAAGGACTTTGGGAGTCGGGCTAGCCCGCGTAAGCCTCGACCCATCACGATTCGAAGATATCAAAGAAGCAATAACAAAATCAGACATTAGAAACCTCGTAAAACAGGGCGCAATAATCCTTCAGCCGTTGGTACGGACATCAAGATTACGAGCGCGCGAAAGGCATGCCCAGCGGAAGAAAGGCAGGCAGGCTGGTCAGGGATCGAGGCACGGAAGAAAGCTGGCAAGAAGCCCGCGCAAAAGGCAGTGGATTAATAAAATCCGCTCAATAAGAGTAATGATTCAAACTCTCAAGGACAAAAACCAGATAGACAATAAGACATACAGGGATATTTACATGAAGTCCAAAGGCGGATTCTTCAGGGACCGCGGGCACATCATGTTTTACCTGGAGTCAAACAAGCTCCTGAAGAAATAAAATGGCACACAGCACAAGATTCGCAGTAAAATTCCGAAGAAGGCGCGAGGGTAGCACGAACTATAAAAAGCGCCTGAAGATGTTACAATCGAGAGCAATTAGGCTGATAGCAAAGAAATCAAACAAATATATAACCCTGCAATTCATAGAATACCACGCAAAAGGCGACAAGACACTTGCAGTTGCACATTCATCTGAATTGAAAAACTTTGGATGGAACTTCGGAATGAAAAATATCCCTGCGGCATACCTGACAGGCCTGCTCGCTGCAAAAAAAGCAAAAGAAAAGAAAATCACAACTGCAATATTTGATATTGGGCTTTACAGCCCTACAAAAGGCGCAAAGGTATTTGCAGCACTGAAAGGCGCTGTTGATGGCGGGCTGAAAATTGCTCACAGTGCTGAAATAATTCCAAAAGAAGACAGAATCACAGGACAGCACATTGCAAAACACTNNCGCACAACTTTGAACAAGTTAGGCAAAAACTGAAATAAAATGGTAAGACAAATGAACAGATCGGACAGAAATCTCTCAGAGCCGAGAAGGCTCAGCAGGGAAGAAGCAAGGAAGGCTCAGAAACTTTCACATTTAGAGCAATGGAAACCAAAGACAGATCTGGGATTGAAAGTAAGGGCAAAAGAAATCACAGATATAAATCAAATTCTCGACAGCGGGCAGAGCATCAGGGAAGCTGAAATAGTTGACCTGCTAATTCCGAATTTATACGTTGAGTATGTCATGATAGGGCAGGCCCATGGAAAGTTCGGCGGCGGAAAAAGAAGGATCATGAGGCAAACCCAGAAAAAAACAGCCGAAGGAAACAAGCCTCATTTCTCAGCACTCTGCATCGTAGGAAATGAGCATGGAATTGTCGGTGTGGGCGCTGGCAGGGCATTGGAATCATTGCCTGCAAAAGAAAAAGCTCTCAGAGATGCAAAACTACACATAATCAAAGTTCCAATGGGTTGCGGCTCATGGAAATGCAACTGCGGAGAACCGCATTCAATACCATTCACAGCATATGGAAAAACAGGCTCAGTTGAAGTAAAGCTGATGCCTGCCCCGAAAGGAGCTGGCCTTGTTGTCGAGGACGAAGTAAAAAAGCTGATGAAGGCAGCAGGCTACAAAGACCTATGGAGCAAGACATGGGGGCAGACAAGAAGGAAAGTCAATTTCATATCTGCATGCATGCTAGCATTAAAGCATGCCGCGCAGACAAAGAAGTAACATGGAAACAAAAACTAACAATAATCAAAATGCAGAACCAAAGACTGCAAAGATAGCTGTAATTAGAGTAAGAGGCGACGTAGGCCTGCACCCACGCGTAAGGACTGCTTTCAGAATACTCAAACTCTACAAGAAAAATTACTGCATCATAATTAATAATTCTCCAAGCCTCATAGGCACGCTGAAAACAATAAAAGACCATGTCACATTCGGAGAATTAGACAAAGACACATTCCTCAAACTGCTGGAGAAAAAAGCAAGACTGCCAGGGGATGAACAGCTAACTGAAGAATACTTAAAACAAAAAACAAAAATGGATTTCAAGCAGTTCACTGATGGGTTTTTCTCATTCAAAACAGAATTGAAAGATGTTCCAGGCATGAAAACATTTTTTAGGCTCCACCCTCCGATTGGCGGATTTGAGCGTGGTGGAATAAAGAAGGGCTTTGCTGAAGGCGGAGCACTCGATTACAGAGGCAAGGAAATAAATAGGCTAATCTTAAGGATGATTAATTAAAATGGTAGTCAAAAGAGCGAAAAAATCAAAAAAGTTCCACGGAACAAGAAGGCACGGCTATGGCTTCAGCAAGCAACACCAGGGAAAAGGGCACCGAGGCGGAAAAGGAAATGCGGGTCTTGGCAAGAGAGGACAGCAACGCGCCACACTATTATATTCAAAACACATAAAACACCTCGGCAGAATCGGCGCGATGGTCGAAAGGCGCGGAAGGACACACGAAGAAGCAATCACCCTGCGCGATATTGACTTGCGTGTGGAAGGCTGGGCTTCGAGGAACTTAGTAAAAAAAGAAAAAGACATTTTCATCATTGACTTGGAAGCTCTCAGCTATGATAAAGTTGTTTCATCTGGAAAATTAAATCACAAGGTCAAAATAATCGGGGCAGTTTCAGCAGAGGCAAAGAAAAAAATAGAAGCCGCTGGCGGTTCTGTCGCGCAGTGAGCCATGGACTACACGCAAATATTAAGATTTTTTCCGGAAGTAGAGAAACCAAAAGAGAAACTTTCATTTAAAACAAAACTCATCTGGACAGGGTTGATATTGGTTATATTTTTCATACTGTCTTACATACCATTGCTGGGCCTCGGGCAGAATTCCCTGCAGCAGTTTGAACAGCTGTCAATAATTCTCGGCGCGAGTTTCGGCTCGTTAATCTCGCTTGGTATCGGCCCAATCGTAACAGCATCTATCGTTCTGCAGTTAGTTGTCGGCTCTGGCATACTTGGAATAGACACAACAACGCCTGCTGGCAGGCAGAAATTCTCAGCCTTGCAGAAAATCGCTACAATATTTTTCATAATCTTTGAAGCAGCAGCATATGTATTTGCGGGAGGCCTTGCGCCTAATGCAGATCTAGCAGGCACTTCGCAGTATTTGATAATGCAATTGGCCCTGATAGGCCAGCTAATCCTTGGCGGATACCTTATAGTTCTGATGGATGAGGTTACAACAAAATGGGGATTTGGCTCTGGTGTCTCGCTCTTTATCGCAGCAGGCGTGGCAAGCCAGATATTCATAAGAGCTTTCAATCCCCTAGCAGCTCCAACAAACCCAGATGTACCAATCGGCGCAATTCCATTCCTTATAAAAGCACTTGGTGGCGGAGATGTAACTGGCGCGATGATATCTGCAGCTGCAATAATCACAACAATAGCAGTATTTGTAGTTGCAGTTTATGCGCAGGCCATGAAGGTTGAAATTCCGCTGTCATTTGGCAGAGTCAGGGGATTTGGAATGCGCTGGCCTTTGAAATTTATATACACTTCAAATATTCCAGTTATCTTAATTGCAGCTTTGATGGCAAACATACAGCTCTGGGCAAGATTATTGCAGAATGCAGGCCATCCATGGCTTGGGACCTTCTCTGGCAATTCGCCTGCATCGGGGCTTATTTATTGGATTAATCCGCCAAACGTACTTAATGCAGTTATAAACGGCTCTGCCACTTCATCAATGGCTTTGCAGGCTCTCGGATATATGAGTATGATGGTATTCGGCTCAATTATATTCTCAGTAATGTGGGTAAAGACAGCTAACATGGATGCTGCGGCACAGGCAAAGCAAATTCTTGCGAGTGGCATGCAGATTCCGGGCTTCAGAAGAGATCCAAGAGTATTAGAATCAATCCTGAACAGATATATTCCTGCGCTTACAGTGCTTGGGGCGATTGCAGTTGGCCTGCTGGCATCCCTTGCAGACCTTGGCGATGCGCTTAGCAGGGGAACAGGCATCCTTCTGGCAGTCATGATAGTTTACAAGATGTATGAAGATATTGCGAGGCAGCATGCCTTTGAGATGCATCCTGCTTTGAGGAAAGTAGTTGCACCGGATTAAAAAACTGAGGAGAAGATAAAATGGCAACAGAATACGAAAGATTGGAACAACAACTGAAGCAAACGAAAACGGACGTGGAAACTCTCGAAGCGCAGCTAAAAAAAAAATGGGGCGAAATTTCCGAACTAAAGTTTGCGATGCAAGAGGCAACACCACTCGAAGAAAAAATCAAACGCAGCTTAAGCGAAATAAATTTATTTTTTTATGGTGGCCTGCCTGCTGCAGCAGTTACTATATCGCTGCTATACGCCAGCAGCATAGCAACAAACTTCTCAGACAAAGCATTAGCCGCAATATTTGCAACTCTCAGCGGGGGAATTACCATGATGTGTGGCTATGGCACATTAGTTAACTTCTTAGACTTTAGAAAATACCAAAGGCAAGCCCAAGGAGCACCGCAATAATGGCAATAACTTCTTTGATGCTTCAAAATCCACTATTATCTATTTCTTTGATATCTATCATCCTTGCCCTCGCAACAACCCTGATTTATAAATACGCCACAGACCAGAGCATGTTAAAACAAATCCGCGAAGATACAAAAAAATACCAGGAACAGCTGAAAACCCACAAGGGCGACCCGCAGAAAATGCTCGAAATCCAGAATCAGATGATGCCTCTGCAGTCAAAAATGATGATGCAGTCCTTCAAGCCTATGTTAATAACTATAATCCCATTTATTATAATTTTCAAGCTGTTGGGCGATGTTTATACAACACTAATAGTTATTCCGCTATCCTTCTGGCCAGGCCATCTTGGCTGGATAGGGGTTTATGTAATCGTTTCAATGATATTTACAACCATATTCAGGAAAGCTTTAAAAGTCGTTTAATGGGCTAATATTAACATGGAAATAAAAACATCAGGCAGGCCAATGCATTCAACGTTCAGCATGAAGCGAGTCATAGTTAGAACTCCTGGCGGAAGGCTTGTCGAACATTTTGGATACAAAACCCACTCAAAACACACCTGCGCCCTATGTAAAAAAGAGCTGGCCGGCAAGCCAAGGGGCAGGCCAATCGAAATCAGGAAGCTGTCCAAGTGCGAAAGAAACCCAGTAAGGCCTTTCGGTGGCATGCTCTGCTCAAAGGATACAAGAATGATTATATCTTACCGCGCAAAAGTCAGGCACGGCGAAATGAAAAAAGAAGATGTTCCATTATCTCTGAGAGGTTACTTGTAAAATGGGCGTGGAAATAGGAAGATTATGCGTAAAACTGGCTGGCAGGGACGCTGGTAGGGCGGGCCTGATTGTCGAGCTGATGGACAAGAATTTTGTTGTCGTTGACGGAAACACAAGAAGGAAAAGAGTCAACATAGATCATCTCGAATTATTATCTCAAAGAGCAGATATAAAACATGGGGCTAGCCACGAGGAAGTTATCAAAGCTTTGGAGGGCTTGGGCGTGGCAGCTGAAAAGAAAGCTCCTGCTAAGGCAAAGAAAGAAACTGCAACGGCAAAACAGGAAAACAAGTCAGCAAAAGAAACTGCGCCGGAAAAAACAAAAGCAAAGAAAGCGCCAGCAAAGAAATAATTATTGCACGTTATGAAAAAACTTGTCCGGGACAAAATACCAGAAATCATAACTAACTCTGGAAAAACCCCTATCACTCACATAGCTTCTGAGCAGGAATATTGGCAATCACTCAAAGAAAAACTTTCCGAAGAAGTTGAAGAATTCTTGCAGGCAGAAAATAAAGAAGAAATGGCAGACATACTGGAAGTTTTGCACGCAATTTGCGAGTTTAAGAAATTTGATTTAAAAGAAATAGAAACAATACAAAAAAAGAAAGCCGATGAACGCGGCGGCTTCGGTAACAAAATAATTTTAGACGAGGTAAAATAAAATGACAATCTCAATAATAAAAATACCATTCGATAAGTGCATCGTAGAAAAAGACAGGCGGGGCGCCGCACTCGCGCCCGATGCAATACAAAACGAATTAAATAATTTCTTCCAATTTGAAAAGCTGAAAAAAAATGTTAAGTTTCATACTGTAAAAGAATTAAGTGATTTTGAAAAGATGCACAAAGAAGTTGAAACAACTGCAGCAGGCGAATACAAAAAAGGAAATCTCGTCGTGGGTTTGGGTGGCGACCACTCCGTTTCTTACGGATTAATGAAAGCATTTGCCAAAACTCATAAAAGCTGCGGCTTGATTTACCTTGACGCACATCTTGACTGCCAAGACGATTTCCTACCGCCAACACATGAAGATATTTTGCGGGCAGTTGTGAAGGAAAAGCTTTTTTCTGAAATAATTATTATTGGTGCGAGAAATTTTACCGAAAAGGAAAAAAATTTCGCAGATAAAAATAAAATTCAATTTGGTAAGGAGATAGATTACAAAAAAATCATGTCTTTATGCGAAAAATGTGAAAATATTTACGTTTCGCTTGATATTGACGCGATTGATCCTGCCTTTGCCCCCGGGACTGGCTGGCCAGAGCCGCTTGGCATCTTTCCTCAGCAATTAGTTACGCTTCTTGAATTCCTGAAGGCAACGCTGAAGGTGAGGGGGCTTGACATCGTCGAAGTCTCGCCGCCAAAAGATGTAAATAATATAACTTCGAGATTAGCCGCAAGGGTTTTGTTGGAATTGATTAAGTAAGCCTTTTAATCCAATTTCTAAATAAATTAACATGAACACCCTCCCCTTCGAGCAAATCAAAAGAGAAATCATCTTCAAGCAGAGAGCAAAGATAGCCAAAACTCTTCCGAAAAGGACTGCCGAAGAATTAATTCAATGCGGAATTATCAATTTGGACAAGCCGAAAGGGCCGAAATCAATACACTGCGTCAATATGGTTCGCGAAATTATAGAGATTGCAAAGGCAGGCCATGCCGGCACATTAGACCCTGCTGTCACAGGAGTTCTTCCAGTCGGGCTAGGTAGAGCAACCAAAATTCTTCCAATTCTATCATTGGCTGGAAAAGTTTACACAGGAACAATGCACTTTCACAAAGAAATCACAAAAGAAAAAGTTCTTGAAGGATTTAAAAAATTCACGGGCATAATAAAACAAACCCCGCCGTCAAAATCGGCAGTAGCAAAAAGAGAAAGAGAGCGCGAAGTCTATTGGCTGAACTTGATTTCAATTAAAGGCAAGGACGTTGAATTTGAAACAGGAGTCCAGCACGGAACTTACATACGAACGCTCTGCATCCAAATCGGAGAGTACATTGGAATCCCTGCGCACATGACTTTGCTGAGGAGAATCCAAGCAGGCCCTATGAAGATAAAAGATTCTGTGGCTTTTGAATTCATAAAAAAGAATTACAAAATGTATTTGAAAACAAAATCAAATAAATATGTGCAAAATTTTGTAACATCGCCAGAAGAAGCGATGAAACATCTCCCAAGCGTCTGGATTGATGACGGAGTTTTGGAATACCTACTACATGGCTCGCCTGTTTTCGCGCCAGGCATACTTGCATTCACTTCGGATATAAAAAAAGGCTCAAATACAGCGATTTTCGATAATAACAATAACCTGCTTGGCCTCGGAATAGCTGACATGCCTGCCGATGAAATAAAAACAGCTGAAAAAGGATTGGTTATAAAAACAGATGTTGTTTTAATTCAGAATATTTTATAAAGCTATTTTGTTGCGGAAATGGATGTTGCCGATATTTCATGCATCTGCGGCACTTGCACTGCAAAGATATCGCCCTGGATTTGAAATCAGAGCAAGCTTTGTTGCGGGATGCATTGCGCCAGACTTGTACGTGCTTGCGCCGAAAGTATTTTCTTTCGGAGAGACTCACGATATTAATAATCTGAATCCTGCTACGCCAAATGAATCTGTTTTATTAAAATTAAAAGATAAAAAGTTTGCTCTTGGGTTTGCAACACATGCCATCGTTCTTGATCCAATAAGCCATGGGTTTTCAACCGCACAGGGTTATGCTACGCTGCGCGCAGGCCAGACAGCAGGTCTTCAGGACAGCCATTCATTCGGCTGGATAGCAAAAAGATTTCCAGGATTATTACAGCACCCCAAGGCATATGAATGGTCTCATGTTGTTGCAGAGAGTTTTCTTGAGACATGGATAAGTAAATATCATCCAGAAGTTCTGGAAATTTCAAATATGCTGTACAATGCAGACATAGATGCAATTGTAGCGGATTTAGCACAAGCTTTTGGCAAGCCAAGAGATAAAGTCGGAAAAGCAGTTGCAATCGGAATGCAGTATGCCAAACAAATAAGCAGATTCCATGCGTTGCTTGCGCCTTTTGCCTTGGACGATAGCGATGGAAGCAGGAAAAAATGCTTAGAACAATGCCTTGAGGCTTGCAGAAAATTCAGCAAAGGCGAGCTTGCAAGGCAACTGATGGAATAAATTTATAATCCTTTCTTTTTTAATTAAAACATGGAACAATCCAATGCGAATGAAGAACTCTCAGCAGAACTCTTGGAAATAATCTGCTGTCCAGTAGACAAGGCTGACTTGGCTTATAATAAGAAAAAGCAAACCTTAACTTGTGCTAAATGCAAGTATATATATCCCATCAAAGAAGGAATTCCAATACTTTTACCGCCAGAAATGATTGAGGCTGAAAAAAGAAATGGCAAGCTTTAAAACAATACTAATAATTTTATTTTTAATACTAATAATAGTTGGTGGTATTATGATGGGGAAAAAATTATCGGTGGAAAGTAAAACTGTTTTGCTGCAAACAAATCTTGGCGACATAAAAATTCAGCTGCACTCTGATATGCCAATAACTACTGGCAATTTTGAAAAACTCGTTAAACAAGGCTTCTACGATGGCATTATTTTTCATCGCGTAATCGGCGGCTTCATGATTCAGGGCGGCGATCCGACTGGAACGGGCATGGGCGGGCCTGGCTACGAAATCAAGGACGAATTTACACACAAAGGCGGAAATAAAAACGAACGCGGCACAATCTCAATGGCAAACGCCGGCCCGAACACAGGCGGAAGCCAATTTTTCATAAACATAGTGGATAATAATTTCTTGGATAGCAAGCACCCCGCATTTGGCAAGGTAATAGAAGGCATGGATGTTGTTGATAAAATCGCGGCAGTCCAGACAGACAGCAATGACAGGCCAATCCAGGAAGTCAAAATCCTCAGTGCAGAAATGCTATGAAGTGCCTGTAAGGCTTTTAAACAGAAATATTAAATCACTACTTATGCCGAGGTCGCATAACCTGGTACAGCAGCCTTTCTTTCTTTGCGGAAAGAAAGGCTCCTGGGCATCCAAAGAAAGACGCGAGGACATCTTCGCGTCCGCTCAGATGTCCAAAAGCTAGCAGGAAATTGCGCAAGCCTGGAAAGCTTGTTCCCGAAAGGGTGTCAGAGTTCAAATCTCTGTCTCGGCGTTTAATATTTTAACAAGCTAAACAAAACAATCATCCAGATAACAATTCCAATAACATGCGATGCAGTGCAAAGCGAGCAGATTGCATGCAGTTCAATTAATTCGACATAAACCAAATACGCAACAAAAGCCAGCCAGGCCAATTAACACAACTGGAATTCCAAAAAGCGATGAATAAGCTGAATTCATAACTACATCGCATGAGTTGCTAGCTAAACAAGAAGTGCCATCTGCTGGCTTGTGGCTTGCCTGATAAGCAGCCAACGCCAAACCCATGCTGGCCAGCGCAATCACCGCGAGCATCGGTTTTTTCATGGTTTAGAGGTATAATGCTGTATTTAAAAACTTCGCGTAGCGCACAGATAAGGTTTAAAAATCATCCAAGAATACTTTTTTTATGAAAAAATTATGCTTAATACCTCTCATGCTGATTTTGTTAGCATTATTTAGCGGTGTGGCAAGCGCAGGCATAAATGCGCCTGACTTAGTAGTGCGCAAAGTTATAGTTTACCCAACTGCTGCGAACATAATTTATGCTCCTGCGGACGGCACCTTTGTGAAAATTGGATTTACATTTATAGTTACAAATCTTGGCGCAACCGTGGCGCCAAAATCCGATGCAGAAGTAAAATTGGTTTTGCCGGACGGCAGTGTGCAAGGCCATGGTGTTTTTGGCACAAAAGCACTCGCGCTATTCCAGTCAGAACTGTGGCGCGTTAATAATCCGCCGCCACTAGCAATGACGCTCGCAATAAGCTCAAAAATGGCAGGCATAAATACACTTGTTGTCTGCGCAGATGTCTTAAATCAAGCGCAGGAAAGCCGGGAAGGCAATAATTGTGCAAAGTTGCGGTTTAACGTCAAAATCAAGTGATTTTCACCCTTTGCAATACCTTTAAAAAGCCCCAAACTAAGCCAAACCTACTCCTGCATCAGCAGGTTGCCTTTAAGGCACAAAACTAATTGTGTTCTATTGGCATTGCTTTAATATGAGTGAAGAAAAAAAACCAACTCCCGCGCAATCGGAAATAAAAGTTCCAGCTGCGCCTCGCGCCGAAGCTGCTACGGAATTCCGTGAGCTTATTCGAATCATAGATAGGGATATCCCAGGCAACACTGCAATTTTCATGGCAATGACAAAAGTCAAGGGAATAGATTTCATGATGGCAAATGCCATCTGCAATGTTCTAAATGTAAATAGGACAGAAAAATGCGGAAATTTCACTCACGAACAAATTGAAAAAATAGAAGATGCAATGAAGCATCCAGACAAATATGGCATTCCTTCATGGCTTTTCAACCACAGAAAAGACCTTGAAACAGGCGCAGACAAGCACGTAGTTGCTTCTGATTTGAAATTGCAGACTGAAATGGATATTAGATTTGTCAAGAAAATCAGAGTTTACAGAGGAATAAGGCACACCAAGGGCTCTAAGAAAGTCAGAGGCCAGCACACACGTTCGACTGGCAGGCGCGGAAGCACACTCGGAGTCCAGAGAAAGAAGAAGGGCGCACCTGAAGGCGCTGCCAAGAAATTAGCAGCTGCAAAAGAAGGAGGCAAGAAGTAATGCTCAAGCGAAAAAAGCAATTCAGCAGGCCAAAGAAACCATGGCAGCTTTCAAGAATCAAGGAAGAGAACCAGCTTGCCAAGGAATACGGATTGAGAAACAAGAAAGAACTCTGGCGCGCTGCTGAACTTCTCAAGAACTGGAGAGAGCTGGCCAAGCAGACAGTCAGCCTCGCCGGCGAAAAGCAAGAACAGGAATCAAAAATCCTTCTTGCAAAACTTCAAAAATACGGAATTGTTGCGGCAGAGGCTGACATTGATGATGTTCTAGCATTAAATATAAAAAACATACTTGAAAAAAGACTGCAGACATTGGTTTACAAAAACAGCATGGCTCTGACTCCAAAGCAGGCAAGACAGTTTATAACGCATAATAAGGTTACAGTCAACGGAGAAAAAATCAGCTCGCCAGCATACTTAGTAAAATCAAGCGACAAAATTGCATTCATCCAAGGCTTCAAGCCCAATTTAATATCGCCTGCAAAAGCGCTGGAGCTAAAGGCAGAGCTGGCAGAAGCAAAAAAGATTAAAGCTGAAATAAAAGAAAAAGCAGAAGTAGCTGAGGTGGCTGGATAAAATGGCAGACAAAATAGGAATAGTTCACATATATGCATCTTATAACAACACAATCATACACATCACAGACCTTACTGGAACTGAAACAGTAGGCTTCAGCTCTGGCGGGCAGATGGTAAAGGCAGATAGATTAGAGGCATCACCAACAGCTGCAATGATGGCTGCAAAGAAAGCTGCTGCAGAAGCAATGGAAAAAGGCGTAACAAAAATCTATGTCAAGGTAAGAGCACAGGGCGGGCAGAACGGCGCAAGATATCCTGGTCCCGGCGCACAGCCAGCCATCCGGGCATTAACAAGGTCTGGAATGAAAGTAATGGGTATTGAAGATGTCACTCCTATTCCGCATGGCGGATGCAGAAAGAAAGGCGGAAAGAGGGGAAGAAGGGTATAATGGCTGGCTTTGAAATACTAAATCAATCTGAGAATGAAATAACTATTGCAATAGATAAAACTACTCCTGCATTTGTAAATGCAGTGCGAAGGACCGCAGTATTCGACGTGCCTGTTCTCGCAATCGAAGACGTTTACTTTACAAAAAATTCATCTGCGCTTTATGATGAAATAATTGCACACAGATTGGGATTGGTGCCATTGAAGACAGACCCAAAATCATACAACTTACCAGAGGACTGCACTTGCAAGGGAAAATTATGTGCGAAATGTTCTGTAAAAATAATCCTGAAAGCAAAAGGGCCTGCCACAGTATATTCCGGCGACATGAAATTCAAGGACCCTGCAATAAAAGCAGTCCACGCGCAGATACCGATAGTAAAATTGCTCGAAGGGCAGGAAATAGAACTGGAAGCTATTGCAATCCTTGGGAAAGGAAAAGTCCACGCTAAATGGAGCCCATGCCATGCATGGCACAGAGGCGGGCCAGAATTCACATTCACAAAAGAAGCTGATGCAAAAGCAGTCCTAGACAAAATACCTGGCGATGTTGTAAGGAAGGATGGCAGAAGCATAGAAGTAAAAGACTTCGGAAAGTGGACAGATGCTTACGAGCAAATGCTGCGGGGCGCTGGAGTTGAAGTCAAAAACAGCGAAACAAGATTCATACTTTATTTGGAAAGCTGGGGCCAGTTAAAGCCAGCAGAAATACTAACGCAGGCTGTTGGTATTTTGCAATCAAAGGTAAAAGAAGCGAAAATATGATATGCGGAGGAGAGGATTTGAACCTCCGAACCCACTAAGGGACTACCCTTTCGCATCTGAGAAACGCGCAAGCATTTCGCAGCACCTCAAGGTAGCGTGTTTGACCGCTTCACTACCTCCGCACAATATTCATACTCAAAAACCCGTTTAAAAGGTTGCGGAAATGAAATAGCGCAAACTTCGGTTTGCGGACTTCATTTATAATACTCATGAAAATAACAGGACCAACAAATCCATTGTTAAGAAAGCAAATAGAAGAGCTGGCTAGCCATAAGGCTTTAGTCTGGCAGAGGCTGGCCTCAGAGCTCGGAAAAGCCAGAAGGAACAAGAGAGTCTTAAACTTCTCAGACCTGCAGCGGCACACCAAGAGCGGAGAAACAGTCCTCCTGTTAGGAAAACTTCTTGCAACAGGAATACTTAAAAACAAGCTCACAATTGCAGTCTGGAATTCCTCTGCAAAAGCGCACGAAGCAGTCAAGATATCTGGAAGCTCGATAATCTCAATCTCAGAATTAATCAAAAAGAATCCAAAAGGAACTGGAATAAAGGTGCTAGGATGAAAGTCATTGACGCAACTGGATTGATTGCAGGCAGGCTAGCCACCAAAGTAGCAAAGATGGCTCTGATGGGCGAAACGATAAACATAGTCAACTGCGAAAAGGCTGTTGTTTCAGGTACTCAGCATGCAACAATAGATAGATGGAAGCGCATGAAAAATAGAACACACCCATTTCACGGGCCATTTATTTCATTATCTCCAGACAGAATGCTGAGGCGCATGATTTACGGTATGCTTCCGCACAAGAGGCAGACTGAAAAATCGCGGGGAATGCAGGCCTATGAGAGAATCATGTGCTACATATCAGTTCCAGATAACTTGAAAAACCAGAAATTCGAATCAGTTGCAGGCGCAAACTCCGACAACCTCACAGTTAAATTTATGACTCTTGAAAGGATTTCGGAAATAATAAAGGGCGGATAAAATGGCAAAAAAAGAAAAGAAAGATCACGTGCACGCATCAGGAAAAAGAAAGCGCGCAATAGCGAGAGCCACAGTAAGACCTGGCACAGGAGTAATCCGGATTAATTCCATGCACATAAACACTATGGAACCAGAAGTTGCGAGATTAAGAATTCAGGAACCGGTTATGCTGGCTGGCGAATCTGCATTGAAAGTTGATATTGATGTAAATGTCTGCGGCGGCGGATGGTCTGGGCAGGTTGAAGCAGGAAGGCTGGCCATTGCAAAAGCGCTGGCAGAATACTTCGGCGAAGAGATGAAGAAAACCTTTTTAGACTATGACAGACACATGTTAGTTGCAGATACAAGATTCAAAGAAGCAAGAAAGTTCGGAACACATTCGAGAGCAAGAGCAAAGAGGCAGAAGTCGTACAGGTAATTAAAATGGTACCATACAACCCACCACCAGTATTTAACAATGCCAGAGAATTGGTAGAACAATACAATAGACTTGCCAGACAAGAGGCAACTGATGGGGTTTGCCTAACGCCGCGACAGCGAATAACACCAGCAGACCTGCAAATGCTATGCCATGTCACTTTAGAACTTGGCAAAGAAGAAGTTCATGAGCGATTCTTTCCGGAATCTGATCTTTCACATAAAGCACATAGTTTAGGTGCGGATGCATTGGTTAATTTCAAACTCGAAGAAGTTAGAACGGAAGGCTGGCTTTTTAAGCGACCAGTTTATATGCGATTCGGTGCAGATGCAGTAAAAATAAAAGAAGGTGGTGCAAGTTAAAATGATAATACCAATAAGATGCTGGAGTTGTGGAAAACCTGTTGCTCAGTTATGGGAGCAGTTTAAAGACAGAGTGGCAAATGGCGAGCCTGCCAAGATAGTTTTAGACCACCTTGGCTTAAAGAGATACTGCTGCAGAGTATTGTTCATGGGGCACATTGACTTGATAGATACAGTTGCAAGGTTCAAGAAAGCATAGCATGCAATATGTTTTCAAATTGTCAGGTGAATCCTTCGGGCTAGCTGTTGCAGAACTGCGCGCCTTGTTTGATATTTTTAATTTGAAATTTAAAATTATTGAACACGATAAAAATATAATCAAAATAAAAACAAATGCAAACAAAAAAATAATATTAAAACTGTGTGAACGTTCGGCGTTTATAAAAAAAACTTATCTGGACGGAAAAATTTGGGCAGTATCAAAGGGGCGGTTTCTTGAACGCGAGCCGCAGAAAAAGCCGGCCTTCCACCCAACAACGCTGAAGCCTAAATTGGCCCGCGCATTAGTTAATCTTAGCCGCGCAAAGCCAAAAGAAATTTTGCTTGACCCTTTCTGCGGGGCTGGCTCTGTTCTAATTGAAGCGGGAATTTTGAAAATTAAAACAATCGGCGTTGATTTTGATGCAAATATGATTGCGTTTTCAAAAAATAATTTAAATTTTTACAAAGTTAAAAACTATAAATTAACAAATAGTGATGCAACGCAATTGGAAAAAACCTTAAAGCCAAATTCAATTAGCGCGATTGCAACTGACTTGCCTTATGGCAGGTCAAGCAGGGCAAGTTTGAAAAATCTTGCGCATCTGTATGAAAAGTTTTTAATCTCTGCAAATAATGTTTTAAAAAAAAGAAAATTCGCCGCAATTATGTATCCGCACTACATTAATCTGCCGAAATTAACTAACAAAAAACTCTGGAAAACCATTTCAAAGGCTGAGCTGTATGTGCATGGCGGGCTGACGAGGAAGATTGTTGTGCTGAGAAAGATTTAATCGCCGCCATGATCATCGCCCACATACGCTGACACTGCATCGGGTTGCTTTGCCTTAGCAGCAAATCCCGGCTTGTAAATATCTTTATACCAAGCCATAGCTGCATCCTGCACCCTATTTAGTATTTCTCTTTGCAAAGTAAGTTCTGGCTCGTAATCTCTGCCCGTTTCAACAACGCACCTTTCCACTTGGAAATACGCCGGCGCTGCATCTACCGCAAATCCTAACACATATCTATCTGCCAGCAAGGCCACGCTTGGGTGCGGCCTTTCGCCACGGACACCGCGCGCATGCACCACAATTTCGCGCAATTCCGCACCTTTCATAAGTGCAATAGTTACTCTTGTTGGTGCATCAACGCCTAATTTTGCTAGGGCGTCACTAATGGCCCCCAAAAGCCCCGCCTCCAGTTGCATAACTGCCGCGCTGCCATCGCGAACAACTTCCCCATATTCTTTCATAATTTCACCACAAAATAAATGCTCCAAAAGTTTAAATAACTTTCCGCGCCGCAATAAACGTTTTAAACCAATTTTAATTTATTATGGCATGGATAAAGAAGTAGTCCCACAATTCGTCAAGTTCCCCGCTGACAGGCTAGCCAAGTACCAAAAAGCAGGCTACCGCATCACAGGCCCAAACAAACACACTGGCGTCGAGATATGCAGGTGGACAAAATCGCGGATGCGGGGCGAAAGGAATTGCTACAAAGCGACTTATGGCATCAGAAGCCACAGATGTGTGCAGATGACGCCGACTTTGGACTTCTGCAACTTCTCGTGTTCGTGGTGTTGGCGGACATTTGGCAAGGACCGCGCAAAATCAGAAAACAAGTGGGACTCGCCAAAAGAAATTGTTGACGCTTCTATCGAATCACAGAGAAAATTGCTGAACGGCTTCGGCGGTAATGAAAAGACAACAAAAAAAGTCCTTGCAGAAGCAATGGACCCATCGCATTTTGCAATTTCCCTGGATGGCGAGCCTACGCTATATCCAAAAATCGTAGAATTAATTAAAGAAATCAAAGGCAGGGGCATGACTGCGTTTCTAGTTACTAACGGAACAACACCGCACAGATTAAAAGAAATGCTTAAGAAAAATATTGTGCCGACAAACTTATACATTTCAGTTTACGGGCCAGACGAAGAAACACATGCAAAGGGAACGAACGCGTTTGCTCCGGGTCTTTGGAAGAAAACCATGGAAAGCCTTTCGCTTTTCCCAGAGTTCAACAAAAAGGGCTGCCGGACAGTTTTCAGGATGACTTGCGTTAAGGGTTTGACTATGCAGAAACCAAAAGAGTATGCAAAACTTATTGCAAAAACCAAACCAATGTTTGTTGAGCTGAAAGGTTATGCATGGCTCGGTGAATCGCGCGACAGATTAAAACAAGACGCGGTACCGACAATGCTGGAATTGGAAGAATTCGCGGCGGAAATAGTAAAAGTAACCGGCTACACGGTAAAAGCCCGCGACCATGTCAGCAGAGTTATTGTAATGGTAAGAGACGAAAGCACATGGAAGTGGAATTTAGAAAAAATCAAAGAGCAGGACCGGATTTTTGCTGAGGTTAGCGGGCGAGCCAAATAATTATTTGCAAAAGTATCAGTAAAACACTTTTTTATACAATTCCCTATCAATTTTGCTGAAGTCTTGTACAAAATCTGCAATTATTTCGATTTCGTCGCCAGTTCCCATAACCTTTCCGAAAGTCCGGACATACTGGCCTTCTTTCAATGCAGAAAAGCTCGCCTCGTCATTAATCAGCACAAGGATTTTTGCAGCTTCATCATCAACTATGATTGAACTAATCTCTGGGTTTTTTGTTATGATTGTTCCTGTAAAAGAAACCCTTCCGAAATTTTCCTTAATATCTTTGACGCGAACCGAGACTGCCGGCGCCCGCCGTATCATCTTCTGCTTTTCGCCAACATCCTCTTCCATAAAATCAGCTAACTTGAGAAGTTTAAATAATTATTGTAACGCGATTAAACAATTATTTTACTGGCATGGGATACAATTCGCTGAGCCTTGCCTTGCCGGTTCTAGAAATTATTACCCATGGGTTTCCGAACTGCGAGATTATGTGCCTGCAGGCTCCGCAAGGCTGGAAAACATCCCATCGGGTTTTGCTATTTGCCCTGACAGCAACAATTATTCTTATCATTTTTGCACCGCTAGAAACCATTTGAGCAATAGCAGCCATCTCTGCGCAAATTGAAGTTGGCGCGGAAGTTTCTATTTGTAGGTTGATTCCTTTGTATGTTTTATTTCCAGAAATCAATGCAGCGCCAACAGTACAAGAAATTTTATTATTTTGTATTTTATTTTGTGTAATGATATTTCTTGCGGCATCAATTAACTTTTTATCTTCTTCTGTTAATTTTAACAATTTCATATAATTAGGAATACAATCTCCAAGTATTACTGCACTTTGTACACCTATAAAACTGGGTTTCTGGTTCATCAGAGCCTCTTGTCTGCTCAGACCAGAAATATGCCTCTTTGTTTCCGCATTTCGGGCATTCCATTTCCCCAATAGGCATCGTATCCCTTACTTCCTTGCCGACTTTCTTAAGTTTCTTGCTCTTTTCCAGCTTTTCCGTAAGTATTATATCGCCGGACTTTGCCCGCTTGCCACAAGTAGGGCACAAAACTGTTGTTCCACTTTTCCCAGGAAGCATTAAAGCCCCGCACTTATCGCAAAATTCCATTTTATCCTCTGCTTGAAATTTTGCGGAGTCGCTTTGCGACTATCACAAAACTCCCTACTAAACCTCGTGTCAATTTGGAACATTTATCCTATATAAATAGTTTTTGCTCTCACTGAAGGAAGAACTTCGTCAAGTCTGTTGCCAAAACCTTCACCCAGCCAAGCCATGGGCCAAACAGGACTGCTTTTCCCTGTATCTGAGCGGGGCTCACAGATGTTTCAAATGAAATCTGCCCGTAATTTGCATCGCCTTTTGTCTGAAAAGTGCCATCCTGATTAATTGCAATTACCCTGTGGATTATCGGATCTGGATAGCCCTGAACTTGATAAATCAAAACATCCCCTATTTTTACATTGCCTGGTTTTACACCAATGACTGCAAATGCATCGCCCTTGGAAAAGCCATTATGCTTATAAAATACCTCGAACTGTTGTATTGTAATTCCGCGGTCTTCATACCATTTTCCATTTTCAAACCACCACTGTGAAAAGTCCTTACCGTGGTGGTCCATACTTGACGAGACAACTGCAACGAGCGGGTAATCTGTATGCAAAATCAGGCCTAACCCAGGCATCACTAAGAACTTTCCAATAAGAATGACAAAAACAGCATCAACAAGGAAGGATTGCCATGAATCTTCATGTGCAAGGAAGTGCCAGAGCTTGGCTGGCTTTGACTTATGGGTTTCATAAGAGCATTTTGGGTTTTCCATAGCCTTGTGATGTTTTTTCCTTTTAAAAACATTTTTAACGACATATTTTAATAAAAATACATGCAAATCAAGATACGCAAGGCAACTAAAAAAGATTTTAATACTATCTGCAAGTTTGTAAACAAATTAGATGATTTTGAAACCACATTAACACCAATACTTTCAAACTCAAAAGCCAGACGATTAGAAGTAAGAAACGGTGTTGCTGAAAAGCTGGCTAGCTCAAAAAGCAAATATTTCTTGGCAGAAGTTGATGGCAGTATTGTTGGCGCGGGTTGCGCAACAATAGTTGAGCCAACAAAAGCAAAATTTACTCTGCGGAAAGTAGGCTTATTAGAAAAATTATTCGTTTCTGAGGATTATCGCGGCAAAGGAATCGCAACCAAATTAATTGAAGCGAGAATGACTTGGCTTAGAAAACAAGGAGTAGAGTGGTTTGAATCAAATATCTGTGCAAATAACACCGTATCACTAAAAGCTTCAGAAAAAGCGGGCTTCAAACCATATTCAATTATTATGCACAAATATGAGTTTTAGTAAAAAATAATTACTTTAATTTCTTAACATCTTTTCCAAAAGAATCTAGTTGTTCAGAAACAGAATCCAAAGCAGAATTCCAGACCTTTTTTGCGTCCTTGCCTGGCTTTACTTTAAGCGTGAAGATAGGCTTGCCTGCAGTTGGGTGGTCCATCTTGAAGCCAGCCATCTCAGTCTCAGACTGCGCCCAAAGGGCTGTCTTTATCAAGTTCAAAAAGCCTTCGTCTTTCTCTGAAAATTCTACCTTTAATTCATTTTTATCGCCTGTTTTTAGAATATTAGCTTCCATTTTAATTAATCAGCAGATTATGGATTTATAAATCTAACCGTCGCAAGGTTTTAATATATAAACAGCCTAACAATACGTACCATGGACGATGCAACATTAATGAAATTAACAGGAGCAAATAAGCATCTTTTAGGCTTATTCAAGCAGAGGCGCAGGGATGCTAAAAATGAAGCAGAGGAATTCAAAAAGCATTTTTTCAAAAAGGAAATACGCGTGCTTGGCATAAGCGGAAGCAAGCGAAACCCCGAGGACTGCGCTCAGGAAAGCTCTACGACAGAATGGCTGCTGGATAAATGCCTCGATGAAGCACGTAAGCTTGGCGCAAACACAAAAAAAATGCGGCTACAGGATTACGATATACAGCCATGCAAGGGGTGCTACTCTACAACAAACAATCAATGCCATTACAAATGCACCTGCTATCCAGAAGGCAAATTCGGCGACGAGATGACAAACAAATTGTACGGTATGTGTATGTGGGCTGACGTAATAGTTTGGGCAACGCCAATCCAGAATTTCAAGATTTCTTCGCTGATGGGATTATTCTTAGACAGACTCATCAGCATGGACGGAAGTCTGAAGCCAGCAGACATACATAACATTAAGAACAAAGAAATAAATAAAAAGCATACAAAATTTATTGAACTTACCGCAACAAATGAATTCGGCTCAGGATTTTTGCGAAGATTTACAGGCAAGATTGCAGGCATAATTGTTTCTGGCCACGAAGTCGGGGCAAGCCTGACAATATCCTCGCTATTTATGACTCTAAATCAGTTTGGCATGCTCTTTCCGCCATTCAGCAGTATGTATGCTATAAATACAGTTTGTGAATCAACTTCTAGCGACACAAAAGCACTGCGCAACAAATGCCATGAAGATGATGCGCGCCTGCTGGCCCGCAATCTGATGGCTGCTGCAAAAATAGCAAAGCGCAAGAATGATTACTGGTGGTCTTACGATGGAAGGGGCAATTAGATAAGCTCCAGTGCATTTACAACAGGCTTCTTATATAATTCCTGGTCGTCTACCATCCTAGGACAAGCTGTATTCACCCACGCATCTATCTGCGGGAAGTTTTCCAGCTCGGCAGGATTTAAAGTATCGCCGATGAAAACAAAAACATCCTTGCCTTCCTTTTCCAGTTTTTCTTTGATTTTTTCAACCAGGCCCTGCATCTCGCTCTGCCCTGGTTTTACAGTAACCAAAATGCCGACTCTTTTGGCTTCCTTGAATTTGGCAATCCTTGCCTGCTGTTTCAGCTGGATTTTCCTGATTTCCTGCTGAGAAACCAGCTCTACGTTGCCAGAAAAAGGCTCGACGCAGATTATTGGCAGGCCTGCCGCGCCTGAAGGCGCGATTCCAAGTGGATGGAACTTGCCAGTTCCAATGTAAAGCACACAGTCTGCCTTTTCGTCAATTGCAGAAACATCACATCCCAAAACCTGCCCTTTTGCAATGGCATGGACTAATGGATTTTTGACCAAGACTTTGTGACCTGCCTTCTCCAATTTAATTTTTAATTTATCGAGAAGGTGTAAAAACTGTATTGTTGAAATCAGGCTGATTGTTTTATAATTCTCGATGGCTTTGATTGTTTCAGCCATATCAACATCGTCAAGCTTTGCCTTTGCGTTTATGAATAGGAGTTTCATAATTTTAACTAGATTTATTGTTTTTTAAACCTAACCGCTCAAAGTTTTTATTGCAATATTTAATAATTTTAATTTCGACTTTGCTATTTTATGAAATTCAGGCGTCCATTTTGATTTGCTCAGCCTATCGCTAATTACAAATAGGGCGGCGGCATTTGCGCCACGATATTTTGCTACTGAAAATACTGCAGAGGCTTCCATTTCAACAGTCAGCACACCTTCTTTCTTATATTGTCTAACTTCTTCTATTGTTTCTCGATAAGGCGCATCAATTGTCCAAGTAGTGCCTTTGCGATATTTTATATTTAGCGTTTTCATTGCTTTTTCTAATTTTGTAGTTAATTTTTTTGATGCATAACAATACTTTCCGCTTTTGAAATAGTGGTGCGATAAGCCTTCATCGCGAATTGCTCTATCGCATACAACAAAATCGCCTGCCTGCAAATCTTGAAGTGTGCCTGCAGTACCAATATTTATAAAATTCTTTGCGCCAAGAGTAATCAATTCTTCAACGTAAGCTGCAATTGCCGGCGCACCAATCCCAAAACCAACAAGTATCGCAATATTATTTTTAATACGAAACAAATTATTTTTCCTTCCAAAAAAAATTATTGGCTTTGCGGATTTGCTTTTTGCAATTTTGCTCGCCAAACTCTTACTATAACATATAATTATATTTTTAGGTATGCTTGCAATGTGTTTGCCAGTTTCCAGTGCATGATTTATAAAATCCTGCGGTAGAAAAAGTGCTTTTCCTTTATGCTTGCCCTTCATCTGAGGAAATGCCATTTTAGAAATTCACACTAACATAATCCCAGCCGAACTTCTTTAATGATTGCTTGATTGACTTCTTTGTATGGCCTGCCCTTATCGCAGCCCTTATGAATTTCTTTAGGTCTGCCTTGTTGCCGACTTTATCTGCGCCGTACTTTTTTGCCAGGTCTGCCATGTCATCTTTTACTTCTAAACCTATCAGCTTCTCAATTAGGTCTTCTGGCCAGCCTGCATTAGTCAAGGCAGTCTTTATCTGCACTGGCGCGTAGCCTTCATTTGCCATGTCTGCTACATATTTTTTGCCAGCAGAATATTCCTGTGTCTCATCCAGCTTTCTTTTCTTTGCCTTGTTGTCCAGCTCGGCCATGTCGTCTGCTGAGAATTTCAATGCCTTCTCGATTTTTGCCTGCGGAACTCCTGCGTCTGCAAGGCTCTGATGTATTTCCGGCTGGCCTGCTCCTTCTGCGAGGCCTTCATTTACGAAGTTCTGCGCATCCTGCAGGTTCGATTCTGGGCCGAGGTCCTGCATCTCTGCTGTGTTTGCTAATTCTCTCCTCGGCTTAATGTAAAATTTATAAACCAATCCAATCACTGCTAAAATCAATGCGATTGGTATTGATAGGTAAACGCTAAACCCGCTTTTTTTTACTTCTGCACCTGCTTCTAATGTTCCGCCATCAGGCCCTTCTCCTTGAAATACTTGATCTGAAATTCCATTATTATCGCCTGGCGTGAGCGAGCTATCTGGGTTTAGCATGTCTTTTGTAATAGTATTATCTGCGGCACCATCACAAGCAGTGTCGTCTTCTGGCTTGCAATTATTATCTATGTTGTCTGTGCAGATTTCTGCAGCAGTTGGATTTACTTTTTCACTCATATCATCGCAGTCGCCATCTGCAACTGTAATGCCATCCCCATCTTCATCTGCTTCTAAAGTATCAAGGCGTCCATCACAATTATCATCTTTGCCGTTTATTTCTTCAGTTATGACGCCAGGGTTTACGCTTGCACTGGAATCATCGCAGTCCACTTCTCCGCATGCCCCGCCATTCGCATAATAGCCATCAAAATCTTTGTCTGCGCATGCCTTTATTTTGTGGTTTACTGTGCCCTTGCCAACAAATTTGCTGTCTGCGGAACTTGTGGCTGAAAGAATTACTGCATAACTATTCGGGCTCGTGTTATTCTGCGAAGCCACAACAATACTTGCCTTGCTTTCCCCTCCGCTTTCAAGAGTTGTTGAGTTCGAGTTCAAACTGCATGCCAATCCAGAAGGACAGTTAGCTGACAATGCATAAGTGGAGATACAGCTATCTTGATTTTTGATTGTGAATTCATAAGTTGCTGAACCGCCAAGCAGGACAGCCTGCGCATCAGGTGCTATAACTTCTGGAGCCTGCCTTGAACAAATGGAAGGTATGTAATGCACTACGACTGGGCTCGATGTCATGCTATCTGCATTATCACTTGCCAAATCTACTGCAGTAATGCTGAAAGACTTATCAGTATCTAAACCGGCAGTTGATGCAGATTTAACGTTTAAGACTGCTGTTCCTTCAGAAGCTTTTGGAATTACTATTGTTTTTGGCTCGAATGTGCAGTTCCATGCTGGTGCGGGGCAATCTACCAGACTAAGTTCAAATTCAGCTGCGCAGGTGTTTTTGTTTTTCACAGTAATTGTGTACCTTGCAGTCTCGCCCCTGCCAGCGTCAATCGTTATTGGCGTTACAGTAAGTTCCGATTGCGCGCGGATGCAGGCAGACACAACGACTGATTGCCCCGCGGACTGTTCGCCATCGTCATTAAAATTATTATTTGCATCTTTGTCCACGCAAGCCCCATAAAGATACGTATTTGGAGTGCTTGGCGCGGTGAAAACCAAACTCGCATTGCCAAATGCAGTTATTTGCGCAGAAGTTATCGTATTTCCATTGCAATTGTTTTCTTTCAAATAAGCAGTCTTGCCTTCGCATGCAAAATTCAGCCCGCCATCTGCAGGCCCTTCTTTTATTTTTGCAGTTACGCGTTCATTTCTTGCAATTGGATTCGGCATTTCTAAATTAACCTTACCAAAGCAC
Source organism: Nanobdellota archaeon (assembly GCA_013331935.1). Taxonomy (GTDB): domain Archaea; phylum Nanobdellota; class Nanobdellia; order UBA10117; family UBA10117; genus UBA10117; species UBA10117 sp10117u. Next base: position 54,281 of record DUFN01000017.1, on the reverse strand, counting down.
GCTTGATTTGGCGTGGGGAAACTTAAAACATCTGATGATGCGCAATTATCTGCCTCTGCGCAGGAAGTTATTTTGTAATAATAAATTGCATTTCTGCCGAGCTCTGGCAGGCGAACTTTATGTTCTACTGCGTTGTTGCCATCGGCCTGCAGATTTAAACTATTTTGCAGATTTAGATTATCTTTGCTAAATCCATATTCTACTTTTGATGTGGCTTTTTTAGATGTAGTCCAAGTTATATCTGCTGAAAGAAGTTTAACATACTCTAAAGGCAATAGAGGAATTGAAATTAATTCGGCATTAGTGCGGATTATTGCTATTTTTGTAGGCGTGCCACTGCAATCACCAGCTACTTTGCAATATCCCGCACTCAAATCTAACTCTGTTGTTGTTTGGTACGCGCAGTATTCATTGTTAGTTAGTTGCGGGCATGTTGCGGCCGTGCCAGTGCATTCAGAACTCGTTGCATCCCACGTGCATCCAAATTGATTTCCGCACGAAGTGGCATCACGTATGAAACCGCATGGTGTTGCAAAGCCAGCACATTGCGGAGTCCACGTGCAACCTGCAACTGCTTGGCATTCTGACTGTATTGGATAATTACAAGTCCCTGCTTCGTAAAATTTAGCAGTATTGGCACTTGGCGCAGTAGCTACTAAAATAATAACTGCAACCGCCACTACTGCAATAGTTAAAACAATAGGTAAGTCTAACTTCAAAGATGTCTTTTTTGTGGCCATTATCCTCGCTAGATTTTCTATATTTGCATATATAAATCTTTACTTACTTGCTCTTAAAAGCGCTGTCAATTTTATCTTCAGGCCAGCCCGCCTCTGCCAATCTTTCTTTTACTTTGTCTTTGGAGTAGCCCTCTGCTAATTCTTTAGCCACGTATGATTTTAAACCACTTGATTTGTGTTTTGGCTCTGGCTGCACTGATTCTTGCGTTGTTGTTTTCGTAGCATTTCTTTTGTGTGATTTAATAAAGCCTGCCAAAATAATTAGCACAGTTAATCCTCCCAAGCCTGCTAATATTCCTGGAACTTTGAAATGGGTTTTACTGCCAAACAGCTTATTTGGCAATTTTGCGTCTTTTACCATGTTGTCTGTTTGTGATGAAACCTTATTTAAAGAAGCTAATGCGCAGCCATCATCTGTGCAGGCATAGCCTGATGCGCATGAGCAGTCTGAGCAGACGTTTGCAGCAGATTCTCCCTTCTCGCAAATGCCATTTCCCGCCACTGCGGATGATAAAACATTCTGCATGATTCCGCCAGAACTATAGCTTCCTCCGCCTCCACCTCCAGAACTACCGCTAGATGAGCCTCCTCCGCCAGATGAACTGTCACTGGCCGAAGCACCTCCGCCCTCATCAGCTGCGGATGGCTGGCTTGGCAAGGGTTCTGATGTTACAGAATAAGTTGATAACCCTGGCAGGTTTGCGGAATAAATTATATTTGTATCATCTTCGCTGACTATAGTCGCATCATAAGACGCCCACACCTCATTTTCCAAACGGTTTAGCTTAACTTTCGACTCATCTAAGTTATTGCTTGCTAGCCAGCTCTTTTCTACTGCAAACTTAAGTGCGACATTTTCTAAATCTGCATCTGCAAAATTTGTCAGCAACACTGCTTCGTATTTATAAACATTATCCTGCGCAGGCGCAGTTTCTGGTTTTGCATCAAGCGATGAAAATGACAATTGCGGAGAATTGATTCGCTGTTTTGCCTTAAATTTATATTCTGTAAATAATCTGCTATTTGCTTCGCCTGAAACTTCTGCACCCTGCGCCCAGAAATTCACACTGCAACTTGCAGTGCCAACTGTGCAGTCCGCATTACAAATGAGTGTTCCTGTACTACCTTCAACATAATTTGCGCAGGTTTTTTCATTTAGGTTTGTCCCGTCGCATTGCTCATCTGCATTAATTACGCCATTTCCGCACAAGGAATTGCAAACGCCTTCAACTAATTCATAGCCATCTCCGCACGCCTTTCCACAAACACCTTCTGTGCATATAGCGTAGCTATTTGGATTTGCGGGGCAGGCATTGCCATAAGTTCCGCAATTCTGAATTGTATCACAGACTCCACCTTCATCTGTTAAATCATTACAATCATTATCGATACCATCACAAACTTCAGCCATAGGTATGCAGGCTGGCGCTTCTGTCTGGCAGGTTGCAGAACATCCATCTCCGCTTGCTATGTTGCCATCATCACATTGCTCGCCTGTTTCAATAATATTATTGCCGCACTGTATTGGCGCTATTGGCGCGATACATTCTTTTAGTATGTTATCGAAAATAGTGCCTTCTGGACAGGCGGGTGTGCAAGCGTCTTCCAAATAATCTTTCTGGCTATTGCAATTTACATCTGCTTCTTGATTAATGCAGCTAAATCCGGCAGTTACTGGCAAAACTTCACCAACGCAAACTCCGCAAGTGCCATCTGAAGCGCATAACTTAGTGCCTGCCTTGCACGAACCAACACCTTCCGTGCTAGTTGGCCCTGTATAGCAAGCCTGCGATGTCATGCAAACACCGCTTATGCAGGCATCGCCAGCACACACCGCGCCAAAAGAACCGCAATTATTCAAATCATTACCATTGCAGACGCCACCTTCATCTGTATTGGCATCGCAATTGTTATCTAAACCATCACAGAGTTCTGGCACGCCTGGATTCATACTGGCTGAATTATCATCACAGTCAGCAATAGCTATTGAGCCAGTGCAAACAGATAAATCAGTACCTACAGAACCATAGCCATCGCCATCTTTATCTGTGCATGTTGCGCAGGCCAGGTCAGCGCCATCGCAGTCCTGATCTATCTCATCTCCGCAGATTTCTGCTGCAGGCACGCAGGCTGGAATATCAGGAACACACGCACCATCTTGTAAGTTATAGCCTGAATTACAAATCAAACTGCAAACACCATTCGTGCACATCGGCGCACCATTTGGATCTGTTGGGCACGTATTGCCATAAGCACCGCAGTTCTGAATCGTATCACAGACTCCGCCTTCATCTGCTAAATTATCACAATTATTATCTTTTCCATCGCAGTATTCCTGCGCACTTGGACTAATACTCGTATCTGCATCATTGCAATCTGCAACAGTGGCACTGCCAGCACACACAGATAAATCAGTCCCCCTGGCGCCATAGCCATCGCTATCTACGTCTGTACAAGTTGGTATTTGAATAGGTATTTGTTCTGCCCAATCAAAACTAATAGTATCGCCGAGATTATATTCCATTAAAAAATAACGCTGTGATGCAATTATCTTTACGCAAAAATAATATTTGCCTGGGGAAAGCTGTACGCCGTAAGGATTATATGTTTGAGTAAAACAATTCATTGGATCTAATTTGCTGTTTGTTAATAGAGCAGTAGTCCTAAGACCCAGTGCATTTGACTGGCACACAATATTATCGCTCGCTGTTATTGTGTGCGCAGTAGTTGCAGGCGGTGCCACTTCAAAACCATAACCTTGGCCAGCCGTACAGGTTACATGATTTGGCAAATTGACTGCGGCCCCAGTCAGCCCTGCCAAACCTTTCCCTTGCAAAGAATAACCCAAAAAACCAACTGAGCTGATGAGAATGAAAAGTATTACTGCAACAGTAAATGATGCTTTCTTACTCAGGGCCATGGCGCTTATTTTTCTATTAGATACTATATAAATATATTGCCATAATTAATTATCTAGCGCGCCATCAGTAAATTTATAAACTGCTAAATATAATATAACTAAATGACCACGAAATCGCGAAAAGCAATCTCTCCAATAATTGCCACGATTTTAATCATGATGATGGTTGTTGCCGCAGCTGGTGGAATGTTCTTCTGGGCCTCGCGGATACAAGGCCAGCAACAGGGCGGGGTCGAAAGCTTCCAAAGCAAGTTCTTTAAGACAGCTTCAACCGCTGCAAGTGTTTTAAAAACAAACTATAATGACTCAACACAAATACTCAATATTTTCGTACAAAATACTGGCAACAACCCAATTCCAGTCTCTAATTTAACATCGTACCCTACTACCGAATGGATTGTTTTAGATTCAAGCCAAAATTCAATCTGCTCGAGCAATTGGGGAAATGACGGCGCATCCAGTACTGGACCGAAGTGCAACGCTGGCTGTGGTGGTGCAAATATTGAAATCGGCCAGATAAAACAAATAATATTAAATTTTACAAATAGCAGTACTTGCCTAATACGAAGCCAGCCAAACAGTTCAAGGATTTCATTTACAATAGATTTCTCTGGCCTGACAACTGCCGGCGGAAGTTTTGATAAATAAGATTAAGGAGTATATCCGCTTCTCCACGTGTAACTGCACTTAGTGCATCTATAGAATTCTACTTCTGGCTCATCTGCATAACTAATTTGTTTGCTCCAGCAATAAACTTTATCATTTCCGCATTTTTTACACTTTGCATCCATCATTGGCTCTGTGTCTCTTTGCGCATCGCCGGTTTTAATTTCTTTTTTCACTTTTCTCTTGCTTAAAAATTCGATTTTTTGCTCTACCTGCGCACCACAATTCTTACACTTTTTATTTTCTACAACTATCAGTAGATTTTTGCATTTTTGGCAAAACATAACTTCTGGATCAAAAACCGCTTTAAAACTATTTTGGCTATATTTTGCGGCTAAAAATGTCTACTCCACACCTATTTACTTAAAATAACAAAATAAAAAGAAAGAGGTTTGAGGTGCTTGATTTGCAAAGCTTCTATTTCAGTTTGCTGAAGATTTGCAGTGCTGTTGCGATAGCACCAATTAACACCAGAATAAAGGCAATTACGCTGAAGATTATGTTTATCCAGCTAACTGCAGTTGTTACTGTCGGCACCAATGTTCCCACAGTTGTCAGCACTGCTGTCAACAACAAGAATACTGCACCGCTTGCAATATAGCCTAGCTCTTTCTTCAACTGGTCTACGTAGCCGCTGTATTTCAACAATGCTAGTCCTAACAGCAAGCCAACGCCTATTCCGAGTGTTCCTTCTAAAAAGGCCATTACGTTCCCTCCTTTAGAATAGCGTAGGATTCTGGGGTATAAATAAGTTTTACTTTCCGCCAAAGTGGTAACTTTCTATTGCAAACAAAAGTTTTATATTCGAAGACTATAGTCTTACTATAGTCATGGGCAAATATGAAAGTTAAATTAAGAAGACAGCCAGGGCATAATAAAAAGTACACGAGTTACGTAATAACCCTGCCCATAGAAATAATAGAAAGATGCAGAGAAATCAAAAAATCAAAAAAAGTTGAGCTTGAAACTGATTTTGTCGGGAATATAATAATAAAGCCAGCAGATTAATTACTTCAGGCAGGCCCCGCTAGCACAACCCTTAGCGCATGCCTTCTGTTCGCTGTTGAATTTGCCATTTGCACACAGGCCTTCCATCACGCTATCTCTTGTTGAACAATAATCGGTGTGGCTCTTAGAACTGCCATCTGCGATTGCAAAAGTTACTCCTCTTGCGAAAATATCATTTCCATCTGAATCTGCGCAGTTGCCATCTTGTGCAGTCTTGCCTGTCAAAGAGCCGAACCTGTCTGCCTGCTGAGAAACTAAAAAGAAAACGCCAACTAACGCAATGATTAAAATCACCTTGCCAACTAATCGCGTGTCCATATAATTAATGCGCATTATGAGTATTAAAATTTAACTGTATTCTGCCACAACTGTAACCCAATTGACATGTTTGCCTATCTTCGCAAGCTCGATAGGCATTACTTATTCTTACCACGTCAATTGTTTAAAACTTCACAATATTCTGCCACTTGCCTTCTGGTGTTGTGGCATGCTGGCACATTACCGAAGTATCTGCAAAAATTTTGTATCCAAGTGCTTTTGCATCCCTGCAGAAAAACATATCATCCCATCCTTCCCCGAGCTTTGTTCCTGCACGGAATTCAACCTTCTCTAAAACTTCCCTTGCAATCAACACTGCGCCAAGCCCGCAGGCCTGCACTTCATACAAGCCTGGCTTTTCGAAAATCATGTCTTCTGACAGGTGTATTCCGATTTCACCTTCGACTTTGCTCCAAAGCATTGCCAAAGGAACTACCTTGCCTGAAAGATTCTTCTGGAGGTTAAAATAAACGCCAGAGATTACTTTTTTCTGATGCGAAAGAAGCCTTTTAATAATATCTGCTGACGGAATCACATCCTGCTCCAAACTCAGCAGATAATCGTACTTGTTTTCAATTGCATACTTCCTTAACAAGTTTCTCGAACTGATAATCCTTTGAATCGCCGTATCAAACTGCGGGCCTCGCATTACATTCAAGCCAAGCGATTTGATTTTTTCAAAATATTCATCTGTAGGCGAATTATCAACAAGCAGAACATCAAAACCATTGTAACTAAGCGATTTTACCGCTTTTGCATAGGCTTCAAGGCAATAGTCTTTACAGCGATGGGTTGGACAGCCGACAAGTACTCTTAGGCTCATGAGTTTAACACCATGGCAAATCTTATATATGTAACTCTGCAAAAACTCTCATGGCCACAAATAAGCGGGCAATCTCTCCAATAATTGCCACTATTTTGATTCTAATGATGGTTGTCGCCGCAGCAGGCGGGATGTTTTATTGGATAACAAGAGTGCAGGGCCAGCAACAGGGCGGGGTCGAAAGCTACCAAGGCAAGCTCCAAACTACCATAGCATCCAGTATTGCGATTCTAAAAGCAAACTACAACGATTCAGCTCAAAACCTGACTATTTATGCGCAAAATATAGGAAATAATCCGATTCCAACAACAGCAGGCACAACATACCCGACAACAGAATGGATTGTTTTCGATTCAAATCAGAAATCTATATGCTCCTCAAACTGGGGCGGCAGTACTAATCCAACCTGCGCGTCTGGCTGTGGAACAGATATTTCAATTGGACAGATAAGGCAGATTATCCTCAGCTTGTCAGGCACAAGCTGTTCAATCTCAAGCCAGCCAAACAGCTCAAGGATTTCATTTACAATAGATTTCTCTGGCAAGACTGCTGCATCAGGAAGCTTCAACAAATAGAACAATTAATTTATCGTAACAGCCAATACTTATTTAAATCAAATCTATCTGATAATTTCGAAATGCTAAGTCATGATAAAAAGCGCGCAACAGGATATATGCCAATATTTAAAGACATCTTATCAGAAGAAGCAGGCAGCAGCCTGTTGGATGTTGGCCTGGGAAGCGGTTGGCTTGCTAAGCAGTTGAAGGAAACCTATGGCTTACTTGTGGAAGGTTTGGACATAGTAAATACTAATACGACAGACATCAAGCTGCAACTCTATGATGGCCTGCATTTTCCACATAAAGACAAGTCTTTCGATTATTCACTGATATTCACAGTACTGCACCATTGCGATGATATTCCCGCTGTGCTGCGTGAAGCTACAAGAGTTTCCAGGAAAGGCATAATTATTTATGAAAACCTAATAACTTCAACATATAACAAGTTTTTTGAATTGCTGCATGATTTCATTTCAAATAAATATAAATTAATAAACTGCCCGTACAACCACAAATCTTACAAAGACTGGCAGGACACATTCAATAGCCTGCGGTTGAAAGTCTGCTATGAACAGAAGTTTGACGTGCATAAATTAATTTTTACATCGCATAGGGTTCTCTGGCTGTTAAAACCTTACTAATCATTATAAGTCTGCCAATTCTTTTTCAGAACTAACAATAGCATCTGGCTCGCTTTTTTCCAATAATTCTTTTGAACTAAAGCCCCAATCAACTGCAATAATTTTCATATTTAATTTCTTTGCGGCTTCAATGTCTCTTGGCTCATCGCCAACGTAAATAGCATTACTTATATTTATTTTGTATTTTTTGATAATCTTTTTTAATATTTTATCTTTTCCGAATAGACTGCTTCCATGGCAAACAAAATCAAATAATTCCAAATCATTTGCTTTGAGAAACTTGCGTACGTTTTCTTCGGAATTTGTCGTTAGTATGCCTAAAACACAGCCTTTTTGCTTTAATTTCTTTAATGCCGGCACGATTTGTGTTGGTTTTATGGTGTAAATTATTTTTGAAAGCTCTTTGCGCCAGCGCGAGATAACTCTTGGAACATTCCAAAATGAAATACGCAGATCTTTTATTAGCTGGGAAATGCTTTTGCTGCGGATTTTTTCGTAATTTAATTCTTTTTGAAAACCAAATTCTTCAGATAAACTATTAATTATATTAACAGTTTGCTTAAACGAATCGGCAATAGTTCCATCAAAATCAAATATAATCGTTTTAGTCATTTCTTAAACACGCAGTGCCCAAAACCAACAATGAGGTCAAAACCCGATTTTTCCAAATGTACTGGCACGTCACAGCCTCCGAAATTCGAGCCGGCCCAGATGAAGAATATTGCCTTGCCTGCGGTTTTTTTCTCTAGTTCTTTTACCGCTTCGGTGGCATTGGCTTTCAGGCCATCCGGAAATTGCAGGCAAACTTTAACTCTGTTTTTATCTAACTTTTTGACTTCTTCAACCACCTTGTCTAATTCTAAATCGTAATCCATTTTATTTACTCGCTACGCTGGCTTTTAAATTGCCATCCATTGCGGCAGGCATGCCTGCGGAATAATATACCTTCCCATCTTTTTGCACAACATTGTAACATCCCCAGCCAACAAGCTGGTTGATTTTTTCCTGCAAATCTTTTGTATTTACTTTTTTTATATCTAACCTGTCTTTTAATCTTTCTATTATTTGGTCCAATCCTAATGCCTCATTTGGATTTTTCACAGTATCAAATACGCCATCCAAAAGTATTTCCAGTGAAACTTTTAATCCTAAACTGCCATCACGCCATTGAGCATGGTGCGATTTCAGGCCCGCAGCGTTCCAGTATCTTAAAACAGAAGGAATACTAATTCCCAGGTATGTGCTTGTTTTGCACGCACTGAGCCCACGTTCCCACGCGGCATAAATCAAATCCTGCGTTTCTTTGGCTAATCCGGCTTTACGATGTGGATTTAGCCCTGCCGCTTTCCAATAATTATGCACATTAGTTTGACTCACACCGGCATATTTTGCGGCTTCTGACTGTGATAATTTTAGCCCATGGGCCTCCAAAATCTTCTGCTGTGCTTCCTTGGAAATTCGTTTTGACATTTTAGTATCTCGTTCAGGGCAGTGTTTTTAAGGCTTATCTGTATGTTTCGCTTTGATTAAATTTAAATTCCTTCCCAAATACCAAAAAACATGGCAAAAATAGCAGACCCGAAATTAGCAGCGCAGGGCAGGCTCAAAATTGAATGGGCTGAGTCGAGAATGCCTGTGCTCATGGAACTGAAAAAAAGATATGAAACATCAAAACCTCTGGCAGGCCTCACAATTGCCGGCTGCCTTCATGTCACAAAAGAAACAGCAGTCCTCATCCGCGCATTGAAAGCCGCGGGCGCAAATCCAGTCTGGAGCGGATGCAACCCTCTTTCAACACAAGATGATGTTGCCGCCGCTTTGGCAGAAGAAGGAATTGATGTTTATGCATGGCGCGGAATATCAAAAGAAGATTATTACTGGTGCATTGAGCAGTGCATCAAGGCAAGCCCGCACATCACAATTGATGACGGCGCGGACTTGGTTTTTGTCGCGCACCAAAAATATCCTGAAGTTTTGAAAGGCATAATTGGCGGGTGCGAAGAGACCACGACAGGGATAAACCGCATAAGAGCAATGGCTGCCGCAGGCCAGCTGAAATATCCAATCATGGCAGTGTCTGACGCAGAAACAAAATGGGACTTTGACAATGTTTACGGAACAGGAGAATCAACCTTGGACGGAATAAAAAGGGCAACTAATGTAATGCTGGCTGGCAAGACCTTGGTTGTGGCTGGCTATGGCCACTGCGGGAAAGGCGTGGCAATGCGCGCAAAAGGCATGGGCTGCGATATTATTGTAACAGAAATTGATTCCATAAACGCTCTCCGCGCAAGAATGGAAGGCTTCAAAGTAATGCCAATGTCAGAAGCCGCAAAGCTCGGCGACATTTTCGTAACAACTACTGGCTGCAACAATATAATTACAGAAAAACATTTCGAATTAATGAAAAATGGCGCAATCTTAGCAAATTCAGGGCATTTTAATCTGGAAATTGATGCGGCTGCACTGGAAAAAATAGCTAAATCAAAAAAAGAAATCCGCGACAATAATGTTGAATACATTCTGCCGAATGGAAACAAAATCTACTTGCTTGCAGAAGGCAGGCTTGTAAATCTGGCAGCTGCAGAAGGCCATCCATCCGAAGTAATGGATATGTCTTTCGCAAACCAATTCATGGCAGTCCTGCACTTGGCAAAGAACAAAGGCCAGATAAAACCGGACGTCCACAACCTGCCAAAAGCACAGGACCAGGAAATTGCTTCCATTAAGCTGGCGACAATGGGGATTACCATAGATAGTTTAACAGATGAACAGAAAAAATATCTGGCTGGGTTTGAAGAAGGGACTTAAGTTGTATTCGGCTTCGCCGAATACGACAAAAGCGTCAACCGATTTTGCGGTTGGAAGGGACTTAGATTTAAAAACACCCGGTTATTTCCATTTTCATGCGTTTCAAAACCCATCTGACAGCGAGGCTCTTAGAATCAAATTTATCCGGCGAGGAAATAAACTTATTGCCTGCCTCTTACCAGAAACTTGGCGAGGTTTGCCTGATTCATTTGAATAAAGCGCTTGAAAAACACAAGGCGCTGATTGGAAAAACTATTTTGGAATTATTTCCGTACTTCACGGCAGTCTGCGTGCAAAAAGGAATAACCGAACAGAAAAGGAAGCCGGATGTTGAAGTGATTGCGGGAAAAATGCCGAAAGAAGTTATCGTAACTGAAAATAATTGCAAATTAAAATTAAATCCGAAAGAAATAATGTATTCGCACGGAAACCACGCAGAGAAAAAAAGAATTATTTCGCTTGTAAAAGAAAATGAAGTTGTTGTTGATATGTTCGCTGGTATTGGATATTTTTCAATTCCGATTGCGAAAACCCATCCGCGCGCCAAAATTATTTCAATTGAAATAAATCCAGATGCATTTAAATATTTGAAAGAAAATGTTCGGCTAAACTATTTATCAAATGTTTTTCCAATTCTCGGGGACTGCGAAAAAGTTTTGCAGAACAAAACTTTTCCGAAAGCGAACAGGATTTTGATGGGATTAATTCCGAGCTGCAAGAAATACATTCCCGCGGCCATGCGTATCGCACAGAAAGGAACAGTGGTACATTACCACGGGCTTGCCAAAGAAGGAAAAGAAGCTGAACTTTTTAAGGATTTTTCAAATTATAAAGTAAAACTATTACAAGTCAAGGTAATTAAAAGTTACAAACCGCACGTTAATCATGCGTGTTTGGATATTTTAGTTGTTTGAGAAATATTTATAAGCCAAATTACAAATATGACATATGACCAAACTAAAAAACAAATATAGTTTTAAAAAATATTCCAAAAAGTTTCCCAAATTATATCAACTGGAAAGAGAACGAATACGAAAAATTCTTCCGCGCGCATTAATTGCACACATAGGCAGTACTGCTGTGCCATGCCTCTGCGGAAAAGGAATTATTGATGTTGGCATCGCCATGCCAAAAAAATACAGAATTAATGCCAGAAATAAGCTTGAAAAAGCAGGCTACACCTATAAAGAAAGCAGTGGCGATGCAGAGCGATTTTTCCTTAGGCGCGATTACAAATATCGCAGAAAAATCCGCAGAGTTCATTTACATTTAACATGGCTCAACAGTCTGAATTGGAAAAAAACCATTGCATTTGTCTGGTATTTACGGAGAAATTCGGCAGATGCAGAAGAATATGCACTAATAAAGAAAAAAGCATCCAGATTTGCAAAAGACAGCGGGGAAAAATACCGCGCATACAAAACTAATTATATAAAGAAGCTAACTAAAAAAGCATTATGGGTATATCTTAAGCATAAAGCTCTCGTCCAAACGCCTTCTCCGAGAAATCCGCATTAAAATTCTTCACGAAATCAACGGCCATCCCCTTATCCTTGCTGGCAAGCCAGCCCCCAATTCGCTCAAGGTAGCACATATGGCAGGTTGCAATTGTTTCTGTCCTACACATAGAACACTTCATTGTTGATTTTTTTCTCAATGAATCCAAAAATAATCTTACCTGTTGCCTGAATTCGCGTGTCATGGATAATTTTTTCCCTTCGAGCCATGTCTCTGTCCGATCAGTCAAGCAAAGTGCGCAGATAGTAGCATAAACAGATTCATTGCACACTACGCATACTTTGTCAAATAGCTTATCCACTATCAGCACCTCAAAAATTAAAAATGTTTTTTATTTAAATACATTTGTTTCTTGTAAATTATATTTTGCAGGTTACAATTACTGATAAATAGTTAAAGCTGTCCTGCCTCTAATTCTAAAATCTTCTTGCGAATCTTGCCAACTGCATCAATATTTGCAGAAATAGAATCTATCCCAAACTTAAACAGCATCTCTGCCATTTCAGGGTCAGAGCCAGCCTGCCCGCACACAGAGGTCTTGACATTCTGCATCCTGCAGATTTTAATTACATGCTCAATGGCTCTTAAAACCGCAGGGTGTTTCTCAGAATATAATTTTGCAATGTTTTCATTCCCCCTGTCAACACCGAGAATTGTCTGTGTCAAGTCATTTGTCCCGAAAGAAATGAAATCAATTCCCTCCTTGCATAAGTATTCTATTATCAAAACAGCCGCTGGTGTTTCAACCATCACTCCGAATTCAATAGGCAGGGCAGCAGAAGTTCCATCTCCAAACCAGACTTCTGATAAAATCTGCTTTGCCTGCCTCACCTCATCAACTGAAATAATAAATGGTAGCATGATTCCGATTTTTGTAAATCCCTCGTCATATAATTTTTTGATTGCTGAAAATTCTGCTTTCAATAAGTCTGGGCAGTCCAGGCTTCTGCGGATGCCATGCCAGCCAATCATTGGGTTTGCCTCTTTAGGTTCATCTCCTCCGCCTTCCAGCTCTGTAAACTCATCTGTTCTTATGTCAGAAGTCCTAACCCACACTGGCTTGCCTTCGAATTCTGAAACAATTTCTTTTACACCATCATAAATAAGTTTTTCATACTCGTCAAGCCTTCTGTCTCTCAGGTATTTTCCTGGATGGATCTTGCCGGATGCAATAATTCCTTCCAATCTTAATAATCCTATGCCATCTGCACCTGTTGCCGATGCCCTTTTTGCAGACATCGGCAGTTCGACATTGACTTTGATGCTCATACGTGTTGCCCGTTCTTGATTATTTGTTGTTGGTTGCTCTTTTGTTTCCTCACTTGGCGAAGAACTAACAACCGCATGACTGACAACTACATCTTCTTCTTTTGGCACTTCAATGCGGATTTCGCCCCTGAAAACCTTGCCAGCATGCCCATCAACAGTTATCACATCCCCATCTTTTAGAAGTTTTGTTGCTTCTTTTGTGCCGACAATAGCTGGAATGCCCATTTCTCTTGAGACAATTGCTGCATGAGATGTAATTCCGCCTGCATCCGTAACAATTGCAACTGCTCTCTGCATTGCTGGAACATAATCTGGGTTCGTCATCTGCGCGACAAGAATGTCTCCCTTTTCGACTTTATCCAAATCGCTAATATTGTACACGAGTTTTACTTTTCCAGAGGCAATGCCTGCAGAAGCGCCAAGCCCGTGAAGGATGGCCTCGCCTGCCTGCGCTTCTTCTTTTATTGGGCTCTCTGTTTTATGCAGAGTAGTCACTGGCCTTGTCTGCACCATGTAAACCCGTCCACCTTCGATTGCCCATTCCATATCCTGCGGGAATTTATAGTGATTCTCTGATTTTTTTGCCAGCTTTACCAAAACAGAAATCTCTTTTTCATTCAAAACCTGCGTTGAATTCTGCTTGTCATTGAGTTTTTTCTGAATATTATTACCATATGCATCTCTTGTTATCAAAAAGTCCTGCTTTGGAGTATCAGTATCAATAATTTTTTCAAAATCCTTGTCAATTATGTATGTGTTGGGGCTTACAGAGCCAGAAACAACTGCTTCGCCCAAGCCATAAATCGCTTCAATCACAATTTCTTTTTCATTATTTGTTGCCGGATTAATTGAAAACATTATTCCAGATTTTTCGGAGTTCACTTGTTTCTGCACAACAACACATAGCGCCACTTTTTCGTGGGGGAAATTGTTTTTCTGCCTATAATAAATTGCGCGCCCAGTGTAAAGTGATGCCCAGCAGTCCTTCACAGCCTGAATCAGCTTTGCCTTGCCTTTGATGTTAAGGAAGCTGGCTTGCTGGCCTGCAAAACTGGCCTGCGGCAGGTCTTCGGCAGTCGCAGAACTTCTTACAGCAACAAAAGGCGGATCCCTGCCTGCCAAAAGCAATCGTTCCGCAATTTTATTTTTATGAATTTCAGGAACAGTATCAAACATTGAATATGCTGCTTCGATTTCCTCTTTCATGTCTTCGGAAATTTTTGCAGAGGAAATCCATCCTTGTATTTCTTTCGCAGTTTTTTCCAAATGCGCAGTGTCTTCGTAATTTATTCCCTCGAGTTTTGAATAAATCTTTTTGTCGAGGTTATTTTCTTTGAGGAAATCCCTGTAGGCCTGCGCAAGAAGAATAAAGCCATTTGGCACAGGAAAGCCATTATTCCACATCTCGCCGAGGTTAGCCCCCTTTCCGCCGGCAATATCTACATCATCCTTATGTATCTGCTTAAACCAGCTAGTATATGTTGCCATTGGTTTTGATTGGTAAAGGAATATTATAAAGTTTTAGTTAAGCAATTTATTCAATTCTGCCATTGCTTTTGCCTTATCTGCAAAAAGAATTGTTCTGAAACCCATTTCTTTTGCGGCTAAAACATTTTCTTCCAAGTTATCAACAAATACGCACTCATCAGCATTTAATTTTAATTTTTTAATGATTAATTCGAATATTTTTTTGTCTGGCTTTGCCAAACCCACATCGCATGACAGAACTGCACAGCAGAAATTTTTGTAAAATCCGCTTTTCTTGTGTATGCCTGCATTTACTTTGACTATGTTTGACAGCATTGCAACTTTGTACTTTGTTTTTAGTTTTTCTACAAGTTTCATCATATCTTTATCATAAACCGCAACTTCAGAATATGCTTTTTTCCACGTATCTATGAATAATTTTGGCTTGATTCTAAAGGATTTTTCAAAAAGTTTGCAATAGTCACTTGTTTTCAATTCATTTTTGCCAAGCACTTTGTGATGTAATTTGTAAAACTCTACTAATTTTTCAGTGGAAATTCCGAGCCGATTAGCCTGCAGTTCAAAACCATTTCTTGAGTAATTAACAATAACTCCCCCCGCATCGAAGATTATTGCTTTTATCATTAAAAAGTTTGCGTTTAGTGCTTTAAAATCATTTTGCTATATCTGTTACTGTCAGTACATCTATGCGTTTGATGCGGGGCAATTTAGCAATGGCTTGCTTGATGGCTGACAAGCCACCGATATCATCAGCTTCTATTCTCGCAATCAAATCAAAAGCACCTGTAAGTGTGTGGCATTCTATCACACCCTTTGATTTTTCCAATTCTGAATATACGTCACGAACTGCATATGCGCGAATTAATAAGTATGCCTGCATACAAGCCTGCTGAAATAAATAGTTAAAAGATTTTCTAAACCTTAAGCTACAATCTCTTTGCCAGTAGACATATCAAAAACTTTTATCATACAGTGCATCGGCATCTTTGTGCTGGCCTTCCTTGCAGCTTCTTTGGCAAATGGAATTTGGTGCTTGAAAACCCTGAAAGTGTAGATTATTCTGCCAGGCTTTACCTGGGCAGCATGCCCGTAAGGCGAGCCGAAGCTGTGGGCCATTCCCTGCGAAAATCTATCTGCACCTGCGCCAGTTGCCAATGGGTTTTCCCTTAGGATGTGATGCGGGACTGCGCGGGTTTTCATCCAATAGCCTTCCTTTGCCAGATGGACTTCGAGGTATCTTACAGCTGTTTGCCTGCCAGCCTCAAGTGCATTGTCCCTGACTTGTATTGTCCTTGTAGATATAACTTGGATTTCGTGAGTGTAATTCTGGTTGGGATTGCCTGTATCATATTGGGCTAATCTTATGTTTGGCGCGCCCTTTACATACGCCTTATTCCTGAGCTTGCTGGTTCGAACATAAGCCCTCTTTACCCTTCGGTATGATTTTGCTGCTCGCAATTTTGCCATGTGAACACCTTATTTAACTGGTTTTTAAAGGTTTTTGAAGCTGTTTTCAGTTATTTAAATTAACAACCAAACACTAGCGACTAAACACCAAAAACTATAACAGAACAAATTACTAAAAACAGCAATAAATATATAAACTCCCCTATATAGTAATTATCATGAAACACAGGCCACACGAGGAAATTCCGCTGGTTCTTTTCGGAATAGCAGCTGCAGTCCTTGTGGCCTCGCAGATGCTTACCAACCCAAGTGCAAGGGCAGTTGCAATGGTATCTTACCTTGCCCTTCTGGCTGGCATGAGTTCAGTGATGGTAGTAGTAAGGCAGTGGCGCTACGGCTAAAAGCTACTATTTATATCGCGCCCAAGCATTCTGAATACAAATGTCCTGCTGCCAACATCGATTCTACTAAGTTCGGGCCCAACTTCTTTTGCCAACACGCCGCGCCAATTTTCAGTCGTCCTATCAAAATCTTCTTTGCCCGCCGTTGCAGCGCAATACAAAAATTCTATACCCCAATTATTCGCACCAGTCCGCCGTATCCACAGCACTAAAAAATTCCTATCTTTCAAAAGTTTTTTTGCTAATTTTTCCACAGTTTTATACGCAATTGCTGCGGAAAAGCCAAACAACCCACTCATCAGGTCATGCGAAAGCCTGCCCAAATCCGGCGCAGCGAAAAACTGCAATGCATTTTTGGCCACTAGGTTTTTGCGCCTTTTCGCCGCTCCACTTCTCGATATGCCAAGCACTTTTGCTAATTCTGCATCAGTTATGTTTGGCTGTTTCATTATTGCTTCAATTGTTTCTTTTTCCATTTCTATCACCATAACACACAATAATGCTACTTTTATAAGCATTTTGGTAGAAAATTTCTACCAAGCAAAAATTATTAAGCCTTTTTTCCTGGTTTAATTCATGGCTCTTGAAATCGGCGAAGTTTTGGAACTGGTTGATGAAACGCCAACTGTAAAAATAATCAGCATTGCTATGCGGAATAAAAAATTCTATGACTATAAGCCCGGGCAGTTCTTCAACCTATATTTATCAGATAATTCAAACTCAGAAAATCCTGCAGATTACAAGCTTGCCCGCCCTTATTCAGTCATTTCATCTCCGACAAATAAGATGTATCTTGAAGTTGCATTCAAAGTAGCCGGCGTCTTCACTGGCAGGCTTGCCAATCTTAAGAAAGGCGATAAAGTAGGGGTAAATGGGCCTTTCGGAGCATTTACTTTTGACGAAGCAGGCAAAGATATTGTAATGCTGGCTGGCGGAATTGGAATTACTCCATTCATATCAACGCTAAGATATGCAACAGATAAAAGGCTTGAAAACAAATTCACACTCCTTTACAGCAGCAGATTTGCAAATGAAGTAACAATGCGCAACGAACTTTTGAGATTGCAAAATGAAAATAATAATATTAAATGTATTTTTACAATCACGCGCGAAGTGGCAGCAGGCTTTGAGCACGGAAGAATTGATGAAATATTTTTGAAAAAACATGCTGGCAATTTATCTGAAAAAACATTTTACATCTGCGGCGCGCACGAGTTTATTTTGGCAATGGTCGAATTGCTAATAAAACTCGGCGTTGACAAAAAGCAAATAAAAAAAGAAGATTTCGGCTTTGTGAAAAAATAAACTACATATTAATGGCTAAATTAATTAACAAACACTATAATCTATTTTGCAGTCTGCAGTACATTTTAACGGTCTAGCTTGCTGATTGCCACTGCCTTGTTGCCCGCCGCTTCCTTGGCCAATGCCTTGTTGACACAGATTGCCATTCGCTCCAAAGTCACCAATATCGCATTCCTCTGTGCCTTGCTTCAGCCCATCACCGCACTTTGAAACACAGAAAGTATAACTTACGTACAGCCCAGCATCATATTGGAAGTTTTCTCCGCTCACTGTAATGCGCGGGTCCACGTCTTCTGGCGTGCCATAAATGCTGGCCGCATCCGGATATTTTACAAAAGACCATACAACTCTTGGCGAAATCACTGTGAGCTGCGGATTTGAAGACAAATCATAATTAATATCGTAGTTACTTACTTTTTCCGGAAATTTATTCGAAAAGCCGTCTGCCATTATGCATGCCTGCAGATTCATTCCAAGCTCTTTTGCAGTATCCTGCACAGCTAATCTAGCGATTTGAGTATAGTAATCGCGGGTTTTTTCAGCTTCAAGATAAGAATTAAGAATTAAAAATTGCCTGTCGCCTATTTTTATAATTGTATTTTTAGTGCTTTCACCAGCAACCAAAAGCGCACCAATTGCAATTATTATGAATAATACTATAATCAACTGCTGGATTGCTTTTTTCCCGTGCATCAGTAATCGACCCCCAGAGTTACCTTTATTGGCGGTTCTCCTTTTACAACTATCTTCTGCGAGCACTGGCGAGGCAGCTTCTTGTCAGAATAGCCGACGCTCAATACTGGCTGTGATGCAGACGTTTCTGCGCTTAATTGCCAGCGCAGCAGATTATAACCGCGGCGATAATTATTTTCAAAATAAGCAGTTGCATCTGTTACAAATCTCGTTTTCATAGTGCCATCATTTTTTGCCCATGATAAAATATCCGAATAAACAATTCCATCTTCATTTTCTGCGCGCAGAAAGTTCATGAGCCAATAATTGCAGGCAAACGACTGGTCCGGCGATTCCAATCTCGCCTTTACAGTGCCCTGGTCAACGCCAACGTGTAGCGCCAGCGCAACGTTGATTACCAGCCACACTACTAAAAGTATAACAACTGCTATGACGAATTCCACAAGCATATCTATTACTGCCTTTTTGTTTCTCATACTATTGCCACCATTGCAACACCAGCTCGGAGGTTATTATCATAATCCAATACTTTAACTGCAAACCAATCATAATATTTTTTATCTACCGCAGTATTTCCTATTCTGGGCAAGTTATTTGCAAAACCCAGACCATCAGATACGCTCATGCCTGGCTTTCCAGGAATGCTGACATAAATATAATATTTTTTTCCGAATATACAGTTTCTAACATTTTCATTATTGCTAAGCTTATTAGCATCAATCACTCCTGCATGCACTAGATATCCATCCGGCGTTTTCTCTTCCCATGCGAGGCAGTCTGCCGAGTTAAGAACTCTGCTAGCTAACAGTCCGTAATTCAGCGCGTCTAATTTTGGGTCTATATCGATTTTACCAGCATTAGCCACATTTAAAATCATAAAAACGCCGATAATAAACAAAAGCATAGAAAATATGCTTGATATGAGAAAGGATGGCCATTCCATTGTTGCTTTTTTCGATTTTAGTTTCATTTTCAGCACTTATTGCAAAACTTAACACTATTTTTTTGGTTAATTTCATCCCATTTTTTAATTACTTTTATACTGAACAATCCTTTAATATTGTCTGGATAGTATGTCACCCATCCAACAGCATTAAGCCCGCCATCTGCAAAAGTCTGCTTAATTTTTGTGTCTTTGACGATTGCATATTTTTTAGGAGTGGGCCCGCCATCATATACTTGAGTTTCTCTTAAATCAGACGCCGTGAAAAAAACATACATGATATCTTTACCTTTTGGCGTGCTCGCCACAAAATTATACTTAAGATTTTCAGGCGCAGCGTAAACGGCATGAACAGTAAGCCCTATATCATTTGCCAAAAATTCAGACTGTGTCTTAATCAAAGGCACCAAAACGCGTGTTGTGCCTAACAATAACATTGTTGCAGCTATTACTAAAACTCCAATAATTAATACTGGCTCTGTTACTGCACGTTTTGATTTCATGCTACTCCAACAATATCTGTGGGTATATTTTCATTTGCACCAGTATCAACACATCCGCGATATGCATTTTTCCAGACTATGTCTGGGTCATTATCTACATCGTACTTGCCTGCACCTGCGCCCACATTGTCAAGATTTTTATTTGCGTACGCAGCAGTAAATGGGAATTTATAAGCGCAGACGTAATCGCCAAGTGCAGCGTAAAGCACATCATTTTGAATTAACGGCGTGGATTGCGCTGCTCTGGAAGTCCATGCGCCAGAAGTAATGCTAAATGCTTCCACACCATTCATTCTATTCAGGCAGTGGATTTTATTGCCAGGACCATCGCCAAAGCAAACATAATTCGCATCAGCTACAAAGCCTGTTGGGATATCGCGCTCCATGTCTTTGCACCACAAATCGTTGTCACCTGTTTTCAAATCATTGCCAACTATCTGCGGGTGATGTCCACAAACTTTTGTTCCGATGCCGTAAAATAAATCTGCATTGTTATTATTATTATCTTTTGCTATTGCCAAGGCATATTTCATTACCTCTCCACTGGACTTTATTTGTATTACTTGATCTGGCGGATTTGCATGCTTTGTAGAGTCCATGCAATGCACGCGATGGTCTTTGCCGCCCTCAATGCAGACAAGGCCTGCACCTTCTGCACTTCCTTTTGGAAGCGACCAGTCAAACTTCGCGCACCAATTTATATTTGGTTTAGTGCCAAGTGACTTCACAGCATCAACATCGCATAAGTAATTGCCCAATCCGAAGTAAAGCGAGTCAGTCCCGCTCTGAAAGACTGGCGTTGATGCAGTGTAACAGCCACGTGTGGCTTTTGTGTGCACATTACTATGAGTCATATCGTCGCTTTTTGGTAAAATACAAGGAAACCAGTCACTAGAATAGTGTAGCATACCGCCGCCGCATTGGTATCCAAAATAATCATCCGCAGCTTTCTCTGCATCTTCGTAAGTTGCACTGGTGCGTACTTCTAAATATTTACCGAAATATTTGCCGTTTCTGCCATGTGCAGTACCATCATCGCCAGCGCTTTTCAATCCTTTTGACCACCAAGAACATTCGCCACCAGCGTCATCACCACTAACTGCGAATTTTTGTTCGCCCGTACTTATATCTTGGCAATGTATGGTGCGCTCTGCATAATCTACACCATCTCCGAAGCAGGCAATGCCTTTGCTTTCATCTGCAACAACGCCAGTAGCTATGGACCTGCCAAACTTCTCGCATTCGAATTTTTGCGCGCCTGCAATATTTACACCGCAAAAATAAGACCCTGCGGCGAAGTAAATGCCTTTATCAGTAAGAGCTGGCGTTTGAGTTATTTTTTGATTGCTCTGCGGGCCTGATGTTGGATTCGTCCACGGTACGATTACTGCGCCAGATTCTTTATTCACACAATATAATTTATTATTGCTGCCACCGAAACAAACTACTTTTGTTGCATCGCCAATTGGTTCTGTTTTAGGAAACTGGCTGAAAAAATCACCAATTACGCTCGCCGCAACAAGTATGAAAATCGCCGCCATTACCATGGCAATTATAGTATTTACAACAATTCCTTTCTTCGAGTGGCCCATGAATTACTATCGATTTGTGCGTTTATATTTGTTGCGCCTATGGTAAGGTTTAAATCAAATATTGTTGCAGAATCATGGTATCTCCCCTGCCTGTTGCGGATTTTGATGATTTGGAACGCATAACGAGTGAAGATTTTGATGATTTGAAAAGAAAGACTGCGCGACCGCAGCCAAGGCAGTTTACACGAAGGCAGTTTATGCTGATGGGCGGGCTGGCTATTGGCAGTACAATAGCTGCTGCATTGGGAATCACATTCGCTATTAATCCAGACTTATTCGGACCTCGCTACTTGACGTTTAAAGAATACTACGCGCTTAAACACAAACACGATCATGAAGGTAATGACGCGGAGGCTTGTGAGCGCATTGATGGCTACGCTATCGGCGATACTTTGTACATAAAAGATACGGTATTTTCAATTAGTTCCAGAAATAGCCTGCCTTATCAAACTATACATATTTTTTGCGAATCGTATGTCGCCGATCTACAAAAACATGATGGTGGGCTAAGTTATGACGGTCACTTAATTTTTAGCAGCAATCGTAGTAATCCTGCGGCTTATCGCGCCGCAATGGANNAAGGGCTATAAACTTATATTCACTTCGCCAATAGCCGATAAAAATGAACTGATAAATGATAAATACCCTGGCTTGTTTGACTCTGACGATTGCAAAGGCATACCTTCAATGGACCACCGCGATATTTTAGGCAGAAATACACTCAGAAAAGTCACTTAGCAAGGTTTAAGAAATAAAACATAATTACAAAAACATGGAACTAAAAAACCCGCCATTAGTAATGCAAAAAATCATGACTAAAGGCAGCATTATTGCTTATTTGGCAGATTTTTCTTCCAAAAACAATCTGTCCTTTGTAAACTCGCATGGAACGCTTACGTATACTGGATCAGGCAATGTAGAACGCGCAATTGTTGATTTATATGAGTTATTGCAATCTCAAAATCCGAAAATTGCGGAACAATTGCCTGCTTTTGATGAAATTTGCCCGCAATACTTATCATATTTGGGGAAAACAGATAATTTCAGAATAAACTTGATTAGACAAGGTGTTCTGGAAACTGCCGGCTTAACTTTAACTGAAAAAGGCTATGCTGAAGTAGAAGCAGATAAAAAAAGCAGGCATCGTTCCACAATCATAACCCAACATCCTGCATTTACCATGGCAATGGTTTACACACCAACAGAAAGCCTGCAGGAACGGCTCGAAGATGCAGATATCCCAACAAAACCAAAAAGCAAGCTTGGTGCAGTTCTTGGTGCTGGAATTATGACTGGCGCAGGGGTTTTTAGCGTTTTGTACGAAGAGCTTCGCACTGCCAGCGCAGAAAGTACATTGCCTGATGCGAAAATAATATCTGCGCATTTAGTGAGTAAACTCACTGGTGAAAAAATCACAAATACTAATTCTGCGGCGGACGATCATTTCTGTTTCGAAATTGGTCTTTCTAATTGGCCTACCGAGCACGTTTGGTACAGATCTACACTGTCAACGAATTTCAGCACGAGCCGGGAAGAGGGAACGGTAGTGGCCAACGAAAAAACAGTTAATGGGGTGCGAATACTAAACGGGTGCACTGGTATTGAATCCGGAAATGTATTACTAAACACCTCGCGATACCATCAAATAATTATGTCATTAGATCCGCATGATGCTGTGCGCGAAAGTAACGAAGCTAACAATAATCTCACACTAAACTTTAGCGTTTTGGACGTGCCAGATAAAACTAATTCTGCAGATAATCAAAGCAAGCCAGATATAGGTATTGATAAAATTGAGCTGCGAGACGACTCTCGTAACTCTGAAATTCCTACGCTCAAACTAAATCGCGGCGACTCGGCAAGCGCGTATGTATTTTATTCTGGCATGGTCCGCGAACCTCAGACATATAATATTATTCTGCAAACATACATTAACGAAGTGTATGACTCAGTAGAAATCCGCTTAAATAACGCAACTGCCGCCGGAACAGGTTACGTTCGCGCGTATGTTCCTGCTAAAACCTTGCTGCCCGGCACATATACCATCATAGCCAAGATAGATAGCCACGAATTAGATGACCGCAATGAGGGAAATAATCAAAAATCGCTTACGTTTGAAGTTATAGATCCGTCCACACAACAAACAACACCACAAATAACATCAATAATTGACGAAAACAAAATCATCCAGATATCAGATCTGCACATTGGCGCGGATGGCGCAGACAGGCAGTTGCATGATTTTGTACAGAAAATCCTTGCCTTGCCAAAACTGCCAAAATATATTATCGGCACTGGCGACATTGCTAATTACGGCTACGGGCCGGGCAGTGTTGAAAACTATCAAAAAGTCCTTGATGAAATAAAACCGCTTGAAGATGCAGGAGTCTCATTCTTATTTGTCCCTGGAAATCACGATTACAGAGCAAAAGCAGATGTCATCGGCTCCGCACCTTACATCGGAAGCCTCGAAGACCTAATTAACGATAGGCTTGCCAACTATCACAGCGCAGCAGGCGACGGGGATATCTCAGAAAAAACAGTTGTTGAACCTGAATATGCAATAATAGGTTTAAACAGCGGGCATGATAGATTCTTGGATGTTATATCTGCTGACTTAAAGCCAGAGGGCAGCGGCCTGAAGGACAGCCAGATACACTGGCTTGAAAATACTCTTGATGGATTGGATGGCGTTAAAAATGAAAAAGACACGAGCGGAAAAGTAAAAATCATAGCACTGCACCATCCCGCCATGCGCGCATGGCTCGAGGAATTCCGCACTGGCGAAACAATAGCGCAAAATGTTGATAAATTCACAGAGCTGATGAAACAATATGGTGTTGTCCTTGTGCTGGCAGGCCACACGCATGAAGACTCTGTCTTCACAAAAGATGGCACTTCGTATGTTGAAACTGCATCACTTGGTTTCGGAGGCGGGGCTTGGAGAGAAATTTCAATCAGTTCTGATGGTAGTAAATTAATTGCATCCATACATCCGGCTCAAGCGCTTCATCGCACTATTTCTGCAACGACAGGCTCGCCAGTGGACTTGCAGGCATTTGACAGCAGCGGCATGCCAATTTCTCCAGATGCCAGCAGTGTTTTCGCAGTTAATGGGCCATCGGGTTCAAAGCAGACCGAAATTGCAGTCCCTTATTCGCCAGGCATGTCATTCAGAGTAACAGGCACGGCTCATGCAGTAAAAAATTCAACGTACGGCCTTGAAATTATTATGAATGAAAACGATAGCGCATCTGTTGTTTCAAAACACCGCGTAGGAATAACCCGCGGCGCAGTCCATGAGTATGCGCCAGATTGGGCTGCTATCGCCGCGGGCGCAACAGATTCTGTAACTGTGCGAATTGATGCTGATGGCGATGGCATTTTTGAAAAAACTACTCATATGAGTGGTGACACAATAAATGAACGTCCGCAAACAGACTCATCATTTCTTCACAAGCTTGCCGAAGTCCCTCTGCTTGGCTGGCTTGCCGCAGGAGTTGCTGCGATAGGCGTGGCAGGGGCGGGGCTTTATCTCAGAAAGCGAAAAGATGGCTCTGCAGAAGCCATGGAAAAACCAGAAATATCTATACCTGCAGAACCAAAACCAACCATAGTAAAAAAGAAAGTAGCAAAACGCCTCGAAGCTGAAGTATTAGAAAAAGAGGAATTCTAATCTCTAAGCCTGTCTTTTATGCTTTGATAAAATCCAATTACTGCGCCAGTCGTACCGCCTATGAATCCGCTCAAAGCTGTTGCAAGCAATTGGTAATTTCTTATCTCACCATACGGATCTCTTGTAGTATTATTCGTGGCTAAAGATAGACCTGCATTTTCAATTATCGGAAAAACTACAATGGCAGTAGTAAACACGCCAACCCCTAATCCATAAAGCAATCATTTTTTAGTCGGTGAGAGCAAACCTCGCGACAGTGGTGCTGAAATATTAGAGCCAACTTTTTCTTCTAAGTTTTCAACTCTTGCTATATGCGCATCAACAGCATCGCGATAAAGCTGTGCTTATTCAGGTGTTGCTCTAAAACCCAACCGATCAGATTCGTCACTTATAATAAATACTGATGGAAAAAGTTCACGCATTGCGTTAATTCTATTTTCGGCTTTTAACATATAAAATTTCACAGGTGGTGTATTTGATGCTGTGCTTGGTGTTTCCATATGAGTATGAAATGGATAACTAATAAATAACTTTTGGATTAAATTTATAAACTAACCCGCATTCTGGCGAGAAAATTCTATTGTTGCAGCATTAAACTGTATTATTTCGCGAAAGAAAATTAAAGTGCAGAGCCAGGTAATTTATTAGAAACTGACTGGAGTCCATATCCGAACTTGAGAACTAAAAGGAGAAGGAAAATTACAGCCAAGGCAATCATAATTATCGCAAAGGCTATTTGCGTATTTGTGGCCTGCGCGCGCATTTTATTCAATCGGCTTGAACAGCCCCTCAGATATCATATTTCCAACCTTTGACAACGCACCAGTCTGCCACAATATTATAAAAAGTATTGATACTACTAATAATATGAGCGACACTAAAATATACCATTCAACTGCTTTCTTTCCTTTTATCATATTTGTATTTATTTTTTAATGATTATAATACTTTTGCTTATTCTAATACATCTATGCGCAGGGTATTTGTTCCGGCATTATTATTTTTTTTATTATCAATGTCTTTAAACCATCCACATAGATAGCCTTTATTATTATTCAACTCTAGATAATATTTGCCGGGCTGTTTGAAATAATATTCATTTCCAGTCTCTGTGATTGGCGGCGGGTATTTACTGAAAATATCTGCGTGATACTCTGCATTACCGCCGCCGATGTATCCATATATTTTATCTGTCTTAATTGACTTTCCATTTGACCCGCCAAGTGTAACTTCATCTGAGCCTGGAGTGATGATGTACTTACCTGCCCTGCCATTGAAACCATCGCCAGCATAACATTCTGAAGGAAAACCAACTACGTAGTTATCATCACTGGAATATTTATCGCGCGCCTCGGAATGCTTAATTGGTGCAGTTGTTGCATCTAGTGTGATTGTGTGTATTTCTTTTGTCGAGATCACATTCTTGTGTATTTGGTTATTAGTTTCGTCTGCCTCTGGAATGATACCACCATACTGCCCATTTACATAATCAACATAAACTTCTACTCTGTACAGCCCGCCTGTGCCCGGCTTAAAGATATATGCTTTTTCCTGTTTTTCTCCGCAAATATTTTGCATTACGAATTGATCTGTTATTGGCTGTGCGCGAGGGTTCAGCAAGTTCATAATAGCTAAATGAACTATTTCTCTATCGTCGCCAGGATTGCAGATAGTATTTGTATTGCCCCTCGTCCAGTAGCCATATTTAATAGTTGCAGAGCCATCCTTTGCAGCATTAGTATTATCAATAGTAGTTGGGCTAATCGAAAGCAATGGAACTAAGTCGAATGATGGCGTCATACATTCGATTGATTTAACTTTTATTCCTGCAAATTCATAGGCATTATGCGAAACAGTTTCATGGTCTTTTGTAATTAAAACAAACTGTATGTATTTTGCTGGATAAATTAATGGCTCACCGGCATCAGTGCCATGGAGATTTACCTCTTTATCATTATTTGACGAAAATTCAGTTCCTGTTACGGGATATATATATGCCTGCATGCCATTCTCATCCATGCCGGTGATACTAATTTCATCATTTGCATCCATTAGCTCTAGAGAAAAGTTCACTTTCCCAATCAGTTGGCCTGCAGGACAGGCATAGCTTGGCGAGACATAGCCTACCGAGTCAGAATTTTCAGATTCCTTGCCGTAAATCGCCGGCGGAGTCCAGCAGACGGAATTAATTCCACTGGCTAATTGCATCAAAGGCGTTTTGCTGAAAGGCACATAACATATTGGGCCTGCAAAACTTCCGGCATTGAAAAGCTGGTCGTATGTATTTGGAGTTGCCTGCACCTGGTTTGAAATGGCTTCATTCGGCGCCTTATTTATGTTTGAATAAATAATAAATGCAAGAACCATTACGCTGATTCCAACTATAATACCTATTATGGTTTTGACTGGCAGGCCCTGTGCTTTCTTGTGTTTCATAATCATTTGTTAGATTTGATTAATAAAAGGGTTTGTGGCTATCGCCGTGTTGTGAATTAGGCACAGGTTATCTTCTTAACATACGCTCCAATGGCTGCGCCATTTTCCCTGCTTCGCACTTGGTCTCCGTCTGTTTTAAAATAAAACCGCATATGGTCTGGCTTATTTTGCAGGTTTAAATCCACGCGCTTGTTAGTGCCATCATTTGCATGATATTCATCACAACTTGCTGTCTGAGGCCCGCCATAACGCGCCAAGCAAGTGGTATGCCCATCCAAGAATGTTTGATAGACTTCAAGATAATCTTTATCCGAAGCAAAATTTAAATCTACTAATATGCTATTTGCAGTAGTACCTAATGGGCAGAAATACTCCATTGATTGGCCTGATTTGTATTTTTCTTCTCCGACTGCATTATTAGATACAGGAAGCCAGCAGACAGTGTTATCGCCTGATTTCAGATTTATTATTCCTGTTGGATTGCCTTGATTGTCTGGATTTGATTCCCCTTTTCGCAGGCATGCATAATTGGGCTGATCTGTAAAAGCATAAACATCAAATGTCCCGCTGCCTTGATTATTACCCCCGGGATTATTGTCATCACTATCCTTGTACCACCCACAAAAAGCTACCTGCGCATAACGGTTGTCATTCGCGGACAGGCCTGCAAATGGCGCATAAGTAAAGTTTTTTCCAACCGAATAATACTGCCATTTATCTGGTGGACTTAAGTCCATATCTAATTCGGGCTGCAAAAATTGCACATTATTGTACATTATACCTAATGCATCTGCTGGTCGCCCGGACACAAATAAATGCATCTTATCTGTAGCTTTATTATTTATTTTTGCATCGCCGGCGTCTGTGCTTATTAAATAATTATCGATGTACGATTCACCGCCAAGTACGTCATGCGATACTGGTATGTGATGGCAGCTATCGAAAGCATACCAATAACGGTTTCTCCAAAAATTACCCTCCTCTTTTGCAACATTAAATGGGGCTGGCACGCGCTTCGAATACTTATTTTTATATGCCACAATATACATCAAGTTACTGGCGCCGTTAATATTATTATTACTTAATGAAGTCTGTGTCTCATCGTGTGCAGGCGTTATTTCTGCGCTTAATGCATAAACTCCTGGGACAGACGGCGTAAACGCAACAGGAGCTTGTACGTTATTGTATTCGCCGCCACAGCTACCCTTCGGAAAATCTATTTTTTTAAGCTGTCCCCATTCGCCAGTTATTAAATTCGCATAAGTTAATGTCAGCGTTACGCCAGTACAATCTGCTTTTAGATCTCCGAGGTTTTCATAGC
Organism: Nanobdellota archaeon; assembly: GCA_013331935.1. GTDB lineage: Archaea > Nanobdellota > Nanobdellia > UBA10117 > UBA10117 > UBA10117 > UBA10117 sp10117u. Next base: position 25,242 of record DUFN01000017.1, on the reverse strand, counting down.
CAAAAGTGATTGGCACTGCCTGCGGGTTTGCAATATCCATGATAGTTGTATCGTACAAAAGTGTTGCGGCCAAATCAACAGGCTTCACTTCGGAACATGCTACCTTGGTAACTTTTGCGCCTGCGTAGTCTTTGAATTTCCTGGTCTGACCGTTTGTTAAAACGCTAAACCATATGCTTCTGACATTTTTATCAGAAATATCCCGTATGTTATTTTTTGAACTTGCAGCGCCGACTATCGGCTCAATTGTACCTACAATAGTAATAGTGCCATCGTCTTTGGTTTGCAGATTATATATTGCGAATTTATCATCTTTTGCCAAGTCAACATCAAACATAATATTTGTAATGTGGCTGGCCACCGGACACTCATAGAACGGTGATTCCATACTACTATATGTTGGCACTTTCGGAGACCAGCAGACCTCATTAGTTGTTTCTGCTTCCAATTCGACAATCTTGTTAATATCTTTTGGCTGTTCGCAGGCCCCAAAAGTAACGCCCATGTTAAATAAAGTGTCATAAACATTAGGCGTGTCTAGCTTTGCCCCGCCGATTGCAAGGTTTGCCTGCCCTCCTGCGTTTTTTGCCATGCTAGGCAGGATGACGAGTGCAAAGAGCAGTGCGACAACTGCCATTATTGCCAAAATTATAACTCGCATCCCGACTGCTTTCTTGCCAGTAGCCATGCGAATGTGTTTAATCGAAGATATAAAAAGATATTGGAAAAAGAAAAATTACAGATGGCAGCCGGCCGGCGCACCTTCGCAGGGATAGAACACTGGACCTTGCCAGCAATTTACTGGCGGTGCGCCTGCAATAATTACTGTATTTTTACAATATGAAGATACTAGTTTTGTTGCGTCATCTGTATGGCCCTGCATTTGCAGGCACCACTGCGCGCATCTTGTCTGAGACTGGCTTATTTGCACTTCTCCGCTATCGCCTGCGGCGGTTTTTACATTTCCGCTGACTTTGCTGAACGCGCCGGTAAAGAATGCAATAATTATGAATAATACTAACAAACCGATTACTATCAAAACGATTGTGCTTATCGGCAGTCCCTGAGCTTTTTTATATGCGACCATTTTGTTTTTGCAACGCTAAAACAAACCAGAGAAAATTGTTCTGCAATTTTCTTGGCCCTGCCGAACAGGTTCGGCTTGGGACCTGCGAACGAGCGCAGGCAAAGTTTGCGTTGCTTTACGTCAAATAGAATATAAAATAAGAATATATAAAAGTTGTGTAAGAAAAAAGTGCGCCAATTAGCGCACAGAATTTATGTCTACAGACACTACAGACTACAATCTGCTTTGCCCACTGCTTTTGCAGGTGCGCCTTCGCAAGGTGAAAATATTGGGTCTTGCCAGCAATTCTTATTCGCAGCTGCGCCAGCCACAGTAACTGTTTGAGTTTTTGAGCAGTAAGCAGAAGCTCGCTTCAAATCGTCAGTTGCCAGCCCATCTAACTGCAGGCACCACTGCGCACATTTATTCTGCGCATTTGTTGCTTGCACATCTGCGGTCGTTCCGGCGGCTTCTCTTACATTACCGCTAACCTTGCCGAATGCACCTGTAAAGAATGCAATAATCATAAATAAAACCAATAAGCCAACTATCGCTAAGACAATTGTACTTATTGGCAGGCCTTGTGCGCGTTTCATTTTAGCAGGCCGCAGCTACGTTGCCGATTAAGTTTTCACAGACTGTGCTTATTGGCGCATCTCCGCAGTTTAATCCAATTTCCTGTACGAAACCCGCGGCTCCTGCCACACCTACGTCAGCAGTCTTGCCGTCACTGTTTACATCAACGTTAAATGTCCTTGTGCAGTAAGTTGAAGTTTTGTAAGCTGCATCTGTTGTTGTTAATTTCGCCTGGTCGCAAGCAGCTGTACACGCAGATTTGACTACAGTCAAATCATCTCCGACAGCAGTCTGTCCGCCCTTGTAAATTTTTCCGAAGAATGCTCCGCTTCCACCGACAGTAAAGGATATTACCAATACCAAAACCAATGCTGCTATAGCTGCCAATACGATGAGATTTAGGGGCAGTCCCTGAGCTTTTTTTGTGACCATTTCATTACCTCAATAATTATCAGAAACAGGTGTATATAAATTTATTGCTGAGTTACTGCACTAAGATTTTGGCAATTTCAGCAATTGTTTGTTCTTTTGCTTTTGAATTTTCCGAACTGAATTTGAATTCTGCCAGAGCCTGTGCAAACCTTAATTTCATATTTTCAAAATCGCTTTCTGCCAGATAGCCGAAATTAATGCCGGCTTTTGTGCTGCGGATTTCGTTTTCAGGCACAAGGCACAGGCAGCACCTATTTGGAAGCCATGGCTTGCCTGTTAGGGTTTCAAGCTTTTTGTCGAAATCAAGGAAAATCAGCTTGTATAGCGTTTTCTTTGCCTCTGCCCGAAGGCCTGCATTCTGGTGCCAAAAGGTTTTGTGGGCCTGCCTTTTCCCAGATAGGGCATGCAGGTTTGGATAGATTTTGGTCATGAGGCTGGCAAATTCTCTATTTTTGTTAATATTATCAATAAATGAAATAAAATCCACTTTCTGCGACTCGACTATTCGGAACAACATATATTTACAATATAGTATTGTATTTAAAAAGCTTGTTTCGCAAATCGAGATTTCAGGCAAAGTCGCCCTATCTCATTTTGTAATAGTTTGATTTATGGATTGCGATACGTAGTACATTTTAGTAAGGTTTAAAAAAGTAAATACTATTGCAAAAACATGGAATCGGAAGATTTCGACAAGTTGAACGTCAGGCGAGTTGCAGATTTAGANNCCAATGAGCAGAAGGACTTTTCTTAAGAAAGTTGCTAAGATTGGCGGGGCTGCTGCTATTATGGGTGTTGCAGGCTGGCTTGGGTTGAATGTGCTGGCACCGGAAATGGTGCCTGGACTAGTGCCAATTAAAACAATGACTGCTATGCAAGTTATGCTGGATTGTGAAGACACTGATGACGATTGGAATGTAGATAGGATGAAATCACACAAGCGTGGCGATATGCTTTATGTTAANNCTTACCGCCATTTCAGATTACCGCACGGATCCCGTAGAGGTGGCATTAACTTTTGAGACTTTTGGACAAAAAGAAGCGCCCAGATTCCAATACGATCATGAGTTTTATCCGCTCGGCTTTGGCGTAGATAAAAGCAAATTGCAGGCTCGTGTTGGCGATGTTGTTATTTTTTCTTCGCGAGTTGATAGATACCTCGTTAGTGGAGAGACGACGTATGGCGTGGTTTGGGATGCATACAATTCCACACACAAAAATACCGCAAGAAGAGTATGATTAACCTATTACGATTTGATCTGTGCCTGGCGATGGCCACACATTATCGTGAAACCATATGCGCCGGCTTTCTTTATCTTTTATTTCGCTAATTTGCCAATTTATTTCATCAACGCGCCCGCAAGCGCCATTAGGAACATTGTTCTGCAACACAGAGCAATAATTATTCCCATTTGGCAATTTTTGTTCTAACATAAAGTTTGTCAGTGAATCTTCTGTTATAGTTTCATCGCCTAAATCTCTAAACTTTACACCAAAACAAATATTACTATCATCATTACCTCTACCAAGATCTCCTGTATTGCCATACATATACCAGCACCTCGACATCAAATTGAAAAGTTGCTGCTCTGCACAGCGTTTTATATCGCCCGAATCTTTCCAGCCGTTTTTACTATTTGGATCGCAGGCCTTCCAATTATCAGCATCAACTGTTATGGCGCGTTCTTTGCACATCACTAGTGGAATTACTACCTTACCAACCCATGCCTTACCCTTCAAAGCAACATTTAAATGGCACAAACTATCAGAATAGCCTTTGCTTCCGAGAGCAGAGGCAGTTGGAGCAACTACTAGCAGGACAATCATCACTCCAGCCACTAACGGCAGGATTATCCACATTATGACAAATTTCATACTGATGTCGAAGCCTTTTTTTCCAAACATTTTACAAACTCGGGCCCTTTAGCTGCCCTAGTATTGACGTAAACGACTTCGGCAGTATGCCTGACAGCATAAGGTATGCAAGAATAGCAAAGCCAACCAAAGCAATTATTATTCCTACAGTCCAGTTGCCAAGCGGTATTTGTGCTTTTTTCATTTTACTTTGTTCCAAATGGCAGTATAAAATTCTTTGTATAGTCGCTTACGCCTGTTGAATACCTGAACAGCAGAAAATATAAAACCGCTGCAGTAAAAATTACTGCTAGGACTATCAGCAAAATCTGTGTTACTGTCAGGTCTGCCTTTTTTCCAATCATGGTATTGGCAACTCCTTTACCGGCGGGCTTGCTATGAAACTTAAGCCTCCTTTATTTATGGAATATACTAGCATTAAAATTAATATAGTGACGACAATTATAAAAACTATCATCGGAAGCTTACCGAGTATCACGCTCAAATCTCCTTTTTTACTTTTCATAAATACCTCGCCAGTGCAAATGCCAGCAGTCCTACAACTACAGCTACTGCTGCGATCATTATAAGTGTTGTAGCTAAATATTCCCATTCCATTTTATGTGCCTGCAAATGAAAGCTGTGTTATCGGCGCAGCAAGTGCGCTGAACAGCAGTACTGTGATTGATGTGATAACTACATATAAAACTGTCGCAATCAAAAAGTTCTTGGCCATCATCCATCTTAATTCAACTTCATCATGCCCGTAGATTATGCCCGACAGCATATAAGAAAGCAACCACACTAATTGTAATATGTAAATCCCAACTGTGAATTGGAACAGCGGGCTTGGAAGCATGGAATCTATTTGGAAAATATCTGCAATGCTGCCCACACCTGCGGCCTGCCCGCCCGCGCCTTCGCCTATCATGGTCGCGGATTTAATCTGCTCTCCGAGATTCAGCAGGACAGTGCTTGTTAGGACTGCCAGCCCAATAACTATTCCTGAAATAACGGGAATAAAAGTAGTTACCTGCGAAGACATTGAGCTGACTGTATCTGCAAGCAAGTCCTTCATCCTGTCTGTGACTTTTTTTACAGTGCGCAGGTATTCTGAAATAATCAGCAGGGAACTTCCTGCAATTTCTGGCCCTTTCTTAACACCTTCAACAAAAAGTGCCATTGCGCTCTTGATTGTTGATGATGGATAATAAGATAACGCGCCGGACTTTTCATCAAAGACAGCATCCTTAAGCCCGTAGCCTAACTGAGTTATATTTGTGACAATTATCTGGAAAAACTTTGCCACATCGGCTGCTTTTACTGTATTCGCCAATTCTATAATCGCCTGTTCTGGCGGCTTTCTCTCTTGGAGTTTTTCACCAAGCTGGAAAATAGCAGATGCAAACTCAAGTTCCATTCCTTCAATCTGCTTTTTGACTTTGATTATGTCTTTGACAGTCATGTAGTAATACAGCCCAAATGCCAGCCCCAAGGCAAGGACAATATCTATGCTTGAAAAAATCGCGAGCATGGAAAATGATTCCTTGCGGAATGCATCGCCTGACAAAGTAAACATTTTTGCGAAATAAATAATGCCAGGCACCATGATAAGCAGGCCTGCAAGTACGCTGAGCAGGAGGTTCTGGTCCTTCTTTGACTTGTACTTTGCTTTCATGAATAAGTAAACATCTGCCATGTCGGAGCCGGCAGGCCTTGTAGACAAAACAGACTTCCCAATCCCATAAATCGCAAGAGGCAGGACAAAGTTGTAAAGCCCGACAATATAATACCACTTAATATCTGCGCCCATGAAAGCAGAAATCATAGGAAGCATGACTAAGCCCATTACTGGCAGGACTACGCCAAGCATGTGCAGGGCTTCCATGGGGCTCTGCAATTGATGCGCAAAAGTAAGCATATGGTCTTGAGTGCCGTCCAAAATTACTTTGACTGCTTCATCGAGTATCTGCTTCTTTCTTTCTGCGCTCGGCTCGTAAAGCGATGCCTGTATCAAATGCATTGATTCTATAAAATCATTATCAACATCCTTCCACGTAACTGCATAATCTTCTAGGGCTTCTGTTACGGAAGTATATGTTTTTGATTCTACATCCCATAGGATTTTTATAAAATCCATGGAAAGCGGAGGGGGAAGATGCTCTGCAACGAATTTAATTGCCCTTTCCAGGTTCGGCGTGTGCTGCATATAGATTACAACATACAGGACTGCGAGAACTAATTGGTCAGATGCCCTTGCCCGCCAGCTTGTCAATATTTTTTTCGGCACAGAAGGCAGATAAAATAGCAGTGAAACCGCTGTAATCAGCCCGATAATTATTATATATGGATTAAACCATAAAATTGCAAACAAGATAAAAGACAAAACAATTGTGGCAAATACAGCCAGATATGTAAATGAAAACACTCCTTCCGGCGTAATTGCAAGGTGGGCTAGCCTTATCGCAGGGGTTATCTTATCTACGTCTGCCTGCGCTATTTTTATTTTGAAAATCTTTTCAGAATAGTTGCAGGCCTTCTCGTAAAAAGTCCTTGCCTTTCCGAGCTGTTCTGCTTTGAAAGTCTTGTATTCGTCAGAGTATTTTACGCCTGCCTGCGCATAATCTGATTTCAGCTCGCGGGCAATCCTCTGCCTGTATTTCTGGAGTATGTCTTCGTTCATATTTTTATGCTGAACAAGCCTTTGTGCTTTGCCTCCTTTAATTTTTCGTGGATTGCGCTGTTAATAAATGATGACATAGAAGGATATTGGTATTTGAAATCATAATTCCTGAGAAGTTTTGCTATTTCCTTGTATAATTTCAAATCTATTTTGACTGCTTTATTAGGCATTGGTAACTATTAGTAACTAAAGGTAACTTATAAACCTATTGCTTGGGCTGTTTCTTCGCCTCACTCATTTACCGAGAATCTCTTCCATTAGCGTCAAAAATTCTTTTGCTCTGCTTAAAGAGGTCTGGGCTTTAGATTCCTTGATATTCTCTGTTGTCTCGTACTGAAAAGTTGCTCTTTTGACCTTCTCAAATTCATAATCTTTTAGATAATTGTCACTGATAGACAACGCTTCCTCTTTTCCGATTTCATATGCTTCCAGAAGGTGATTTTTTATTTTATGCCTGCCTTGCACGATTAATGATTCATTGACAACAAGGTGAACGATTTCGTGGCTTGTTTTATATCCCAACATATAAAGATATGCGCAAGCCATGTAAAACATGGAATAGTAACTTGCTACAACCACCCATAAAGACGAGGTTTTATTTTGGAATAATTGGCCTGCTACAAGCAAGCTCTCTCTGGCATTCCTTAGATAAGTCGTGTAGATTAATGAATCTATTTTTGGCACTTTTTTTATTTTGCCTTCTTGCAAATACCGCTTAAAGTTATCCTCTGCCCGTTTTATTCTTTGTTCATCCATTTTGATATGAGATTATAATAGTTCTCTGCGCCATAAAGAATTATATTATTTTTAATTATTTCGTGGCCGAGATTATTTTTATTTTTCTCTATCATCGAAACAAATTCTTTTGTCGTAAATTCATGAATTTCTAATTTTAAAGACAATAGGCTTAATTTTTCTCGTAATTCATTTGTTTTATTCATATTGTCAGATATTATGCATATATCTGCATCCGAATTTTCTGTCTTCGTATTTTTAACATAAGAACCAAATATCAATGCGATAAGAAATGGGTAATTCAAGTCTTCAATGTATTTTTTTACTATTTTTAATGCTGGATGCGCAGATAAAAACCGCTTTGCCCTTTTATTTTCAACAGAATAAATCTGCTGATTTGGAACTAAGTTTAATTTTATTATGTTTGTATTTCCTATTTTTTCTTTTGATATGATTTCTGGCCGAAGCTCATTTATTATATTATATGTATTTTTGTAATCAATAAGAGTTGCTCCAGAAATAGCCATGATTGATTGTGGATTTTTATTTTCTATCAAGTACATTACCACTCTTTCTTTTGGGCTTAATTTAGTTTCTGTCTTCTGCCAATCCCACAGTTTTACCATAATATTATGGTATTTTTACCATATTTAAATATTTCGGTTTAACACAACCACCCGTTTGCCGAACAGCTAATAATTTGGCTTATCTTGGCTGTTTCTTAACTTCACTCTTCAGCCAGCCTTCCCACTCTGCAAAAACCCNNTTGGTTTTGTTGGCAACATCCACGATGGCCTGCTTTACCTTTGCCCTCAGCTCAATATTCTGCCAGATTGCATCCCAATTGCCTGCCCATTCCTTGACTCTGCTCCCGATTGCCTTCAGGATTTCAGATTCCCCTTCTGTCAAAATATCTGTTGCAGAAATTTGGTCTGCCTTTGCATCATACTTCATTAAATCAGCAAAGCCTTTCTCTAATAATGGGTCCTCTGTCCAGAACTTTCTTACTTCAGAAATCTGCGTAAGCCTTCGCCATCTCTCCATTCCTGACGGGGAAGTTATTGTATTCGCAACTAAAATTATATCGCTGGCCTTGAAAGAAGTTTTCGGGACTCCAAGGTCATTTACAACCCTATCATAAACAGAATACGGAGAATCGCCGTGGATTGTTCCTGCAACTAATTTTGCAAGGGCGCCGACTCTCATTGCTTCATACAAAGCACGGGCTTCAACTGAACGGACTTCGCCGAGAATCAGTGCAGAATCTCCCAATCTGAGGGCAGTCCTAATGGCCTGTTCTGCAGGGACCTCCGCTTCTGCGCCAGTGATTACTGAACGCGTTTTCATTGATAGGATATCATAGCCGAGATGCCTCAGCTGGTCTACTGGGAGTTCAAGTGTATCTTCTGAAGTTATAATTCTATTATTTCTTGCCAATTCAACGAGGATTGCGCCGAGGAGTGAAGTTTTTCCCGCGCTTCTTGTTCCCGCAATAAGCATTGTCCTTGCGCCGTCAACTAAAAATGAAATCAAGCCGGCCGACAAAGGAGTGAGCATTTTTGACTGTATGAATAAAGGCAAAGTCCACGACTTATCCCTGTGCCTTCTGAAAGCAAAAGCATAGCCAAGGGGCGACAAAGGCCTCTGGAGGACTGCAACTCTTGCCCTTGCGTTAGGGAGTGTTAGGTCTGAATCAAGAACAGGGTTTGCCTCATCCAAAGGCCTGCCTGAAATCAATCTGAGTTTTGTTGCCCATGATTCCCCTTCTTTCGGAAGCGGAGTAATATTTGTCCTACACTCGCCATAGTCTGCATGAATAATTGAAATCGGATTTGAACCCATCGGGGCATTAACAACCAAGTCCTGAATTTTCTCATCAGACATGAGAATCTCAATCATGCCAAAGCCGATAGTGTATCTTACAAGAATTCTGGCCAGCATTTCAATTTCCTCGTGCTTTAATTTCATTCCCTTGTTTTTGGCCAAATCAGAAAGCAGGTCCTTGCTGATATTCATGAAAACTTCCCGCGTGCGCATGGGATTTATGAACTCTGAGCGTTCCGGCCTGTGTTCTGCCAAAACTTCGCGGGCTTCTGACAAAAGCGCATACTTATCTTCGGTTAATTTAAATTCAATCGGAACAATGTGGTATGTATTTCTAATATCATTCGGCAGTTTCAGAATCAAAACCTGTGTGTCTTCTGCAATTTTATAAGAATCAATCTCTTCTGCGCCTGTCGGATATGATGCTATGAGCTTTGTATAAATAAAATACGGCTGGACAGTTGGCCTGAAATATCTTTTGTAAATTGCCCTATCTCCTACTTTTAAGCCTGCAAGGTGCGGGCCTGCCATGCGAATCAGCTTTGTTTCTGCAAGATAGCTTGAGATTAATTGCAGGGTTTGTATAAACCCTTGGCTGCATGCAGGATAGTCTGGCGCAGGAGGCTCAGTCTGCTTGATCTGCTCTTCTCTTAATCTCCTTTGGATTTCAACAAAAGCACCGATAGGGTCTTCTTTCAGCCGGCGTAGGATTGTTTTTGTAAGAAAATCATGCCAGCCAGGCGCATACATGGCGCATTCAGGTGCCCGCATCTTTCCAAAGCCAAGTAGCCCTTCATCCCTGACAACCCTTTCATAAACTGCAACAATTTCATTAATCAGGTTCACCTGCGAATGATCGTAAATATATTCTTCCCTCTGCAAAAATACAATTTTGCTGACTTTGCCAGAATCAAGAATAATGTCGAAAATCCGCGCCATCACAGACGCATCATCCTCGATAGACGGCGCATATGTATTTTCCGCAGAGATTTTCAGAACCCTCAACCCGCCTTCCAGCTCTATTTTGAACTGCTTTTCAGGGGCTTCTGCTTTTTTCTCAGAAGGCTTGCCAGCTGGCTTTTCTGCAGGACTGCCTGAAACATCGCCAAATGCCATGAACTAACTCTGAATACCCTTTATTTTAAGGTTGTCGCTGGCAGAAAGCACAAAATCTACAAAGATTTATAAGCCCCTGCATATAAAACCAAAAATCATGACAGGAAGGCCATACTACCTATGATAAAGCAAATTTCGCAAGGCTTATTTGCTAATCCCAAGCGAAACTTCGTTTCGCGGGGCGCCGCGAACAGCAGTTCGCTTGCGCATTTTCAAACTGAGGTCCGAAAATGAAAACATTCATTACTAATTTGAATATGAATGGATTTAAGTCCTTTGGGCGGAAATCTGCGCTGGACTTCTCGCCAGGCCTTAATGCAATTATCGGCCCGAATGGCAGCGGAAAATCAAACTGCCTTGACGCGCTTTGTTTTATACTCGGCAGGATGAGCTCAAAAGATCTCAGGGCTGAGAATTTTGCTGATTTGATTTTCAAAAGAAAAACTCAGACAGCCGGAGAAGCTGAAACCTCAATAACTCTCGACAATTCCGGCGGGGTTTTCCCGTATGCTTCGAAGTCAATAACATTAGTACGGCGCATAAAGAAGGACGGCACAACCCAATATAAAATAAACAGCAAAAATTCAACAAGGCAGGAAGTTATTGAATTAATGTCTCTTGTCAGAGTTCAGCCAGACGGCCACAACATCATTCTTCAGGGCGATATCGCCAGATTCGTTGACATGAAGCCTATTGAGAAAAGACAGCTGATAGAGGAAATTGCAGGCATCAGCACTTACGAATTCAGGAAGCAGAAAGCCCTTGCCGAACTCGGAAAAGTGGACGAAAAGCTAAAGGAATCGCAGATAATCCTCAACGAAAAAGAATCATACATGACAAATCTCGCACAGGAAAAGAAAGGCGCAGAACAGCACCGCTCAATGACTGCAGAGCTGTCCTCGCTTCAGGCAGCTGAAATAAAACTGCGCATGGACTCAGCAAATGCAAAGAAAAACAAAACCCTTGCAGAAATAGAAAAGCGCGAAAACCTCATGACAAATTCCAATCTCGAAATTGAAATTGCATCAAAGAAAATTACACAGCTCCAGCAGAGAATTACGGCGCTTGACAAAGAAATCGGCAAAAAAGGCGGAGAAGAATCACTCGCACTCCAGAAAGAAATAGAAGAGCTCCGGATCAAGGCAGAAAAATCAAGGACTATAGTCTCTTTATCACGCGAGCAGGTAGGCAAGACAGACACTGCTCGCGAAGGGCTGGAAAAAAACCTCAAAGACATTGAATTAAAAATAAAAGAAAAGGAAAAAGAGCGCTCTGAACTTGAGAAACAGAAACAGAAAATCACAAGCGCAGAGCAGGCTGAAAAATCAGGAGACACTTCTGAATTGGAATCAATAGATGAAAAAGTTTCTGCGCTTGACAAGGAAATTGGAAAATTAAATGCGGAGTTCATGAAGCTTAGCGGCGAGAAATCAACGCTTTCTGCAAATATAAAAATTTTCGAACACAAATTAAAAACAGCTGAGGCAGGCCTTGCAGAAGCAGACAAGTATGACTCCAGAAAAATCGAAAAGAAATACAAGGACTTGCTTGAAGAAATAGGAAAGCTGGCATCGCAAGATTCAAGGCTGGCTCTCGAACTAGGTGAATTGAGAAAAGAACTGCAAAGCAAGGAAGGCGAGCAGTTAAAGACAAAAGCCCAGAGTTCTGTGCAGGAAATCCTCCTGCGCGACAGGGCAATCAAGGAATTATTCTCTCAGAAGAAAAAAATCTCAGGAATACTCGGCACAGTGGCAGAGCTTGGAAAGGTTGACAAGGAATATTCTGAAGCGTTAAGGGTTGCGGCAGGCAACAGGATGAAATTTATTGTTGTTGACAGCCAGGAAACTGCCATAAAGTGCCTGCAAGTCCTAAAAGGGGCAAAGGCTGGCATTGCTACATTCCTTCCAATGGATAAACTAATAGTTGATGCAGTTTCTGAGGTGCCAAAGAAATCCGGAATAATCGGGCTAGCCTCGGAATTAATAACCTGCGAATCAAAGTATAAGAGAGTTTTCCAGTATATTTTCAGAAACACATTGATTGTGGACGACATCCCGGCAGCAAGGTCTCTCGGAATTTCAAAACACAGAATGGTAACTTTAGAAGGTGATGTTTTCGAGCCGACCGGCGCGATAACCGGCGGTTTCCGCGAGAAAGACCTGGGCGTTAGCTTTGAGAAAAATGAATTCCAAGGTGCCTTAGTCAAGCTTGAGGCAGACATTGCCGTAATTACAAAAAATATTTCTGAATTAGAATCAAAAAGGCAGGCAAACGAGCAGAAAATATATGCGCTGCGCACAGAAAAATCAGAACTCGAAGGCAAGGTTGAATTCACGAAAGGCCTTGGCAAGGATCTCGACAGCCTTGAAGAAGAAATCACCGGCTTAAAGAAAGATATTTCAAATTCCGAATCTGAAATTGAAAAATGCGCGAAGGGCTGTGAAAAACTCGATAAAGAAATAAAAGAAAAATCTGCGAAGAGAGATGTTTTGAAATCAAAATTATTCGGTTCTGGCAAGAAAGACCTGCAGGAACTCCTAACAAAAAAATCAGAAATAGAATCGCATCTGCAGAGCGCAATTGCAACTATGGAAAATGTTTTTGCGCCTGAAAAAGAAAATCTCACAAAGAAACTGAATGGTCTGGAAAAAGAAAAGAAAGACTTTGAGAAGCAGATAGGTAAAGAGGAGTCCGCCCTCGCAGTCCTTGACAAGGAAATAGAAGCAAAAGAAGGCGAGCAGAACAAATTCACAAGCAAATTAAAAGAAATAATTGCAGAGAAAAACGAGGCAAGCCTGCACCTGCGCGAAGCCGAGAAAAAATACAATGAAGCTCAGCTTGAAACCGGAAAGATCCAGCAGGAAAAGAACTTCTATGCGATTGAAAAGGCACAGCACGAAGCTGAATTTTCAACCCTAAAGCAGGAAATGGAGCCATTTGCAAATGTAACGCCTGCCGAAGTAAAAAACATAGAAGACGCAAAGCGCAGGGCAAGGACATTAAGCGAGAAAATCACACAGCTTGGAAATATTAACATGCGCGCTCTAGAAATTTTCGAAGCAGTCCAGCAGGAATATGAAAACCTAGCTGGCAAGGTAAACAAGCTCACATCCGAAAAAAACGATATTGTCAGCGTAATAAATGAAATTGAAACAAAGAAAAAAGAAACATTCATGAACACTTATGACTCTGTTGCGCTGAAATTCAAGGAAATACATTCCAAGGTTGCTGAAAAAAATCACGCGATTCTTGAGCTTGAAAATAATAACAATCCATTTGAAGGCGGAGTCACAGTAAAAATAATTGATGAGATTGGCAGGCGGACATCACTCGCAGCTCTTTCAGGCGGAGAAAAAACACTTGTCGCACTCTCATTGATATTTGCAGTACAGGCCCACGACCCCGCGCCATTCTACCTTCTGGATGAAATTGATGCTGCGCTTGACAAGGTTAATTCTGAAAAAGTTGCAAAACTTCTCAGAGAATATTCTGAAAAAGCACAAATAGTAATCATAACACACAACGATGCTGTCATTTCAGAGGCAGACAGCGTATATGGCGTTAGCATGACAAAGGAAAAATGGAGCAACGTCGTCAGCGTAAAATTGTAATAAAATGAAATCAAGGTTCAAAACATCTGAAACTGAAATAAAACACATAATCATTGCCTTAATTGCGCTCGCAGTGGCATTTTCATTTGTCTTGTTCGATAAAGAGATTTTCCGCACAGGCAGTTTTTTCTCATACGCGCCTCAATATTTTTTTTATACGCTTATTGCAGTCGGCTTTGCCTTCGTCCTTCATGAGCTGGCCCATAAATTTGTTGCGCAGCGATATGGTTTCTGGGCAGAGTTTAGGATGTGGCCTGCAGGCCTGTTCTTCGCAGTCCTTATGGCTTTCGTCTTCAAAGGGGGATTTGTTTTTGCAGCACCTGGTGCGACAATGATTGCGCCCGTAAAAGAGACAAAAAACGGCTTTGCCATTAAAAAAATCCACATTACTTCTGAAAAAATGGGAAAAATAAGCCTGGCAGGCCCGATAACCAACAACATTCTTGCGCTGGCATTCATCGCGCTTTCAATGCTTGCGCCTTTGAAAGTTTTTGAAACAGGCGCATATGTGAATTCATGGCTGGCCATTTTCAACCTATTGCCTTTCGCAGTCCTAGATGGAAAGAAAATCTGGACGTGGAATAAGGGCATCTGGATTTCCGCAATGCTTCTGAGCATAGGATTATTTATAATATCGGGATTCGTAGGTGCAGTATGAATGAGCAGATTTATGATTTAATATTTCAGGGAGACGATATTAAATGGCAGACCATCATACACGAACTTGTCCGCGAGGGAAAAGTAGATCCGTGGGATGTTGATCTTTCAGTTTTATCGCGCGAATACATTGGAATTATAAAAAAACTCAAGGCGCATAATTTCAGATTGTCAGGAAAAGTAATTCTTGCCGCTGCAATCCTTCTAAAGATGAAAACAGATAGGCTTGGCGTGGAACAGCTCCTTCAGCTGACCAACCCAGAAGATTACCCGGAAGAACTCGAACTGCAAGAAAACGCGGAGCTTCAGGAAAAACATTTCACAAAAGCAAAATTAAATCTGAGAATACCTGGCATAAGAAAAAGAAAAGTTACCATGTTCGAGCTTGTTGATGCTTTGAAAAAAGCCCTTGAAGTTGATGAGAAGAGGCGGTTCAGGCAGTCCGAGCTGGCTGCAATGATGAAACCGCACAGGGTGGAAATAAGGAAAGTTGATGTTTTCTCGAAAATTGATAGCTTGTGGAAAAAAATCAAGGAAAAAATCAAAAGGTACAGCAAAAACCTGCTTCAGTTCAGCGAACTTACCCCTACAAAAGACAAGAAAGAGATTATATGGACTTTAATTCCGCTTCTGCATCTTGCACAGCAGAATAAAATTGAATTGAAACAGGATGTCGCTTTCGGAGAAATATTTATTGAAGTGCAGGCTGGCGCAGAGAATGAAGATTTAAATAAAGCAGAATTTGATTTAGAGGATATACAAAAACCCAAACTAGATGGGAAAGAAGTAAAAGCTAAAAAGGCTGAGGGGGATTCAGAAGAAGATGACTGACGAAAATAACATACAGCCAATTGCGGCAGAAAGCCAGCCAAGGAAACAAAGAGCCAGAGCCTCTGAAGCAATTGAGCAGAAAGAGCAGATGCCTACCTTGCAGGCCCCTCTTGACCTTCCAACTCTAAAGGCAAAAATAGAATCAGTTTTATTCTGCATCCCGCAGGGCACTAATGTTGAAGTAATCTGCGCAAAAGTAGGCTCAAGCCCAGAAATGACAAAGGCTGCGCTGATTGAACTCCAAAAAGATTACGAAGGCCAAGGCGGGCTGAGAATTGTGCAAGACAGCATCAACTGGAAATTCAAAGTCCCTGATGAAAACATCCAAGTTATAAAAGACGTAGCTCAGCCAGAGATGGATAAGGGAATTCTTGAAACACTGGCATATATTGCGTGGCGCGGAGGCTCACGGCAGTGCGATGTTGTCAGAGTCCGCTCAAATAAGGCTTACAACCACATAAAATACCTAATAGAGCAGGAATATATTGAATCCTCGCGTTCAGGCCTGTCAAAATGGCTAGCCCCTACAAAGAAATTCTATGAATACTTTAATATGAAGCAGGGTGAAACTCTTATAGCACCTAATAAAAAGGTGTCAAAGAGCGTTGAAGAAGGCATTTCAGCTGCCATGAAGGCTATTTTCGGCGAAGATTAAGCACGTTGCATATTATTCACTAACTAAGTAAAACTAACTTTAATAAAAAGGATATTGCCATAAATAACCATGGCATTCCCATTTTTCGGCAAGAAGCTACCTCCTCCGCCAAAGCCCCCGCGGCTCAAAAGCACAAAATTGAAGAAAAAAGCAGCCAGGGTAAGGAAAGCAAAGCCTGCAGAACGCAAGGGCGATATGGTTCTAGCGATAACGCACCTCAAGAGCCTGAAGGCAGGCCTCAGCTCAATGAACCAAAACATACTGTCTGCGCACAAAAAACATGATGATTTGAAAGATGATTTAGAAATTCTGAAAAGAAAATTCGAACACCTCAGAAAAAATACCGACTTGGCGCCCCATGCAGAAAAGCTCGAAAATGTAAATGATGATGTTTCACTGGCGCACGAAAAACTCCTGGAATTTGAAAACAAATCAAAAAAAATAGAATTGAATCTTACTGATGTTGGAAAAAAAATCAGATTGGAAATCACGAAGCTCCAGAAAAAAGGCGCTGAAGAGCTGTGGCTGATGCGCAGTATGATTAACGATGTTCACAACTCAATTGCAAAACTGAAAAATACAGGAGAAAAAGATATTGCTGATTTGAAAAAATCACATAGCGAAGTCCATGCAGAATTAGTTGACACTGCCAGCGAGCTTCATTCAAAAATTGATTCAATAAAAGTTGCAGACAAAGCTCAGGATACAAAATTAAGCAAAACAGAGCAGGCACTTGCAGAGCTGAAAAAAGCAGATTCATCTTTGAAGGGACTTTGCGACATACTGCATTCTGATCTGGCAAGCCTGCAGGGCGAGGCAAAGGAAGTGATGAGCACATTCAGGCCAGCCACACTCAAAAAACTCAGCAGTTCCCTTGGCGCAGTTTCAAGCGCAGTAAAAAACATGCAGGCAGAGCAGGAAGAAACCCTAAAAGACTTTGGAAAAGTTACAAAATCCTTAGCTTCAATTGACAGAAGGGCGCTTGGTATTGAAACAGAGAGCCAGAAAACTCAGGAAATGGCGGATGATCTTTCGAAAATGACACAGGACATGAAGGCAGAGATTACAGAAGCAAGGAATGAGATTATTGACATGAAAAACAGATTTAACATCACGCTAAACAGCTCTTCTGAGATGGAAGCCAGCCATGAGGAATTAAAGCAAAGGCTGATGGAGCTTGAGCGGAAGATGAATTCCATGGTTGACTTGAGAAGCTCTGTGAATCAACTGAATAATACTGCCAGCGAGATGCAGAGCAAGCTAAACACAATTGAGAAGACTGCTGTAAAGACTTTTGTAATAGAATAATTACCTAGCTGAAATCATCGGACTAATAGTAACTTCCAGCATTGCAGCCAGCACCAAAATCAAAATTGCAATTACAATCAAGCCCATTGCATTGTAAATCGTGTTTTCAAATTTTTCTGAGCCGAATTCATGCTTGACAACAGCAACTGAGATGAATCCGCCTGCCAGTGCACCAACAAAGTAAGCCAAAATTTCAGGGATACCGTGCAGCATGTACCTAAACATGCCAGTGGAAATCGCAGAGGAGTAGCCTGCGAACGTAGTGAAGCCTGTAACTTTTGCATAGCCTGTGATGGCTGTTTTTATGGAATCGCCTATTGCAGTCCCTATGACTGATGCGTTCCAAACCAGTATGAATATTGCGCCTGCGCCGTATATGATTGAGAATAGGACGCAGAATGCTAGGACTTTCAGATTATTTAATAAAATTCTCGTGAAGAAAAATCCAATTGCTGAAATATTTCCAGAAAAGCCTGTGTTGATTTCCTTAATAGTGTTCATCTGCAGGTAAAATAAGTTGATAACTGTGTCTTTTGGCAGGACTACAAACCAGAATGAAAATGCAACTGAAAATCCGAGGAACATGAATATGAAAAACGGCAGGAGTTTCTCGCTGCTAGAGGATTTTATAGCTGCGATTTTTCCGAAGAATGAGAAAACAACTTCCTGAAGGTAATTCTTGTCACGCTCTTCCTTTTCTTTTTCAAAGCCTATGATGCTTATCATCAATGGCATGCTGGCCAGCGTAGCCAAAAAGACTGCGACTATGGCTGCCTGCGAGGGGAAAATCCACTGCGCGAGGAATATTGCTATTGAGGCATAAAGGAAAGTAATTGGGAATATGAACCATGGCTTCTGCTCTGCCTGGATTGCCGGAACTAAGTCCTCGAGAACCATTACTTATGCACCTCTTTCAGCAAAAGCGAGACAATTGTATCAAAAGTAACATCCCTGCCAATATCATCGCCAAGCTTCTTTACTGCGAACTGCTTTAGCTTTCTTTTTGTTTCATCCTTGAGCTTTATGACAGTGGCCATGTTTATAAGTAAACTTCATAGTATATAAAGTTTATGTTATAATACTTAAGTATACTTTGGAATACTTTAGTAAACCATTTAGCCTACTTAACCAGCGTTTCAATAATCTTCGCATAAGCCGGCCTCGTCACAAACACGCCGATTGAAGCACCGATTATCGTAACCAATGCAAAGCCTTTCAGCATGCCAGCTCCAATAGCTAATAGCGGAATCATCGCGGCTACGACAGTCATGTAAGAGCCCATGATTATGAAGAAAGCCCGCTTCAGCTTCTCTGCCCAGCCGTAGCTTTCACTGCCTTTCATTCCAAGAACCTCATCTGTAATAACAAGCTGTGCATCAACACCCGTTCCAATTGTTGCAAGGATGCCTGCAATGGCTGCTAAATCCAAATTCTGTTTTATCAGGGCGGCAGCCCCAAAAATTATGAAAACTTCTGATAAACTCGTTAGCATTATCGGGATTGCAATTTTTGCTTTCCTGTATCTCACTGCGATTATTATTCCGACAACGAAGACGGCTGCAATTATTGCGATTATAGCTGTCCTGAGAAATTCTGCTCCGAGTGCTGGAGATATAATATCAATCTTAGCAATGGATAATTTAACAGGCAAAGAGCCTGTAACGAGTATTGTCTGCATTTTTTTCATATTTCCGAGTGCAGAATTAAATGCGGCCTGCTCTGTATTGCCAGTTCCGGGCCCTTCGATTGAAAAGCTGGTTTCTTCGAGGCCTTTCAGGTTTGTGGAAATATACAAGCTGTCAACTAATTCATCATCAAGATACAAGTCTAATTTTTTCTCGAGGTATTCCTGATCTCCGACAAAGATTGTTGCTAATTTAGAAGTAATATCTGCATGAAGCCTTGCTGCCTCTGGGCTGATTACTATTGGAAACAAAAACTGGCAAGACCATCCGCCCTGCGATTCCCCGCAGTTCCTGATGCCTGCGCCCTGCTGGGAGGAGCGTACAACCTGCTTTATGTCTGCGCCTGAGAAAACTTTCTGCTCGCCGATTTTTGCCTCGAATTTTCCCTGCTGTGAAATTAGTTTGATTGCTTCCTGCTGTGTGGTGCCTGCCAGCTCAACCAAAAGGAATTTATTGCCTTCAAAATCAGAAACCTGCTTGACATGCATATCCCGCAGGCCGTAAACATTTAATCTTTTTTGAGTAATTGATACTAAGTCTGAGAATTGTGTGTCTGTCAATTGTTCTTCTGGTTTTAACAGAACTCTAACTCCGCCAATTAAATCCAATCCTTGTTTTAAATTTGAAGTTGGAACTTTATCAACAGAAAAGCCAGCCGAAACCGCGCCGTCCTTTGCCTCTGCAATGTATGAATATGTGCTTTTGTCTGTGCTTATTTTTACTACCTGCCCGCTTTGAAGAGCTGAGGACTGCTTATTGAAATCTTCAACTGTCTGAATTTGATTGTCGTTGATTGCCTTCAGAACTTCACCTGCGCGCACTCCGTTTATTTCAGCAGAGCTGTTCGTATCAACTGAAGTAATTTCAACACCCGTTGCATCGAATTTCGGATTTATTGCCGCGACAGAGCAGAGAATGAAAATAATAAGCATCCATACGCGCCATGATGAAAATATCTCTTTAATTTTACTAATTGTGTCCATGCTTCTCCTTCCATTCTAAATACCATCTCAGCAGGCCTGCGTTTTGTACCCATGCGTTCAGGATGCCGACACACAAGCCAATGATTAATATTATTGAAATCTGCCTCAGCAACGCTGCCGGCGTTACTAAGTATAATACTACAAGCGCTGCAATTGCAGTCACCTGCATTGTTATGCCTGTTTTTATTGCGCTGTAAATCGCGTCGAGAACAGAGTCGTGCTTTTGTTTCAGGACTCTTGCAGACAGAAGAATATCTGCATCAACAGAATAACCAATCAGCATGAGCAGTGCCGCAACCCCGCCTGTTGAAAGTTTTATTCCGAAAATCTGCATCAGTGCAATTGTTTCTATCAAATCAGAAAATCCTGCGAGAATAACTGCAAAAGACCTAAAAGGAAGCCTGAAATAAGCAAAAACTACAATTGACATAAAAACAAATGCGATAATTATTGCCTTTACTGTGCTTTTGAAAAATGCTTCACTTAAAGTTGAACTGCTTTCCTCTATGCTGTACATAGCTCTTGGTATGCCTGTCTCCTGCTCTACTGTTTTTAACAATAATTCTTTATCAACCGGCTCGATTTCAATTGTGTAACCTATGGGCTGGCCAGCCATCGCAGTCAGGCTCTTGACAGTAGCTGTAGTTTTCATGTCTTTTTCTATTTTTGATGCTAAGTCCTTTATGTCAAAAGTCTGCTCTGTCTTTATCGTAAGCATTAAACCGCCCTTCAGAGTAACATCCTTCTTGACAAATTCGCCTGTTGTGAGTTTTGAATATCCTAAAACGCCCAAAGAAAGCACAAGGAAAAGGATTGTAATAATCATTAACTGCTTATAGTGATTCTCATATGCGTCCTTTAGCAGAGCTTTCAAATCCATGAAAACCCGATGAATTTAGGCTTTTTAAATGATGCTGTGCCTGCCTGCAAATGCGTAAAAGATTGGCTTGCGTATTAAACTAAAAAATAGCGAATCATCACTTAAAAATCGCGAATTAAAGCTTTTTAAAATCTGCTATTGTTAAAAATACATAACAAAAANNTTTTTGAATCGCAGGCGGAATAAATTCCGCTGCGCGCAGCCAGACAAAAATTTGGCTTGCGTGCAATTGCGCAAGGAGGCGGATTTAATCCGCGCAATTACAATGGCCAAGATAAAAAAGAACGACTTAGTATTGCTGATGCATTCTGGCAGAAATGTTTTGGTGCGGGCAGAAGCAAAGAGTTTTGAAAACGACTGGGGAATACTGGATTTGAAAAAGCTCATAGGCAAAAGCTACGATTCGGTGATCGAAACCTCTGCGAATAAAAAAATCATACTTGCAAAGCCACAATTCCACGATTTATTATCGCGATGCAGAAGAGGGCCTGCAGTAATCCTTCCGAAAGATTTTGGCGCAATCGCATCTGCAACAGGAATCGGATGCAATTCAGAAGCAGTTGATATAGGTACTGGCTCTGGATGGCTGGCAAGCCAACTGGCAAACATCTGCGGAAAAGTTACAACTTATGAAATCCGGGAAGATTTTTACAAACTGGCAAAAAAGAATTTTGAATTTCTTGGATTGAAAAATATTTCAGCCAAGCACGTTGATGCTTCAGAAGGCGTTGCTGAAACAAACATGGATTTATTCACGTGCGATGTGCAGGCGCCGGAGAATTTGATTTTCATAGCAGAAAAAGCTCTAAGGGTTGGCGGATATTTTGTTGCATACTGCCCGCAGATTACGCAGATAATGCAGGCCAGCGAGGAATTGAAAAAGTCAAAACTAAAACTCGAGAAGGTAATTGAAACAATTCCGAGAGAATGGAAAGTTGACGGACAGATTGCAAGGCCAGAACACCAGATGCTCGGGCATACTGCATTTATTTTGATTGCGCGGAAAGCTTAAGGTTTAAATAATCTAAAAAACAGTAAAATAAAATGGTTGGCCCGAAGGTTATTTTATGGAAGCCCTTAATCCTTACTGTCGTAGCGCTCTTAATAGCTTCTGTTGTCATTTACTTTTTTAATCCAAAGCTTTCGATAATACTTGTTCTGGCAGCCCTTGGGCTAATAAGCAGAATACCAGCAGGCATCTCAACATATCTAAACCCTCTCGAAATGATTGATTTCTTCGGAGTCAGTATCGCGCTTTCTTATGGCCCGATTTACGGCGCAATTTTCTCATTAGTCTTGTTCCTCTTCTCAAGAATTTTCCTGCCAGGCGAATGGCCAATGTACACCATCAAATGGGCACTTACAATCTTCATGGGTGCATTTGTATTCTATTACTTATTCCCAGTTGTCGGAAGCATATCAACACTGTTTACAATTATGATTCTATGGAATACGCTGTCCTATACGTTCATTCTCACGCCCCTGCTTGAAAGGGATGCCCTAATGACTGAGATATACTATGATATCATGCTCTCGCCGATTGCAATCCTTCACAGAATTATTATTTCTTTCGTAGGCGGAGAATTCCTGCATGAATTATTGATTTCAGGCTCGCCGAAAGTAGCATACTTGTATGTATTCGCTGCAGTGTTTGCCGCAGTCCTGTGGTTCGGAAAAGACATTATTAAAAAATTCAATGAAGCTGCAAGCAAGTCAAACATATTCACTGCAGACAAGCCTTCCGCCATTAGGACGGCCCTCAGCAGGATTGGCATTGACAAAGGCGAGCTTAAAGGCATCATATTAGCAATAGTTGTGCTATCTCTTGCACTTACGGCTGGCCAGTGGGGTGATAAAACATTCAGCGCAGCAGATGGCATAAAAAACATGTTCATCGCAATTCCTGTTGTTGCATTATCATTTATGGCGCATGAATGGGGGCATAAACTCGCGGCAATAAAATACGGTGTGCGTGCCTTCTTCAAGCCAGCCTGGCCGATGATGGCATTCTCAGCAGTAATTGGAATTATTTCTGGCGGATGGGCGGTAATAACTGCTGTCGGAAATCCAATTCTCACAAACATAAAACGTCTTGGCTTCAAATCCCCTGAAATAGGCCCAAAACCGCTGGCAAACATAATTGTTGCAGGCCCACTGGTTTCACTTTTCCTTGTCTTGCTGTCAAAAGTACTAATCGGTGCTTATGGCGAAACAACAATGCTAAAAGATTTGTATTTATTTAACCTGTGGATGCTTTTCTTTAACATAATTCCGCTCGTAGTGCCATCGCAAAAAGGCTCTGGAATGGAAAAAACAATATTCCCGCCATTTGACGGCGCTTTTGTGCTTGGAGGCAGTCCTCCGCTGTTCTTTGCATTTGCAGGCTTTGCAATAGGCACTGTCGCAGCGCTTGCCTTCCTGCCGTTATGGCTAGCAATCTCGATTGGATTAGCTCTTGGGCTCGTTCTTTTAGCATACATTGTTAATGAAAAAGGCCTGCCAACCTCATAAGAAGTTTTATATTTGCATTTTAACAAAGTAATCCATGTCCACTACATATGCGCAGTTTAAAGTCGGCACGCTATCTTATTCTGGCTCGATTGATTTTGAAAGCTTCTACAACTATCTGCATGGCTGGCTTTCAAACAAACACTACAAAATTACAGAACACAGCTTCAAGGAAGACCAAAGAAAACAGGAAGTTTCATTCAACTGGGTTGCATCAAAGGGAATCACAGATGAAATAACTTTTGAAATAAAAGCAAAATTTCACATCACTGGCATAAAACCCCATGCAGGCAAGTGGATTGCAAATATAAAAGCAGTTGTCAATGCAGATGTTGAATTTGAATCATATAACCCCTCAAATGATAACATTCCAATGACAATGATGAAGCGATTCATAGGAAAATACATTCACATTGGCGCTTACGATGACTGGAGAGGCCTGCTTCACAAGGAGGCTGGCGAATTCTATAATGAAATAGGCGTTGTTCTTGAACT
Source organism: Nanobdellota archaeon (assembly GCA_013331935.1). Lineage (GTDB taxonomy): Archaea > Nanobdellota > Nanobdellia > UBA10117 > UBA10117 > UBA10117 > UBA10117 sp10117u. The sequence continues at coordinate 1,343 of DUFN01000017.1, read as the reverse complement.
GCACAAGAGAGCTATTAAGGTTTGAGTGGGGTCGCGAGGATTTGAACCTCGGTCACGCAGTTTTCCGTAGAAAATCCGCTGAACTTGTTCCAGCGATATCCCGAACCACGAATACTACCAAGCTATACGACGACCCCTTAATAATCTAAAAGATTATATTGCCCCTTTTTAACAATTACCGATGGATTGACCTTTTCCCCAACCTGCTCTTTTACCTTGACAGCAGTCCTCTGCCCTATCAGCCTTGCAAGGATTTCATACTCAACAGCCTTTATCTTCTGGAGGTTTGTCATGCCATTTCTGAATAATTTTCTTGCTTTGTATCTGCCAATGTGCTTTAATTTCACAATCGGCAGAAGTTCATCTTTGATTCCATGCTTCATTCTCAATCTTAACTTTATCAGTTCTGAAATTAGTTCCTTGAATTCCAAAATTCTCGAAAGCTCCTGGCACGAATACAGAATCCAGTCTGCATTTGTTAATTTTACTCTTAATTCTCCAGGGCGGATTTTGTATTTCGCCATTAATTCATCATCGCTCATCTCGGAAATCCAATCATCAAACAAAAGAGCTGTCTTGAATGAATCCTGAAAATCCTCAAAAGCCCATGAAAATTCAGAAGGAGGCTTGATTAGCAAGTAAGGCTCGAGCTCAATTAATTTTTCCTGCAAAAATTCTGAATCTGACTTTCTGAATTTCGAATTTGGAATTTCAATTACATTTGATATCAAATGCAAATACGAAATTGATTTTGTTTCTGCTTGGTTTGCAATTTTCAGCCCACTAATTAAAGTAAAAGCTGACTCAGGATCAAGATAAAGTTCCGCAATTCTTTTTCCAAGATATGTTGCGTAAACTTTTTCTGCATTTTTTTCTATGAATTTATAATTCGCGAGTTTAATTAATATTTTTGTTATTTTATTTATCAATTCGATGTCATTCTGATATTTAAATCCGTAAAAAGTGCTTTCGAAAAAATCTGTTATTGATTCCTGCGTTTTGCAGAAGCCCGATGCAATCAAGCCAAGGATTGCCATCCTCAGCACAGGCTCCACTGCTAATTTTGATTCAATTTCTTCCGGCACGCCGCAGATATATCTTTCGTAAATTTCATCTGCTTCATCTTCAGAGCTGGCAATGGAAACCGCCTCGCCGAATTCTTCCATGCCTGGCCTGCCTGCCCGGCCAGTCATCTGCTTGTATTCGAGAACAGGAATGTAGGAGTATCCCCATTTCTCGGAATATCTTTTCAGAGATTTCATAATTGCGCGGAAAGCTGGAAGGTTAACTCCTGCAGCTAAAGTCGGCGTACAGCAGATTATCTTTACAGTTCCTTTTCTGAA
>DUFN01000028.1 GCA_013331935.1 Nanobdellota archaeon | reverse complement strand
TATATATATATATATATATTATATATGTATCGCTAAAATCGAATAACCGAATAAGGCGCAGCTATTTTGCAAACACCAAAAACAAGCACTAAATATATATGCATATATATAATACGTGATAGCCGCAGATAAGCAAATCGCCCGAATAACAAAAATGGCCCTGCCGTAGTGTTTGCCCCCGCCATACACAAAGTTTTTATAACTATCTAATGATAAAAATTAACTTTGGAGTAAAAATGTCAAAAAATATATACAAAGTATTGCTTATAGCCGTTTTAGCATTGGGCCTCTTCAACGGAGCAAATGCATTTGGCCTGGCTAGCCTGCCAGACATTTCTTTTGCAGAAGAGGGCTCTGATAATACGTTAGATTTGGATGTTGCGGCATATTTTGATTCTACCGGAGGCGCCGCGCCTTATATTTTCGACCGTTCTGGAAATACACGTGTGTCTGTGGCTATAAATCCACTTAACAACGTCGTAACATTTACCGCAGCTGCAAATTGGAATGGCTATGAGGACATAACGTTTACAGTAAGAGATAGTTCGGGGCCGCCACCGCAAATAGCATCAGATACGCTAAGAATAACAGTCACCCCGGTAAACGATGCCCCCGTCGCAACAAATGATGCATATACAATCGCTGAAGATGTCGTATTAACAGTGCCTGTCGCAACAGGTGTGCTTGCCAATGACGTAGATGTGGATGGCACAGTTCCTATCGCAGTTAAAGTTGTAAATGCAAACCCATTACATGGCACTTTAGCATTTAACGCAGACGGTAGCTTTACTTATACGCCAACAGCAAATTATAACGGCCCAGATTCTTTTACCTACAAAGCAAATGATGGAGTAGTGGATTCAAATGTCGCAACAGTTTCGCTAACAATTACAGCAGCCAACGATGCGCCAACAATAATTTCACAGACAGAAACATTATACCCTGTTGAAGGCGCAGCATTTTCACACCAGGTGAATTTTTCAGATATTGATGCAAACCCTGGCTTGGTTTTCACAGCAACGCCGACTGTTGCGTGGGCAGGCTTTGCCATAAATGCACAGACAGGCCTGATTTCATTCACACCGACTGCTGCTGACGTAGGCTCGCACCTGGTTGATATAAAAGTAAAAGATTCTGCGAATGCAGAAGAGACAAAGACATTCCGGTTCTTCGTAAGGGAGGCTTGCTACACGCCATCAATAACTTTCCAAGATATTAGTATTGAAGACATAACCGGCGATGACGACCAATTATTGCCTGGCGATTACTTGGAAGCAGTATTTGATGTAAAAAACGGATTGGGCGTTGACCTGACCGGCCTCAAAGTTAAAGCAGACATAAAATCAATCTCAACAGGCGAAAGATTTTCAGCAAAAATTGAAAGTGCAAAGTACAGCATTGACAGCGGCGAATCAAAAGAAGCAAAATTAAGAATCAGGGTTGATCCTGATGCAGAGCAGACAGAAGGCCTGAAATCAACGTATGCTTTATACTTGCGCGCAGAAGGAAATGATGAAAATGATAATTCTGCCTGTGGCTATTATTCAAAAGACGTAAAAGTAGACCGTGAAGATACAGATGTTTTGATTGAAGCATCTGTGTTCAGCGCAGATGAAGTTTCATGCGGAGACGCAGTAACAGCATCCGCAACAATCTGGAATATCGGCGATGGCAGTGAAGACAGTGTAAAATTCAGAATCAAGAATTCCTTGCTAAAAGTAGATACCGCAACGCCTGTATTTGACTTGGATAGAACTGGAAGTGACCAGAAAGCAGCAAAAGAATTAAGCTTTACAGTCCCGGCCGATGCAAAGGCTGGCGATTATCCTGTTGAGTTTATTGCAGGCTACGGAGACAATTCCGAAGCAATAACTAAGAACATAAAAGTGGCTTGCACTGCAACAACTACTGCAACAGAGATAGCTGCATCAGGAACAGCTACAATAGCAGTTGTGCAGGATACAATAAACGCAGACAGAGAGCAGACTGTAAAATACACAGTTACTCTGACAAACACAAACACACAAGCCACAAACTACAAAGTCAGCCTGGCAGGCATGGCAGACTGGGCAACAGGACTGATAGAGCCGGAAGATATAACACTTGCTCCGGGCGCTTCAATGCCTATCTACGCGTACCTGACTCCTAAATTCGATGCAACTGGCGGAGACCACACGTCAACTCTGACAATAAAATCAGGCGCAACAGTTTTGGATTCAAAAACTCTGACAACAAATGTAAATACACATGCAACAACAATCACAGAAAGAGGTAATATGTTGTCTGGCTCTGCAACTGCCTTATCTCTTGGCGCTAACAGGGATTCGATATTGTTTGTTGTAATTGTCCTGATCGTTATCATCGGAGCAGCGGTAATGCTGGCCCGGCGCGATAGTGGCGGCGACAAGAAAACAAAAGTGCTTTCTAATTTTTAGTTTTTAATTTATTTTTTTGTATTTAGTTTTTGGTTCTTCTTAGTCATTTGTTATTAGTTTTATTAAATACGCGACCAACAATCGAAGAACGAGAACCGAAAACTGAAGACTTTAACAAATTTTCAACAAAGCCCAACCATGGGAAAGGTTTAAGAAACTACGTTTTATGGGAAGTTTGAAAATGGTAGAAAAAGTTGAATTACCTAATAAATTACCACCAGAGCCAAACGCGGACAAACCACGGCCGAAAATAAGACGATTAGCACAATTGCCCGCACCGCAGCCCGAATCTGCGTATGTCGAATTACAACAAGCTTACAATCTTGCTTTGCAACGCCTATATGAATTAGAGCTTGGTGCAGAACTAGATGACAAAGATATATCGGGCTTAGAATCAAAAGTAACACAAGCAGGCGTAGAGTTCGCAACCCACAAGCAGAAAGCAGAAGAAAATTTAACCGCTAAGATTGCTGAGTGGAAACAAGCATATGATTTAGTTGCAAGAACCTTAGAGACAGCGCAAGCAGAATTTGTAAAAGCGTGCGCCAAATCTAAAGAAAATTATGATGCGCGCGTAGCTTCTGATAAAGTCATTAAAGCACATGATGCACAAAAAACAGCATATGAACAACAGCTTGTAAATGCAAAATCCGCACTAGCTGATTATACTGCTCTTGGCACATCACCAAATGAGATCACAGTCAAGACACAAGAATTAGAAGCGCAATTAAAAATAGCTTCTGATGCATTGGCACAATCGAGTACAGCTTTGGAAACAGCACAGGCAGAAATAGACGCGCGCGTAGAACGCTTAAAACAATACGAAGCATTAGGCGCGCCGGATTATATTAAATTACGATTAGACGCAGGCAAAGCCATGGCTGCGGATAATGAAGAATTAACAGACAAATTAACACGAGCAGATGCAGCTTTGAGAACTGCACAAACTGGCCTTGAAACACAAAGAGAGCGCTGGAAAGAAAGATTAGCAAAACTAACAACCCAGTACGACACACAAATTACAGAACTTAAAGGGCAAATAGAGCCACTCACAGAACAATTGCAAAAAGATAAAACTGTTTTACGGAGCCAAAAAGAAGTGCATGGCCAGCTTTATGCAACAGTGAAGCTGCCAGATGGAAGTGACTTGACATACACACTCGGCATGCACGGCGTAGTAATTGGCGCAGATGGAAAAATGTGCAAGATTCCTGACGGAACTTATTCTGCCTTGGTGCAAAAATTTGCAGAAGCGCAAGCAGCACTAATTGCTGAGCGCAGGTAATTATATGGTGGCTGTTTTAGTTCAAAGAGGCAACGCAGGCGATGATTTTTCAATATTGCATATGAATCATAGCGGTAATTTTTCTGACAAACAAACTGCAGTCGTGCAGCAAAGCGGACAGAAATTTCTATTTACGCAGAATTTTTCCATGCTTGAAATGCTTTTGGAAGAGTTGAGTTCCGGCTCTTTGCAGGAAGAACTTGAATTGCAGTGCGGCTTGATGCTCGATGAAAAAGACATGCATCAGTATTTTACTGCGCTTGGCCTGCAGGACTATGTTGCACTGCACGAGCAATTTGCAAGCCTGCGTGAAAAGCACGGAAAAACAAATGACTTGCCAGACAGCGCGCTGTTAGATTACGCGCAGAAATTCAATGAGCTTGAAAAAAAGAGACTGGAAATTCTGGCGCGCGCAGATAAACTGCTTGATGGCAAGCTAAACATTAATGCAGGTTACAAAAAAATAATTGATGACTGCTGGAATAATTTCCTGGTTTTAATAAAAAAATCACGCGGAGAAAAACTTGAAAGGTTTTTTGATGAAGATGTTGATCCGCAGGACAGCACAGAAGTAACCGCCACTCATAGCGCCATAGAAATGCTAGCCAGCAGATATAATAGTTTGTTGCCTTTTACAGCAGGCCAGCTGAAAGCACAGCTATCACAGCAGGCTGGCTTATACCAGCGTGCGCTGGAATACGTTAACATTATTCAGAATACACTTAAGTCTGCATTAAGCGATTATCCTTATTTCGAACTGAGAGGCTTTGTTGATGCACAAAAAATAATTGGCCTGCGCGCAGAAGATGCACTGGCCTTGCTGAAAAATTACAGGACTGCCCGCGAAGCATTATCGCGCGGAACATTAGCAACAACGCTGGATCATTTGATTTTAACGCCCACAGAAATCCGAGTCGGAGGCTACATTCCAGCCTCTGAAAAAAAGCAGGAATTAGTATATATTTCAGTACCACATGCAGGCAAATCAATTGCAGAAGGCATAATTAATCTATATGGTAACAAATAGGGGAATATTTAAAAACCTATCATTACTGTGAAATAGTAATTCACAAAATTGTGGAGTAAAAAAGAAAATGGCAAAGGATAATGCACCAAAAGTAAATGAAACTGATACGAGCAAAACAACACCATCCGCCACACCTGCGGCTTATGAAATTGTGTCAATAAGCCCGGAGGATAAAGTTGTTGTTGTAACGCGCGGAAATGAAACTTTTAAGATTAACTATGATGTTGAAGATGGCAAGATCGAATTAGTTATACCTGCCGAAGCGAAGGGGTTGACTGATAAATTAGTTTTAGAGTCATTAAAAACATTTATTGAAGCAAATTCAAATCCATTTGTCCAAACATATATTAGTGGTCAAATTGCAGAGGCCAATGCAAAAACAACTGCTGCGCAAGCAAGCGCAGGTAAGTGGAGAACAGTCAGCGTATTTGCAGGCACAGGCATATTAGTAGCGAGTGCAGTCGCGGCAAGCGCATACCTTGGCGCGTGGGATGCAGAGCACAAAGGCTTTGATGCAGGTAAAAAAGCCGGCTTTGATGCAGGCCACGATGCCACATTAGCTGTTGTTGAACATGACCTAGAAGGAAAAATCCTCGGCGGAAACTGGACACATGAAAAAGTAAATACAACTGCAAAGAGTTTATTCAACAAAACACTAGATAAGATGAATGTGACAGAGCTTGCCTCAGTTTACGCACAGCTTTCATTTGACTCTGGCAGATTTAACACACCAGAAGCAACAAATGCAACAATTGCAGTGCTTGGCTATATCAATTCAACCTGGAATGTTTCAAAAGAGCAACTAAAAGGTCTTGATCTGCTCGGCGCAGTAAACTTATATGCACAATTATCAGTGCACGATGCAGAAGCAGCTTTGCGAACTGCAGCAGGCAACTGGAATGCATCATGGTATCAGCAGGGTAAGGATGAAATTTTGGCAAAAGCAACGGAGTGGAATGCTTCGCAATACTTAGCAGGTGCAAATAGCCTGCGCGCATTGGCGAATGGCTGGAATGCATCGCAATATGCGCAAGGAAAAATTGACGGCGCAGTATCTGTAAGAGTGCAGGCAGATGGCTGGAATGCGTCTGCATACAATAGCGGCCAATCTGCAGCATATGCCACCGCATCTGGATGGAATGCAACAAATTTAGCAGCTGGCAAGCAAGTAACTCTAGACCAATTAGTTGGTGTGGTTGATGATGTGCTGAATGCAACAGAAATAAAAGGCGCACACGGCGATGTTGCTGCATTACTAAATCTATACGCGCAAAAAGTAAAAGCAGATGCTTTATCATTAACTGATTACACATCAGATTGGGTTCTTGCGCAAACACAGGCAGGCAACCTGAATGAAACTGAACTCGCACTTGGAAGATTAGAAACATTATATGGTGGATTCAGCGTAACACACGATAATCTGACACGCGCCCAAAGCTTTATGGCAAACCTAAGCCAAAATGATAGCAATGAAATGTTGCGTGCAGGAATGAATGTGAGCTGGCTGTTCAACCATGGCAATGAGCTTAGATTTACAGACACATTCGGTGCAGGCGGAGTTGTAAGTGCATACTCTGGCGACACAGTAATGCGTGCAAGAATTTCACAGCCAACCATCGACAGGCTGAAAGCATGGAACGCTACATATACTAGCAATGGAGGCCAATAAAAATGAAAACTACTATTAGCGGAATTGCAATTGTATTAATGCTGTTGCTGTCCACATTCAGTGGCGCAGTAGCATTAGCACCAACATACCAGGTGCCTGTTGCAACCTATGACACTGCAAACGCAAGATTGAATGTTGACTCAATAACAGTCAAAGATGTCGCGGGCAGTGAAGTAGCACGAGTAACAAGCGCACAGGTAAGAATGTTAAACCAGTACACTTTCTTACTGCCAGCAGGCGAATACAGAGTTGTTGCTGAAAAGGCAAATTACAAATTAGCAGACGCCGACATTAAAGTTGAAATGGCAAACCTGCCATTAATAAGTTTGAAATTAGCTTCATTACAAGTAATACCTCCGCCAGCAAATGGCGGAACAGGCAACACAGACACCGCACCAACAGCATCAAATGGCATAAACATCAAGGACTTAGACTTTGAAGAAGATGCAAAGCCAAACCAAGAAGTAGAGTTCACAATTGAATTAAAGAACTTATGGACTGGCACAGACGGCAAGGGCATTGATGCAAGGGAAGTTAATGTCAATTTAATGATAAAAGGAATAGATGACGGCGAAGACGTTGAAGAAGATGTTGAATTCGGCATGATTGACTACAAGGACACAGAATCACAGACAGTAAAATTAACTGTGCCAGTAACGGCCGAAGAAGGTAGATATGATGTTGTTGCAAAAATCACATGGGAAAATGACGAAACACAGGTTTTCGAAGCACCAGAATTAAAGAAAGTCCTGAATGTCGAAAGGGATGACAATGCAGTTGCAATAACTGAAGTTGCATTCGAATCCGACAGTTTGAGAGTCGGAGACAATTCACAGGTTGCAGTAACATTGGCAAACATCGGCAAGCACGATGAAGATGTCAGGATAAAATTAACTTCAATCGCACTTGGATTGCAGGAAACAAGCCCAGAATTTGAATTAAGGGAAAGCAAGGAAACAACACAATACCTGCCATTCGAGCTGGCAAAAGATGTCAAGGCTGGCAAGTACACAGTAACAATAACTGCTTACTTTGCAGACGGCCAGACAGTATCTCAAACAGGCACACTAGAAGTCGAAGCAAAAGCAAGATCGCCAGTTGCACAGGCAGAGCCAGTAACTGTCACTGCTGTTTCAACAGTAGTTCAGGAAACAACTGAAGCGCAGGCAACAAGTGCAGATACAAACATGATTGCAGGCTTCATAGCAGCAATATTAATCTTGCTGGCAGTTGCAGCTGTTCTGGGAACATACTTGCAGCCAAAGCCAGTAATAATTGAAAAGAGAAGGAGTGGAAAATGATTAAGATGTTAAAAGCTTTAGCAGTAATATTAGCCGCGCTGTTGGTATTAAGCCCAATAGCAGCAAGNNGACCTTGAAAACACTGCAGCAAAAGACTACAAAGATGTTGTAGTTACAGCGCAGATTGAAGGCAAGGACGACACAAAAGTCACAAAGGACTTCGGAACAATTGCAGGCGGAAGTGTCAGGGAAAGCAGAAAAATAACCGTACAGGTTCCTGATGACTTGAAGGATGGCTCATACAATGTCCTCCTGAAGGCAAAGGGCAAATTGTCAGGCACAGGAACAAGGACTGCACAGGCAGAAATACCTTTCACAGTAGAACAGGAAGACTACTCAGCATACGTTGATGAAGTTACACTATCCTCTGAAAAATTAATAGCAGGCACATCTGTTGATGTTGCAGTAAAATTAATCAACAACGGAAAGAACGACTTGGAAGATTTAAAACTTACAGTCGAAGTTCCAGAAGTTTACGCGAAGCAGTCCATCAGAATCCAAAGCATCGAGCAGGACAATGAAAAATTAATCTATCTGACATTAAACATACCCGAAGATGCTTCAAGCGGAATCTACACATTAAAAGTAACTGCTGTAAACGCAGAGGCAAGTGCTTTATACACTCAAAACATTGAAGTAACAAAAGTTGCTCCGAAGGTTGTTGAGAACAAAGATAAAGTTACACCAACGACAGTATCCATGCCAAGCATAAAGCAGGGCCAGGGAGCTGTTGTAAGCCTTGAAGTCACAAATAACGGAGATGCAAGAAAGACATACAGCGTTGTTCTTGGTGGAGTGGCTGACTGGACAAGCTCAGCAAGAGTGGAGCCGGAAGCAGTAGCTTTGAACGCAGGCGACTCAAAGACAGTGCAGGTATATGTACTGCCTAAGGAAGCAGGCGACAGAAGCTTTACGCTGTACGTCAAAGACGGAGCAGAATTAGTATCCGCAGTACAGGTTAATGTGAAAGTAGCTGCATCGCAGGCATCAGCAGGAACTGTTGCAACGCCTCAAATCAATGCAAGCTGGATGTTCGCAGGCCTTGTATTGCTAGTAGCTGTTGTGGCAGGCGTCTTGCTGTACCGGAAGGAAAACGGTGGCCAGAAGAAGCAAAGCAGCTCTGTTTACTATTAATTTTTATAAATTTTTTATCTGTTCTTTTATGTTTTTAATTTTTGAAAATATTAAAGTCAGCACTGTCATAAAAAGAGAGCCAGCAAATGCCAAGCCACCTATTAATAATTCTAAATTTATTTTGTCGATGAAATAACTCCAGATAATTGTAAATGTAATTGTTATGAACGATATCGAAACTATGTTAAAATAGTTTATATGCGCCTGATGCTCTAAATCTAAAATGTTTTTTCGTTTGCTAAAATCATCGGTTTGCATCATAAACTGCCCACAAGCCGCCAATAAATAATAACAAGCCGATTGCAGAAGCCAAAGACGGTATGCTTTTAAAATCCCATTGATTGCTGGCAAATATTGCAATTCCAAATACTATCCCGATTATTCCAAAAAATGTTTGCGTTTGCTTATCTAGTTTTACCATGTTAGCCATAGCACGTCTAACTATTTAAATCTTAATTTTTTATTAAATTTAATTTTCTTTAAAAACAATTTTAGCAGAGTGTGATTGTGAAGTTTCTTTTTTCTATTTCGCGGTTTTATTGCCTTACGCAGCCTATCTGAAATTATATTTTTGGCACAATACAAACCGAACACTGCTGACACTATTAATGTGATAAAAGGCATGGCCTCCTGCGAAGGCGGTGGGATTTGAATGGCATTGGCAGTTATCGGCGGCGTAATCTGCTGGCGTGCAAAGGTGCTTTGTTCAGCTGTCCCAGACTCCTCCTGCGAATTACTGCTAGAACTGCCACCCAATGTTTGCGAGCCCTCAGAGGGTGTAATTGTTCCGCTGGCAAGGCCTGCGCTCTGCTCTGTCTGGCTAGCCCCACCAGAACTGCCGCCCGATGCCGTAGCACTAGTTCCTGCTGTGGTAGTAGGTGTTGGTGTGATTGTTTCATTCGTAGTTTGGTTTTGCTCAGGAGTTTCAGTTTCATTAACAGGCAATTTAGGCTCTTCAGTCTCATTTGTTTCTGGAGTTTCAGGAATTGTTGCATTTTGCTCCGGTTCTGGCGGCAGAGGCTTGTCCAAAACAGTATAAGCCATTTCTTCAATTTTTACTTCAGCATTGCCTGTTATTTCAAAAATCAGCTCATAATCCACAGAGGAGTCAAGTATTTGCTCATCAAGACTGCATGTTTCCTCACAGATTTCATTAAATTGGAAATTTTTTTCTTTATCTTCGTTGGTTAGTTTTTCTTCCGGTTGGTTTGATTTTACCGCAGCTGCGCCAGTTATTTCTGCAGGTGTTTCTTCCTGCAAGGCTGGCTCTTCTTCGGGTAATTCTTCCAGAGTTTCAGCGGGTTCTTCTAGGGACTGCTCTTCAGTAGTTGGAACTTCCTCCGCTACGGCGGGAGTTTCAGGCGGTTCTTCTACCAATGGTGCAGATTCCTGCGGTATTGGCACTTCTTGTATTTCAACAGGGGCTGGCTCTTCGATTGAAGGTTCTGCCGTTGTAGCTGGTTCTGGCGCAGGCTCTGGTGAAGGAGCAGGTGTTGTCTCTGAGGCTGGCGCATTGCTATTTGAGTTCGAATTTGAATCAAAATTTCCTCCGGAATTGCTTGTAGAATCGGATGGACTGCTAGATGCACCTGAATTACTATCGCTAGAACTAGATTCTGATTTAGATTCGCTCTTTGACTCTGAAGGTTCAGAATTGCCGTTTGACTCACCTTTACTCTCTGACTTAGCCTCGCTCTTGCTTTCAGATTTAGATTCAGAGGCAGGCTGGCCTCCAGAAGCATCGCCACTACCTTCTTCTTTCACAGCAAAGCCAGTGATTGCATTTGCGCCAAGATCTTTCACAGTATCAGAATCAAGTATGAGGTATTTTTGCCCATTGGCATGCAGATAAACTTTAACCTCATCAGATTCCTGTTTTAGTTTTATTTTTCCGCTTAATTTTAAGGCGCCGAGGTATTGGTTTTCTGCTAGGTGTGAAAATGCAATATCCTCATTTCCGCTTGATGACGCGTGAATGTTTAGATTCTCAGTAAAAGTTTCTCCCAACAGGCCAGTTATTGCGCCGGAGATGGCTGGCCCGCTAAAATATAATACCGCAACCAACCCAGATATTAAAAATACTATCAGGAATAACCATAATTTAGCGCGGAAATCAGCAGTAATGGCCATAGCAGTTTGTTGTCAGCACAATATATAAATCATTCTACAATCTTGCAGAAACAAATACTTCAAGTATCGCTGCCAGAACAAGCAGAATGACTGCAGCAATAATCAAATCCAGCGAGTCAAGAATTATTTTTTTGAAACCTTTTGTTCTGTATCTGTGCCTGACAATTGCATAAGAAAGAATTCCGCCAGCAAGCCCGCCAATAAAGTAAGCTGTTATTTCAGGAATTCCATGTATTAAGTATTTCAAGAATGCCAAAAAGTAGATTGGCATGCCTGCCGCGCCGATATGTTTTATTACTGTGCCGATTGCAACTGCAACAACAGATGCATTCCACGCAAAAATAAAAGCAGAGCCAGCACCATACAAAATTGATAATAGAACTGCCACAGCAAGAACCTTTAAATTATTTAGTAAAATCGCCAGTGTTAAATCAAAAGTGCCGATGCCAGACCCTGAATTTACCATGCTGATTGTATTTATCTGCGTTGAAAATAGTTTTCCAGCTACGCTGTCTGGCAGGATAACGTACCAAAAAGTAAATGATAATAATAAGCCAAGGAAAAGGAAAATGAAAAAAGGAATAGATTGCTTATGAGTTTTGAAACTTATTTTTTTTGCAGACTCTTCCTTTTTTTCTTCAAATAATATGACATTCAGCATTAGCGGAAGCATTGCTATTGTTGTAAAAAGTATCGCAGTTGCGCTTGCCTGCCCGGGGAAGAGCCAGAGCGCGAGAAGGACTGCTATGCTGGAGTATACAAATCCAAGAAACAGCATATCTATCGGCTCTCTTTCGGCCCTTTTGACAGATATTATTGATTCTAACACCATATTTTGTTCTGCAAATATGCTGTTTTTAATTTAACTATATTTTGAACTACTTTTCAATGAAGTGCAGAAGTATATTTGTAATATTGACGCTACGTGCGTAGTGTATATAATCCGCAATATAAATCATTTTAAATGCCTGCTAGTTAGAAAAGACACAGTAGTTAGCATAAATTTGCTAACCCATAGTAACAAATTGAGGAAAAAATGAAGCAATTGGCTCTTGGAGCAATAGTTTTGCTTGTAACCGTACTTTTACCTAGCTCGGCGTTGGGCGTTCTGCTGGGCGATACAGAGGCCACACAGGCAGTCTGCGCATCAGATACTATTGTGTATATCCTGCCAGTAACTAATGATGGCGCGCAGTCCAATTCCTTTACAGTCTCGCTTTCCGGCGATGCAGCCAAATGGGCTGTCGCGGCGCCAGCAGGCTTTGTCATCTCGCCAGGCAAAACTGAATCAGTTTATATTTACATCACACCATCAATCCGCGCTTCTGTTGGCAATTACAAACTCGACGTTTTGATTAATTCTGCGCAGGCAGGCCAGTCAGCAAAAACCCTAAACGTTTTGGTAAGCGACTGCCATTCTGTTTCAATTACTGCAGAAAGCAATACTGCTGAGAGCTGTTCATGCCAGCCAAAAGACATAAAGTTCTCGCTGGCCAACACTGGAAAATATGCAGAGAATTTTGCAGTCTCACTGTCAGGACCTGCTGCAAGATATGCGGCATCAACCTTAAGCGAAGCCAAGCTAGCCTCAAAAGAAACAAGGGAATTTACAGTGGCAGTAAACACGCCATGCAATGTTTTCGGAAAGCAGGATTTGACTGTAACTGCTTCTTCAAAAGATTCCAGCGCAGTTTCATCATCACAGGTTGCATTTAATTCATTGTCATGCTATGGCTTTGATGTCCAGCCAGACAAAAACTATCTTAGCTTCTGCGAAAATTCAGAAGCAAAAATTCCAATTGTAATTAAAAATTCCGGTGCAGTTGACAACACTTTCTTGCTAGCATTAACAGGCCCTTCATGGGCAACCATGGAAAGCACAAGCATAAGCCTGCTTGGCGGAAGGCAGGGGACTGCAAACTTAATCTTATTCCCTAGCTTTGGAGTCTCTGGCGATTTCAAGACAAAAGTAAAAGTCACTGACGAAAAAAGCCAGACTTCTGTTGAAAAAGAAATCACTGCTAATGTCCTAAAATGCTATAATACTGATGTAAAAATCGCAGCCGAAGAAGATACAATCTGCCCATTTACTTCAAAAGCATATGAAGTTTCTCTTGCGAACAATGGAAAGTACAATGAAGATTATGCAATCACTGTGGCTGGCGCAGATTTCGCATTATTTGACAAGAATTTCATACCATTAGTTTCAGGAAAGGCGCAGAAATTAAATCTAATCGTAGAGCCAAGAGATGTCATCTCTGACGTTTACACACTGCAAGTAAAAGCAGAATCGCAGGGGCCATCCCACACAACTTCAATAGATACTTTGAGAATACGCGTTGCGCCAAAAGAGGCCTGCTTCGGCGTTAATACTGTGGCCGCATTAAATAATGTAAAAGTCGCATATGGCGAGGGCGCATTAGTTCCTGTTGTAGTTGAAAACAAGGGAAGAGAAACTTCTACATTTAATCTTGAAGTCTCCGGCTCTGGTGCGGGCTATGGAAAAATGAATCCAGGAACAGTAACTCTAAAAGGCGGAGAAGCACAGACAGTTTACCTGTATGTTGCAGTCCCGATTGACGCACAGCAAAAAAATTACCTAATAACCGTTGGCGCAAGATTGAAGGATGGCACTGTTTCAAGTTCGTCAACAATCGATGTTTATGTTGTAAAACAGGGAGAAGAAATAACAAAGACAGTTCCGACAAACCCAATAGGCACAAATAAAGTAAATAGGACTGCTGTCAACATTGGCGCGACGCTTGGCCCTGCAAAAGAGCTAATGGCAAAGGCTTACGCAAAGTTCAAGTCAATAGCAAGAGAAAGGGGATTTAGCTTAAGATTGCCACATATCCCTACTTTGTCAGAAGTAAAAGCAAGAGCAAAATCAGATTTATCTTTAGGAAAAGCAAAAGCCAGCAATGCTGTTGATTTGATAACAGGCAAAGCTTCGTTAGCCATGCCAAAAGTTACATCTCCAAGCCTCGTAACAGATACTCTTAAGAAAACCTCGCAGGCAGATAGGGACTTAAGAAGCAGGGTTTCAGGCATTTTTAGGAGCACATTTGCACCCGTAATGCCAATAGTTGCAAAAGTAAAAGCATACGAAGCTAAGGCAATTGCTCTGGCAAAAAAAGAAACATTCGGCTACAAGAACTGGATACTTGGCGGGGCAGGCATCATAGTAGTAGTTATTTTATTTGGATTAGTTGCAGCCATGCCTAGAAAAGAAGGCAAGGGTATCTTGGGCGGTTTCTGGGATTGGCTGGAGGAGGAAGATGAGATGGAAGGAAAAATAGAAAACAAACCTGTTGACGTGAAGCCTGCAGAAGCAGTAACGGTGTTACAAACAGAGCCTGCAGTCCAGCAGAAGAAAGGCCTGTTTGCAAGGTTTATGGATTGGCTTGAAGAAGATGAAGCCGAACAAGGTTCGGCAAATGTTTCTGCGAAACATGAGGTTGAGCAGAAGCCTACTGCATCGCCAGAGCCTAAAACAGAGATTAACGAACCAGCCGCGCCACAACAAACAGAAGTGCCAAAAGCAGAAACACCTGCACCGAAAACAAAAACTACAAAGAAAAAGCCTGCAAAGAGAAGCGATGCTGAAGCAAAGTAAACATTAAGAACTGCTTTATTTTCTTTTTATCATGTATTTAGAACACAAAGGATACAAAATACACTGCGAAAAAGCAGGAGTAAAGAAATTAGGAACAGTATTATTCCTGCATGGCTGGCTTTCAGATTCAAGGTTCTTTAACTTCGCTAAAAAGTCACAGCTCGCAGAAAGCTATGAATTAATTTACATAGACTATTTCGGCTTTGGAAATTCTGATAATCCTGCAGATGAATCATTCCACACAGTCGAGAGTTTCGCAGAGCAGGCAAAGGCAGTTATGGCTTTTTTCGCGGCAGAAAATCCGATTTTAATTGGGCATTCCATGGGCGGGATTGTTGCGCTGGAGTATTCGCAAAAGCATTCTGCAAAAGAGATAATCATGTTCGGAACGCCAATGAGAAAGAACTGGATGCACAATATTTATATTTTTTTCGCAAAGCACAGGCTGTCCAGAAGTATAAATGCGCTGATAAAAAGCCTGTTGGAGAGAAATATTCCAGAGGAAATAAAAAATTCAAAAATTCCCATAAAAATTTTCTATGGGGAAAAGGATTACTGGATAAGGCATGATTCTGAAATTCTCAAACAGCTGGCTAAAGAGAGGCATGTTGAGCTTATCAAGATGGCTGGCGGGCACAATGCGATGCTGTCAAGAAGAAAAATGTTTGGGATTGCACTTGAGAATTTATTATTGCAAATATCCACTTAGTTTCTCAAAAGCAATCTTTCGCATACTAATTTTATTTTTTTCTTCTTGCGACATCTCGCCAAATGTTTTATCGTAGCCATCGGGCTGGAAATTCTTATCCCAGCCGAAGCCGCCAGAGCCGCGCGGCTCAGCTATTGTGCCGCTGATATTGCCTTCAAAAAATTCTGTGTTTTTTCCATCAAAATAGCCAATGATGCACTTCGCAGATGCTTTGTTTCCAAAAACTTTTGCTAATTTTGCCAGCCCTTCGTAACCAACTGATTTAGTAAACCACTTGATGAGTGGGCCGGGCAGGCCATTCATGCCATCAATGTAAACTGAAACATCCTCAACAACAAACCGCCCTTTGCGATGCTTCTGCGCCTCAGCAAGCTTATGTTTTATAATTTCGTGCGCGTCAAGGCTTTGAATTTCCGCTAAATCCAAATCAAGCTGTTTGATTTCTGGAATGAATGTTTGAGCTTCGCGGAACTTGCCGGCATTGCCTGTGATGAAAAATAAATCTGATTTCATATTTCGGTTTGCATTAAATCCCTTGCTGCTATCGTATTAGAAAATATCTTCCGTGCTTCTTTCAGCAAAACATTTGTGTCTTTATACCTCTGGCTGAAGTGCGTGATGATTAATTTTTTCACATTTGCCTTTTTTGCCAGTGTCGCGGCCTGGCCTGCAGTCATGTGGCCGAACTCCTTTGCAAATTCTTTCATATCATCTGCAAATGTTGCCTCGCATAAAAGCAAGTCTGCGCCCTTGCAGAAGTTTTCCAGATGCTTTGAGTACGCAGAGTCCAGCAGGTAGACAAACTTTTTTCCTTTTTCTACAAAGGTTGCGTCCTTTGCTTTTATTTTATTTTTATTCCACACAATATCTTTTCCTTTTATCAAGTCTGCAATGATTGGATTATTTGTCAAGCCGAACTTTTTCAAATAATTAATATTTATTTTTCTCTTGTCTTTCTCAATAAAACTATAACCCAAGCAAGGAACCCTATGATTTAATTTAGTAGCTTTTAAAATAAAATATTCATTTTCAAAAAATACTCCTTCTTCAACTTCTTTTATTTTAATTTTTAATTGAACATCAGTATAAAACCAGCTAAACATATTCTTGAAGAAATTAGCAGTTCCTTTAGGTCCATAAACCTCTAAAGTTTTATTGTAATTATGTCTTGATAAGTTTTGTAATAATCCAGGCAACCCTAAAACATGGTCCCCATGCCAATGCGTAATTAATATTTTAGTTATTTTTACAGGATTAATATTTCCTATTCTAAACTGCCTTTGAGTTCCTTCCCCACAGTCAATTAATATGTGTTCATTTTCATAGTCAAATAAAATAGAATTATGATTTCTATCTGCAGTTGGTATCATCGAACTAGTGCCTAAAAAAGTTATTTTCATAAATATTCAAAAGAAAGTCTTTTTAAATAGCTTTTGTTTCATTTTATTATGGCAGAAAAACAAAAAGCAGAAATCAAAGCAAAAACAGAAGAAAAAATACCTACTCAAAAAATTAAAGCAAATTTTGCAAGAGAAAATGCATATGCAGAAGATCAGGAAAGTAGAACTCTTTATGATCAAAGCAGGTTTGGAGAATTAAAAGATAGTAAAATATCTTATTCTTTAGTTGAAGCATTATATTTATTGGAAAAAAAGAAAATGGATATTTTAGATGGTAAGAATATATTAACTTATGATTCATTCTTAAAAAAAGCAAAAAGAATTCAACCAAATTTCTGGGTAAGGTATTGTGTATTTAGAGACTTAAGATCAAGAGGATATATATTAAAAACAGCATTAAAATTCGGGGCAGATTTTAGAGTTTATGACAGGGGAATTAAACCAGGAGAAGATCATGCAAAATGGATT
>DUFN01000021.1 GCA_013331935.1 Nanobdellota archaeon | reverse complement strand
AGCGAAATGCCTTGTCATTTAATTGGTGACGTGCATGAAGGGCTAACTAGGTCCCTGCTGTCCCTAGGTAGAACCTCACGAATGTCCTATCCCGGTGAACGAGCCGGGGACATCCAATGGGAAACCAAGACCCCGTTGACCTTCACTGCAGACTGTTGCTGTGGTTCGGTTTCATCTACATAGAGTAATCGGTACCCGTTACCAGGGCCTGTTTTCGGGCAGGCCTGAGGGGAAAGTGTAACACCGGTTTTATGAAACTGAATTGCTTACTCTTAGGAGAACAACATCAGTTGGGCAGTTTTGCTGGGGTGGCAACCTCTCGAAAAGATATCGAAAATCCGAATTTTCGGATTAAGTCTCAAAGACTTTTCGACTTAATATCGAGAGGATCCAATGGTCAGCTCATCCGGGTTGGAAATCCGGAGTGGAACATAAGAGTAAAAGCTGGCCTGATGCGGTTGCGAAAAGCGAGCAACCGCGACGCGAAAGCGCGGTCTAGCGAACATTGATGTCTCTCTTTCTGAGAGCTCAATCCGATAAAAAAGGTACCACGGGGATAACTGAGTCGTGCCGAGTTAGAGTTCACATCGACCTCGGCGCTTGCTTCTTCGATGTCGGCTTTGCCTATCCCGGCTGTGTACAAGCAGCCAAGGGTGCAGGGGTTAACTGATTAAAAGGCATCATGAGCTGGGTTTACAACGTCGTGAGACAGTTGGTATAGTATCTATTGGATGTGCATGTAGTCTGAGGAGAAGATCCTTTTAGTACGAAAGGAACGTAGGGTCCAGGCCTCTAGTGTACGGGTTGTCCGACAGGGCAGGCCCGGCAGCCACGCCTGAAACGGATAAGCTCTGAAAGCATCTAAGAGCGAAGCCGTCTTCAAAAAGAGACTGCACAGGTGCCCATAGAATATGGGGTTGATAGGATTGGGGTGTAAGTGGTAAGGTAACGAGCCATTCAGCCCGCAATTACTAATAAGCCGTTCTTGTTAAGATGTTTTACTACAGCGCATTATTATTATGCATTTATTGTATTTTATGGCTTTGATAAAAATTTTATAACTTAATCAGAATTATAAATTGGTTTTTACAATTCCAAACTCTTTGAGCAAATCGTCTAAATCTACAGTTGGATTAATTCTGTGTTTAAGGTCCTGCAATACTTCACATGGTTCGCCGTCGCTTACTGTGCCTTTATATGTTGTAAAAGTGAAAAAATCTTCCAGTGCGATAAGAAGAGTTGGAGTGTGCTTAGGGATTGCAAAAGTCGCTCCACTGTTATACCACCGTGCTTTGTTGATGTCTGGAAGGCCAGCACAAAGCAATCTGCCAAAACAGACTTTAATTTCTTTGTCGTAAGGGTATTGCGAGCCGCCGCGGGCAAAGCCGTTTCTAGTAAAGACGTAATGCGCAAATCTGCTGCCATCTTTATAGAGTTCTGCCATAAAACCACGCTCGTCTGAAGTTCGTGTTTCTGTTATTGCTGTCATA
This sequence comes from Nanobdellota archaeon, assembly GCA_013331935.1. Taxonomy (GTDB): domain Archaea; phylum Nanobdellota; class Nanobdellia; order UBA10117; family UBA10117; genus UBA10117; species UBA10117 sp10117u. Next base: position 12,616 of record DUFN01000021.1, on the reverse strand, counting down.
ATTTTAGTAACGTACAAACCTTTTTAAACTATATCTTTGAGTATATAGTTGAAGCTCAGTAGTAGGCTCACGCTGCAATGCAGTGAGAAAAGTCGGTCCTCTCTGTCCGAACTAATTTCGGGCAAAAGTCCAAAGAGCATCTAATAGTGCTGATTGGGAACAGAAAACACGATTTGTCCTGATGAATGATGGATAGCTGTCGGTGAGAAAACTCAATCTGGATGAGAGCAAGGCCAGTGCGCCGCTATGTTCGCAAGAACATCTCGCCGAACTTGTTCGGCGTTGAGTCGAATGCCTGCACGCCTGTCTGTGAAAACAGAGGCGCAACAGAAGACCGCTTATGCTGCAATCAAATCCCAATGGATTTGTTGCATGTTCGAGCTTCGCTCGGACATGGGCTTCACCCAATTCTTTTTAAACCTTTGAATCAACCAAAAATCATGGCAGACAATAGAATACGAATGCCGAGTTCAGAAGGCGGAATAGTTCGGTATGGCGATGAAGCTACTGGCAGTCATCTCGTAATTAAGCCGGAATACATTGTTGGGCTTTGCATCGCCGCAATTATAATTCTAATCGCTCTGAGGCTGTTTTGATGGGTAAGTATGATTATGACAAATTGCTTGATAAGGCATACAAAGAGATGCCTGTAATTTCAAAGGACGAGGGCAGGTTTGAAATGCCACAGATTAAGGCAGTCCAGTCAGGAAATAAGATGGTTGTCTCAAACCTTCCGCAGATTGCAGCTGCATTCAGAAGGCCAATAGAGCACCTTTTGAAATTCATGCTGAGAGAGCTGGCAACAACAGGCGACTTGAAAGGCTCAGAATATCATTTTGTCGGAAAGTTCCGGCCAGAGTTCATTCAGGAAAAAATAGTCAAATATGCAAAAGAATTTGTGCTGTGCCCTCAGTGCGGCAAGCCAGACACACACATGATTAAAGAGCAGTCCGCTTCCTTCTTAGTCTGTGAGGCCTGCGGCGCCAAAAATTCAGTAAGGATGCTTAAATAATGTATATAAAAACTTATGAAACAAAATACGGCACTATGGTTGCTGTTGCAGATGCAGAGCTCATCGGAAAGAAATTCAAATACAAGGACGGCGAATTCTTTGTTAACCCAAGATTTTACCAAGGAGAGCAGGCCAGCGCAGTTGAAGTCATGGCAGCTGTAAGGGATGCAGCAACAGTTAATTTGGTCGGAAGAAAATCTGTCGAGTGCGGAAAAATGGCAGGAGTTATTTCTGAAAAAAATATTTTATGGATTAATAAAAAAATTCCGCATGCCCAGGCAGTCGTAATGCTCGAAAATCAATAACTTTAACTCGCAACGAGTTAAAGGAATAGAAACCAGAGAAAATCTCTATACGATTTTCTTGGCCAAGAGAATTGCTTTGCAATTCTCTCTAGATGCATGCGCATTTTTCAGGGCTAAACATTCCCACAACTCGGGCAGATTAATTTTTGTTTTGTTCTTGGATCGTACTTGAATTCAAAATTGCAGTTGTTACATCTATTTGTCAGAATAAATCCACTCGAAGATACAAATACAAACCCCTTGATGGTTTGCTCCTCAAAAAGTTTCTGCACCATATATTTTTTTATTATTAAGGGTATTTAATAATTTGTATTTTAGACAGGCAGACCCAGGAACTGCGCAATCAGGACTGCGTACTTAGTTGCAAAAATTCCAACTAAAATTCCAAGTGTGGCGCCTGCAATTATGTCCTGCAGGTAATGCCTTTTCAAGCAAATTCTCAAATAGCAAACTAAAACCGCAGTTGGGATTAAGAGCGCGTACAAATAGGTGCTGCTGAAGTAAATCCCAAGAATAATAACAAAGCTGAAAATCCTTGCAGCGTGCAGGCTTGGGAAGCTAGACGCATCTATCTTGGAAAGCCAGCTTTTTCCTGCAGGCGTGTTGTCTGGCCTTTTTTCAAATTTTACTGTCCGAATAATTGCCGCAATCCCATAATTAAGTGCAAGCGCCCCGCCAAGTTGATAGAAGAGTGTTAAGTTTCCAACAGCCAAAGAAAAGAGCGCGATGAATATGCCAATAGGAATGCCACCAAAGGCAGATGTATCTTTGATTCTTTCTGACCAACTCATGAATAAGTAACTAAAACTTAGCTTTTAAATTTATTTAATAGCATATTTGGGATGTAGCGTGTTGTAGGGGTCGCTAATTCTTATATAAAATCCAAAAGGATCTTCTATTCTGAAATCACTTACGCCCCATGGTTGAATTACTAATGGCTCAACAACATTTACAAAATCTTTGACTTTTTCATAAAGTTTAGCCACATTTTTTACAACTAGCACTATTTCAACACCATAGCCGCGCTTAGTTGTTTTCGAATATTTTTTTAAGTATGGGTGGTTATAAATCTCGTTATTCCCCCCCCACATACATAAGATGTTATTTTGCATTTTCAAAACCAAGTATCCTTTAAATCCATCAGGTTTTCTTTCCCAAATAGTTTTGAAACCGAGCTTACCATAGTACTCTTTAGCCTTTTCAAAATCTGGAACATGCAGTTCTAAGAACGTAGTTGTTTTTGCCGGTTTTTCCATTTTGATTAAGTAGCCTCGATCGGATTTACCTCGAACGAAGCGTTCGCCTAAAGCGTGCTTCGCCCACTTCGAACCGATGTCCCAAGCTTTCCTTGGCAGGAACTTTTGCGGTTTAAACCGCACCGTTTCTTTTTGGGTTCCTGAGAGCCTTTTTCTTTTCAAAAGAAAAAGGATGCCACCAGAGGCTTGTATCCTTGACCGCTGGACGACGAGGCTACAGATAAACCTTTAAATCTACATTTTTAAACTTAAGTGTGGGCCTGTAGTATAGAGCGAACTGAGGTTCGCTAATACGCGAACTTCGTTCTCGTATAGCTTGGATAGTATGCGAGCTTGCGGAGCTTGAGACGGGAGTTCAACAGCATCCTTTCTTTTTCACAAAAAAGAAAGGCTCCTGGTCACCCAAAGAAAAAGGTGGCGGGATAACTTAAACTCGCTGTGAGTTCAAGGAATGGAAAAATGCAAGCATTTTTCCATAAATCCCGCATATTCCAGATATGCAGAACAGATCTTCCCAGGCCCGCTATTTTAACATGCGCATTACTGTGCGTGACAGAATGACTTTTGATTTCCCATAGTAATCTATTTGCGCGTTAAGAGCGTATGCGCTGATGTCGAATTTGTGATTGTTGAAAGTGCCAGCCAGCCTGCCTCGCCGATAATCTGCCTGTTGCGGCCAAGAAGGTCGGATAGTGTAGCTTCAAGTGTTTTGGTGCGGTTGCCGACAAACTCTACTTCGTTGAAGTGGTTGCGGACAGCTCGGCTTGGCACTGCATTAGAAACATATAATTCATTGCCATTTTTCTTTCCTAGCAAAATGCCAAAAGCCTCTCTTTTGTACATCTCAGTGCAGTTTGCCAGTATGACTGCGAAAGCATTTCTACTTAGCCTTACTTTCATGCAAAATTTATAGCAGTTAATTATAAAACCCAATCGCATGCAGTTGCGCAGTGATTAAAATTACAATATGCCAAGCGAATAGACAAATCTTTAAAAGCCTTGTTTATTAAGCGAAACTATGGTTGGAGCAATAATTGGTGAGCGGATAACAAAAATTATCGCAGAAAGTAGGCAATGGGAGCCGAGGATGCAAATCCAGAATACTCCTGAGTTGCTGGAACTTTCAAAAGCAGATGTGCATATCGGCGGAGACAAGAAAGATACAATTACAGTCAAATTCAGATTTACAACAAAATACGGCGAGAATGCAGGCAAGATAGAAGTTGAAGGTTTGCTTTACTACACAGACACTGCAAAAGCACTTGACCTGCTGGAAAAAGACTGGAAGGCTGGCAAGGAAATTAAGGACGATGCAGTACGCGTAGTTTTAATCAACAGGGTTTTGGAAATAAGTTTCCTGCAGGCCATCAACAGCGCAGCCCAGATACGAATGCCTCCGCCAATAGCAATGCCACATTTGGCACCTGCAACGAGCAATCCAAAAATAGAAAAGAAGGAAAAGGAAAAGGCAAAGGCAAGTTAATTATTTTTCTAGTTTTTGTAATTTATAAATTGCAACAAAGACTTTTATTTAATAATTTCATAAATATTAATCGGAGGAACAATTAAATGGCTAAAAAACGCAAGAAAGTGCACCACAAAAAATCTGCGCACAAGAAAAGAAAAGTAACACGCAGGACACACAAGCGCACGCACAAGAAAAGAAGATAAATATTTTAGCGCTGCGCTAAATCGCAGCGCAATTTTATAACATTATTTTTCAAAACCAAACCTTTTTATTCTAATAGTTAAAAACAATTTCATGGCTACAGCAACTGATGCATTAATTTATCTTCTAAATGCAGTTTGGTTTATCCTGCCAGCTTACATTGCGAACATGATGCCTGCTATTTTCAACAAAATGTACGGCAAATACAGATTTCCTGTTGATTTTGGGAAAAACTTTTCAGATAAGCGAAGGATTTTCGGCGACGGAAAAACATGGAACGGGCTTGTTGTCGGAAGCATTTTTGGAGGAATTGTGGGGCTTCTGCAGGGCGATTTTGTAATAGGAATAGTTCTCGGTTTCGGCGCATTGTTCGGCGATTTGATTAAAAGTTTCTTCAAAAGAAGAATGAAACTGGAGCGCGGAAAGATGTGGTTTCCATTTGACCAGATTGATTTTATTCTTGGGGCATTTCTGTTTTATGGGTTAACTTTCTGGGAGATTTCGTGGGGCTATTTGATTTTATTATTAATTATTACGCCTGCATTGCATCTTTTGGTTAATATAATCGGCTTCAAATTAAAATTAAAAGATGTGCCATGGTAATAGTTAAATACTCGCAACCGCTAAATAATAATTAAGATGTCAAAACGCGCACTGAAAGATACACCACTGCAGGAAATTACTCTGCGAAAATATGAAGAGCCGCAGAAGATGGGCAAGAGAGACCTGTCGAAGAAATTTTTATTATCTATTGGTTTGTTAAATCCCGGCGAGTCGCGCGATATTCTCGTTGATATTTTTTCTGAACTGCTGAGCGCAAGAAAAGAGAAAAAAATGCTTCAGGCAGAGGAATTTGCAATGATTCTGAAAGAAAAATCAGGAGCATCGTTGCCGAATGTACGGCGGCAATTGAGAAGATTAAAAGAATTGAAATTAGTTGAACACTCTGCAACAGGCTATCGCATTACAGAGTTCGGGGCAATAACTCCCATTGTTGAAAAGTATCTGGTTGAGTTCCTCGTGAAGCCGGCTGTTGAGCGAGTGAAACAGTACGCGACTGAGGTGGATAAGGTTTAATGCGTCACCATCCACGTGATTATTGCCAACGAGAGTTATAACATCTAAACTTCAGCCCGTAAATTACATAACAAGTTTTATAAAGTCTAGTTTACCTGAAATTTTATGGCAAACGAGCTCGTTGAACTTGACGGATCCGATTTATCCGCAGCGTTCAAAGGCACCAAAAGGATTTCTGCCTTTGCTGCGGAGGGGTTTGATACTAGCGAACTTTCCAAGTCTGTAAACGGTGCAGATGCCTTGGCCCTGTGGATTTCCAGCGATAAAAATATAGTATTGGGTGATTGCAAAGCTGTTGTCGAAACGCTTGCAAGTTGCGTTGATAAAAAAGCTAATGTTGTTTGGTCTGCCGGTCTGGATAGACAGAAGCGCATTGTGGTGCTAGCTGGCTGGCGAACGAGGTAAAATTATACCGCAGTATTTGAAATTTCAAATTCTCTGATTCCAGCTAAATCTTTTTTTGTTAGCCGAACTTGTGCGTTCAGACTCTTGTGCAAGCTCTCACTTTTTAATTCCATTAGCACAGCCTTCCAACGGGATAAATTTAGATATTCAATAAGCCTTTTTGTATTTACTACTAAAATATTTGTCATTTTCTCTTTATTATAAAATAAAAACATAGTAAAATTATTATCAAACTTTTCCAAATTATCTGCATACCTGCATAAATCTAACCAAACATGAGTTTTACCTTTTTTAAGTTCTAAAAATAATCTATCCTTCCAAATACAATCGTAATGTTGCTGCTTATCTAATTTTGCTCCAATTTTATCCGCAACATATTTTTCATATCCATTTTTCAATAGCTCTGTGCTATGAAGATTTTGAAAAATATTATTTAATTTCAATGATGATTGAAATTCTTCAATTAATTTTTTATCTTCACTTAATTCTGCCATGTGGCTCACAGAATTAGACACTTTTAAAAGGCTTTCTAGTGCGCTACCATCCACGTAATTATAAGTAACGCCACCAGAACTTCCGAAAACTTGCCAGTGCGCACCGGCCCGCGGATTGTCAGGCCAAGCGGATAGAACGGCTTAATTCCATTTACTGTGATTGCATCCCCTAGCAGATGGGCTGCATAGCCCACAAGAAAGCCCATCAAAATAAAATCATTCAGCGTAAGGTATTTTACAAAAACAAATTTGAACAAAGCGAATAAAATTAAAATCATCCAGACTGAATGAAAAAATCCGCGGTGCTTAAAAATTTTCTGGATTATTTTTGAAATAAATCCTGCCCGCTGGCCAATCGTGCTATGCGCCTCGTCAATGTCTGGCAGCAGCACCCCAAAAATTAAGGCAAGCGAAAACAAAACCTGTAAAACCAAACCCTTGGCGGGAAAGTAGCTAAAGTAAACCGAGCCGACCAGAATGCCTAATAGTATGTGTGTGTTGGAGCGCATAAAAATTACTAACAAGTACTAATTAAAAATCTAATGTTTGTTTTATTTATACTTTATTTGGCAATTTATTCCAAGCACCAGAGTAAATTCTCCAAATCGTAAAGGGATGCCAGCGTTTTAAATCTGCGGCATGTGCGGCGCCCACAAATGCTAGCGGACGTTTAAAACGGCCCGTATGAAGTATAGTTAACATCTTAGCAAGCATAAATTTACTGCGTCTCACGCCTAGCTCTTTAACTGCTTCATTTGATCGCTTTACTATTTCTTTGTAGTTTCTCTGCGTGGCACCTAATCCTTTGCGTTGCGCTGCCTCGGTACTAATGATGCTGTTTATGTCTTCTTTTTGCCGTTCTAACGCTATCATGGTTTGTGCATGCAATTTCAGATCGTCGACCACGTAAATTGCCATACCTTTACTACGTAAGACATGCCATTGGGATGGTGTCAACATATATTCTGCTTCTAAAAATATAACATCAGGCTTAACCGTCCGGATTATTATCATTTTTTGTGCGGGCTGAATATATTTTATTCTTTTCGCTGACAACTCCATTTTTGCAATTTCAGCATTTATTTTTGCAAGCCTTTGTGTTAATGGCATTGGTCCTAGCCACCCATCTTTTTCAGCCATAAGAGCGATTATTTTGTTGCTGATGAAAATTGCTAATATATTATCCAAATGCGTTTCGGGCACAACTCGTATTATCATAAAATTAATAATTTTCACACATTTAAAAGACTAACTTAATTTTTTTGAATACGCCGGGAGCGTTTAGTGTTACTCAGACGTGCCAAAGTGCCTAAAATANNTATGTGTGTGTTGGAACGCATAAAAATAGATAAAAATTTTAAAATAAAAAGGTTTTGAATCGGGTAATTATTAAACTGTTGCTCCAATTCGATACATTCCTGCATCGCAAACAGCACAGTTGCCTTTTACAGCTGGCCTTGGGCCTGACCTGCCCTTCATTGGTGCGTTTTTAGGGTTTTTAATTTCTCTGCCGTTTACCTTGCACTTTACACAGTATCCAGTTATTTTTGTCTCTTTTCCTTTTTCTGCCATTTTTACCTCATTGCTTCAATGTTTTTCCAAGCGAATCAAACAGACTCGCAACATCTTCGCCTCTCTTCGTTAGGGTTACTAACTTCAGCCTTCCCTGCTTCTCGAAATTCACTAGTTCGGATTTTTCCATTCTCTGAAGCAGATGGACTGTATGAGAGTATGTACATTTTGAATCCTTCGCTAAAAGCGATGGATATTTCTCTTTTGTATTGCCGCGCGTCAAGCACAGAAGCAGCTCAATCGGCTTCTCCCTTAAAAATATTTTCGAACCTTTCATTTTGCACCCCACAAACTATTGCATCAAGCATACAGTAAGTTTATATATGTTTCTACAATTCGTTGCAATAAGCGAAATATGAGAATTATTTTCTTTCTGCATTGTTATTTTTTAAATCTGCTGAGGTGCGCCATTGTTTCCTGCCATGCTTCTGGCTCGCCAGTATCGAATCTAGTGCCTGGCGATTTCACTGCATATAATTTTTTAACTCCAAGCATTGCCAGCAGGGCATCTGTTAATTGTACTTCATTATTTGCACTTGGCTTTGTGCTGCGAAGATAATCAAATATGCCCGAGTTCAGCAGATACCTGCCAGTTATAGCATTAGTTGATGGTGGATTTCTCTGTGGTTTTTCAATTAAGTCAGTTATTTCTGTTATTGCGCCAGCGCCTCTTGTTGCCAGAATACCATATCTCTTTGTTTGTTCTGGAGTAACTTGCATGTATGTCAGGACAGCGCCAAAAGTTTCAGCAGGAATTGTTTTGTGTGCGTTTAGAAGTGTGATGAGCGGATTTATGTCATAAAAATCATCGCCGAACATAACTGCAAAGTTTTCACCATGACTTACAAAGTCTTCTGCGCGCAGGACTGCATCTCCGGGCCCGAGAGGCTCTAATTGGTTTGCAAATGATAATTTCGCATCTCTTGGTATGTATCCACTCTGCTGTTGCTTAGTTAGATGTTCTGAAATTCCAGATTTGCCTGCGGCAGTTATAATTTGTATGTTCTTGAGGCCTGCCTCGTATGCTTCCATGACAACCAAATCTATTACCGCGCACGTGACACCATTTCCATTTGCAGATAGGCGGTTATAGTGTTCGGAAAATCCTTTCGGTATGAAAACAGGCATTAGCTCTTTAGGATTTTGCAGAGTCCATGGATAAAATCTTTTTCCTCTTCCAGCAGCAGGTATGATTGCTTTAGTTATTGCAGCCATGCAACTTTAAAAATAACAAATCTTTAATAGTATTCGGTGGCAAGCCTTTATTAAACCACTTTGGTAAATTTTTTCATGGTAGAATGGCATATTGAGAGAAAGTCAGAGGTTTTTTACAAAAAGGCAAAAGCAGAAGGATACAGAGCCAGATCAGCCTACAAACTGCTAGAAATTCAGGAAAGGTTTCACATTATTAAAAATAATAATATTGTCGTGGACCTCGGGGCAGCGCCAGGTAGCTGGAGCCAGGTCGCAGTTAAATTAGTCGGCGATGGAGGTAAGGTATTTGGAATAGACATCCAGCCTGTGCTAGGCATGCCCGCCAATTTTACTTACCTACGCATAGATATATTAAAGCATCCAGAAAAAATAATTTCAGAAATTAAAAGTGTCGATGTCGTACTATCTGATCTTTCGCATGATTTTTCAGGATTCAAGGCCGCAGATGCAGGAATTTCAATTGCTCTGGCGCAGAATTCCCTTATGATTGCAAAAGCAGTCCTGCGCAACAATGGGCACATGGTTTGCAAGCTTTTCCAAGGGCCAGGTTCAGATGAATTCATAAAAGAAACAAAGGCCTGCTTCGAGAAAGTTGTTGTTCATAAGCCAAAAGCCTCGCAGAAGCGCTCTCCGGAAGTTTATGTTGTTGGATTAAAATTCAAGAAGATTTGATTTTTATTTTCTCTATATCTTCAACACAAAGCCATGCAGACATTATGCCAAAACCAGTTTTATTAATGTTGAACGGTTCAATTACCTGAGGATTTTTCAGAAATACCAGGATGCAATATTTTTTATCCTTATTTTGTTTTAGTGTTTTATTAAAATCTGAAATATATATTTTGCCTTTGCTGCCAAATTCCACAAGTAATTCTCTGACTTTTTCCGGCGAAAGCTCAAATTGCAAAACTTTTTCTACTTCGGCCTTAATTGTCACAGGCTCGCCGGACTCTTTGAAATAAATTATTTCTCCNNTCTAAGATTTTTTCTGCAAGCTTCCAGGATTTTTTCAGGATTGCAATGTGTTCAATCATGCAAAACAAAATCCAGACTAAACTATAAAAAGTTATTCTTCTTCATCTATTAATTTTTCTACTCTGAACTGCAACTCGGTAATTCTTTTAGCGAGTTCAAATAAGTTTGCCAGCAAACCCTTGCGGCGCTTTTCTTCTTGTGCTAATGTGTGGAAAAAATGATTTAGGAGCCTGACATTCTTGTTCAAAACGTGCATTTCCGCTTTAATTTCATTAACATCGTGGCGCACAATACTTTGCTCAATATTTTTTTCTTTCGCCAGTATGTTTTGCAAAATATCTGCCAGAAATTGGCCCGCGTCTCTTTCACCAACATCATCACGCCAAAGCTGCTTGGCGGTTTGAAATGCCTTTTGCAATGCTGTTTCCTCAATTTTTGTAAGCTCAAACTCTTGGGTTGCAAATGGCCCTGAAGATTTTTTTTGGCCATGAGTCCAGAGATTAAAACCAATTTTCATAGTAGTGCTAATTACTGTGGCAGTATTTAAATTTAATCCAGAACCTTCAGCTTGCCTTTCCTTGGCTCGTAAACTTCTCCAGCCTTCAGAAGCCCGATGATTATATTTTTCGCATCTTCGGATTCCATTTGGGATTTTTCCATTACTAAGTCCATATCTGCGCCGTCTGCAGATGCCATAGTTCTGATGAGCCCAAGAATTTTGGCCTGCACTCCAAGGTCTTCTTCTTTTATTGCATTCTCAGCAACATGCTCTGGAACATTTGATTTTGTGTCTTCCGGCGCGGGAGACTCTGCTGCGGGCGGAGATAATTCTAATTTTTGGACAATAACCCAGTTCGGATCTGTAACTTCATGCACTATTTCTGGTTTCATGTATCTTTCGCTGTTGTATTCTTTTACCTTTCCGATAAATCTTACAAGCGCGCCTGGTCTGGCCGCAGCAAATTTAGCAACGTCCGGACCGAAGGCCTTGCTCCTGATTGTTTCTGTGCCATCATCCATCGTAATCGAAGCATAGTTGCCGTCCTCTGAAGCAAATTTTGCAACAATAGTTGCCAGAATGCTCGCGCGGGCGACTGTCCTGCCATTAACCTGGACTGTGCTGGGGTTCCAGCCTTCCGCGGCAGTAAAAGGACCATTGATTAAATCAACAATCCAGACTTTTTGTGCAGTTTCTCTTTTCCTTGCTTTTAACGCTACCATTTTATCATCCTATTTTGCTAATCAAACCGGGTTTCGGCTCGAATATATCTCCTTTTTTCCTGAGATTATCAAGTATTTCTTCTGTTTTACCCCTATCTATGCCTTCCGATTCAGCCTCGGTTAATATGTCATGCATTGGTATGTTCTTGCCCTGTCTTTCTGTCAGAGCGTCAATTATTTTCCGTATCATTGAAATCTGGTTTCTCTGCGTTGCAGTAATTCCAGTTGTGATTCTGTCAATATCAAATTTTCCTGTTTCAGCATCATACGCAACTTCTTTCATGGAACTTTTCAGAAGTGATACTGCCCTNNTTTTCTTCTTTTGCAGCAGATGCCCGAAGTGTTACATAAAAATTTTTTATTTCTTCTATTGCAGCAAGTGTCATCTTCGGTGTAATTCTCTGCTTTGCATAGGAAATATACTTTCTCAACAATTCAGATGATATTTCAGCTTTCTTTCCTTCGGGTTCTCTGGACAAATCTAGAATGTGCTGAGCAATCCTCTCATCTTTTTCTGTATTTGGAATATCTCTGATTGGAAAAATCAAGTCAAATCTGTTCAGAAGTGTGGCTGGCATGTCAATCTGCTGTGCAATCGGCGCAAAAGGGTCGAATCTGCCGAATTTTGGATTCGCAGCAGCAAGAACAGTTGTCTCTGCGCGCAGTGTTGCATGAATATTTGCCTTCGCAATTGTAACTGTCTGCTGTTCAAGTGCCTCATGCATTGCAGAAGAATCTTCTTCTGACATCTTATCCATTTCATCAAGGCAAGCCACACCTTTATTGCACAAAACCAGTATGCCTGCTTCCAAGGCCCAGCCCCGCATGAATTCATCCCGGACAACTGTTGCAGTCATGCCTGCTGCTGTTGAACCCTTGCCTGCAGTATACCTTGCTTTGGGTGCCAGCGTTGCCACGTATCGCAGTAATTGTGATTTTCCACTGCCAGGATCGCCGATAAGAAACATATGTATGTCTCCCCTTGTCCGCGTGCCATCCTCTCTTACTTTTTTTACTCCGCCGAATAGCTGAAGGACAATTGCTTCTTTGATATTTTCATAGCCATAAATAGACGGTGCGATTGCATCGCGCAGTTTTTCATAAACATTAGGCTTCTCAGCCAGCTCCTTGATTATCTTTTCATCATCTGGCTTGATTTCAATCTCTTCAAATTCTTCTTCCTTAACCTCAATTGAATTTGCTTCGACAAGCAGATCGTATGTAGTGCTTGTGCCTCCTGTTTTCAAAATAATCTGGACTTCTTTTACAACTCCTACAATCAGGACTTTCGTGCCAGGATAGTGTTTCTTCTCTAATTTAGGGTCAACAAGGTCTTCTTCTATAAAAACAGCAATCCTTTTTGGCTGTTCCCCGCCTTCAAGGCTTTCGGGAGATTCTTCAACGACAAGCCTTTG
>DUFN01000016.1 GCA_013331935.1 Nanobdellota archaeon | reverse complement strand
CAATATAGATTAAAAAAAAGTTCTGGTTTCTTAGCACTTCATAGATTATTAAACAAAACAATCCTTTAGAAATTCTTCAGTTAAAATTATACTCTTATCACAGCTTTGCTGTAATGCTTGTGACATGTCTTTAAAATATACGTGCTCTACGTGCAAACCAAATTTCTTAATTGCCTGGACTGCTTCCACAAAGTCACCATCGCCAGTTACAACTATTGCAGTATCGAAATTCTTACTCACTGCGTGCGCAAGCATATCAATTGCCAGTTTAATGTCAACTCCTTTCTCTTTGTATGTACTAATTTTTGATTCTGACTTACAATTTGTGCATGTGTGTATTTTTTCACGCGGCTCAAGCCTGCCGAGCCGCAGCTCAAAATAAGGAGTTCTTTTAAGTCCATCAAAAAATTGTCGTTGTTTACGATATGCGGTTGGGTCTGCCTGTTGCGGCAGTGGCGCATTGTAATAATATGTTCTTATTAATTTTCTTTCTTTTCCGCAAAGAAGGCTTGCAAATTTTTCATAATTAAAATATTTTTTACCAGTATGTTTTTTAAGCCCATGGTAAAAATTACTGCCATCGATAAAAATCATTACGCGTTCCATATTTAGCCCGCCCTGGTGCATTGCACGAGAGCGGGGAGTTAATTATAACTTTAGTAATAATAGACGTATTTAATGCTAATGTATTACTTTTTAGTTAAGTCGAATCATAAAGTTAGGAATTTCAAAAAAGAAAAATTAGATCTCCAGACGTATTACTGTCTTTTAGAAGGAACACGTTCTCTGAAGATCTATGTCATATTTCTAACTTATTTGCTCACAGAAATAACCAGACTATGTGCACTGCTACGCCAATGCCAATTAACCACGGCCAAGCAGCTTGTAGCGGTTGCACGCTGAGCATCGAACCAAGCACAAGAGCTAATATTCCGCCAGCAATTAACATTGTGGCAGGATTTTTAGCTACAAAGCTAAATGCTGTTGTTATATTTTTCATATCTCGCGTCCTCCTTCAAATAGTAATTCTAGGTTACCATGTCACGGAAAAGCGGAGGCCTTATGGCCAATTCATTTTTCCGCGGCCATTTCCTCATAAAATCCTATTGTATTTCAATAGCAACATTTTTAAAAGTTTCTGAAAATTTTTACTACAACTAAAAAGATAAAAATAAGCTATAAATCTAGCCCTTCTTCCACGCGAGATCAAACATACCTTGCATTGCAGAAGCAAAGTAAGGAGTATGCACCCACATTGCTAAGTCATATGTTGGGTGGACATCTTTGTCCTCAAGCATCATGAACAGCAACTGCTTGCCATCCACAATGCAGAATCTTGCGCTCATGTCTTTTAGTTCTTTTACTTCGGCTGCGCCTTCCAGCTTGTCAATTGCTTCTTTTGTTTTTTCATTCACTGGGACTGCAATCCTGATTTTAACTCCGCGCCCTTTTGCTTTTTCCAAAATTGGTTTCAAAGCCCTGACTTTTCTCATCAGCCCTTCTTCTGTTGTTGACATAACGATGCTTGATTCTGCTTCCTTGCAGAGCATTGAAAGATGGTCATAGATGTTATGCCTACCTTTCAAAGCGCCCGAGAAATCTGTTGGTTGGAGCGGTTCAACTCCCTGTTTGTACAATGCGGCCAGCTCTTTCATGACGTCTGAATCTTTCAAACTCGCCAACCGTTTTTGTTTTTCGTCTGCGTGCTCAAACATTCTTTTTTGGACTCTATCAAGAACCTCGCCAGGGGCAATTGCCAGGTATTTTATTGGCTTCTCAGGCTTAACAACAACAAAACCCTTTCTTTCAAGGGATTCGAGGACATCATAAGTTCTTGAGCGCGGAACATCTGCAATATCAGACATTTCGCCAGCAGTTGATACGCCTCTGGACAACAAAGCAGTCCACAGTTTCACTTCGTACAGGTTCAGGCTGAATGCGCGCCTGAGCTTGGACAAAAATTCTTCGTTCACGATCATTCCATTCCTCCGGTTGCTACAGTCGCGTTACTATTAAGATTGCAGTATCGTGCAGTAGCCATTGAGGTTTCGTTACTGTTACTACTTAATATATGTTTTGTTTTTTCATCACACATTAGCGACGCAGGTCGATTAGCAACTAAAAGATGTATAATTTGGGGTTGTAACTGCGTTTATGCGAATCGGTTTTGCTAATTGCAAGAGACGCGCTCAGATTTGATACTTATTTGGACTAAATTAAATACAATAGTGCAAAATGCGATTAGCTCTGCATCAGAAAAATATTTTCTTTTGGCACTCTTAAATCAAGCTCAGCGATTCTTGAATTTGTGCGCTGGTTAAGGCAGTATTTTGCAGTGAAGTAAGCTGACAGGCCTGCGGCAGTTCCAAGTATGGCGCTATATTTTTCAGATACAGCAATTGCAACTATTGCAACTAGAATAAAAGATAAAGCAGAATTTGAAAAATTATTCTTTTGGCTTGCCTTTAGGGACAGTGCTACTATATCTTCCAATTTGCTTTTATCTTCACAGCGTCCAAATAAATTAACTATCGTATCTTGTGGCAGGCGCTTCAAATCCATTGTCCTGAGATACGTTTCCAAACTATCTGTATGTCCTGTTCCAGAATAGTGAACATTTGCGCGCCAGCCACGCCATGAATACCTGAGATTAACCACAATTGACATTACAAGGTCCCTAATTTGTCCTTAGCAATCAAACCCATGGCCTGCATCTGCTCAAAGAATTGCGGAGTAACAACCATGTAGTTCGGCTTGAATCCGCTGTTCTCTATGAATTTTTTGGAAACCTCTTCAACATCAACTGTCTTTACCAAATCAGATACGATAAAAACTTTTTTGTCCTTATCTTTTGTAACAAAGGCATTGAAACCGCCTTCAAACTTTTCTTTCAATAGGGTTTTGAATAATTCCAGCGGATCCTGCTTTGCGCCAATCACAAGCTCATGGACTTCCTTGAATGTCTGAGAATCTCTATTTAGTTTGTACCATGTGAATTTATCCTGCTGTTCTCTTCCGACCAAACCCATGCTAACTAATTTCTGCACGATTCTGAAAGTCGTGGCAAGGGGAACGCCTGTTTCCCTGCTAATGTCGCGCAGATAAAAAATATCTTTTTTCAGCAAAAGTTTCTTGAGAATTTCAACTGTTTTTTTGTCAAACAAACTTGAGAGCAGGGTGGATTTCTCATCCATTTTATAGATAGTAAGAAACAACTATTATTTAAGAGTTTCTTTTTTTGGAACGCATTTCAAAATAGAAAAATTTGTTTCTGAAAATCTGTTCCAAAAATAAAAATCGCACATTATTAAGCTGTTCCATTTGCGTCTTTATAAAGAAACGCAGTTTGGATTTCTGGCACCCCTGCGCTTCGTATGCAAGCCTGCAAATCGCAGTTCCACAGGAAATATAGGGGTATTTTTGCAATATTTCACATTCCTTTCCTGAAATGGGGTGTTTCAGCCATGAAAGCTATATTTCCCGAGCAAAACTTGGCTTGATTTTGGCTTTTTGCAATATGGTTCTTAACTACCAAATCTGCCATGCTAAAATTCCTAGAGGAAGATTATTTGCAATAATTCATAGACAAGCACTTTAGCAAAATATATATTGAAAATATTTCAATAATGTTGTTATTTATCGGATATTTAACATTCTAATAGGAATTAATCATGGGTTAAATTTAAAAAACTATAATTTGTGCATACTACATGGGCGTTGGTAGGGCAATACTCGGAGCACTAACTTGCGGCACTAGCTTGAAATCTCTTACAGATATTGTTAACCACGCAGACCCTGGCTGGTTTCCCATAGCTGCAGGAGCTTCAGCAGCAGCGTATGGCTGGTCAGAGGGAAGACTTGGGTTAGGTGTCAGTGTTTATTGTTCGATTCAATTTGTAAATCAAGTAGCAAACCATGGCGATATATTTTGGTACACTATTGGTGCAATTGCAGGGGTCATAATATATAGCCTTCCAGATAATGAAAGAGTGCAGACAATCGTTAAGCGCGTAACTGATTCTGGAGGCTGGGGTCGCGGCGCGGACAAACCTGCACCACCTCACCCGCCAGCACCATATCCATTGTCACCAACACACAGCGGCGGTGCAAGTGGCATGCCTAAACCGCTGGTAATTGTTCGACAGCGGCATGAAGAAAAAATACCCTGATGATACTCATAATAGATCGCACAAAACGCCTCCATACATCCGTCCATAACTAACTGATTTACTTCCCTCGTCCTTTCTGCTGTTTATATAATTTTTCCATCCTATTCAAATCATCTGCCTCGTCAGGCCCTTTGTCAAACCTAATTCTAATAAACCTTGGGAATCTCAAGGCATACCCGCTTACATAAGTAGGACTTTTCTGTATCTCTTCGTAAGCCACTTCAATCACAATTTTTGGCTTGAACCTCACAAGACTGCCATCCTCGCTTTCAACAAGTGGTTTTAGCAATTTAGTCATTTCTTTCAAAGTGGCAGAGCCTGCCTGCTCGCTTTTCTTCTCTTTCAGGCCAGTGCCAAGCATGCCACACTCCAAAAACCTGCCAGTCTCAGGCTCTCTGATTGCTAAATGTAGCGAGCCGATTGTTCCCGCGCGCTTGCCAGTCCCCCAGGTTCCGCCGACAATCACGACATCGAGGCTTTCCATAACCGGTTTTATCTTGAGCCAGCCACCCGCAACCCTCCGCCCAGGAACATAAAGGGCTTCCATGTCTTTTACAATAACACCTTCTTCGCCAGCCTTCAATGCTTCCTTGTAAAACGTCTCTGCCTCTTTTAAGTCGCTTGTGACAAAACCCTTTGCAATGTGAAATTTATCTGTTTCTTTTACTGCCTTTTCCAAATACTTCCTTCTTTCCTCAAAAGTCAAGTCCATCAGATTCTTGCCATCCAGATAAACAATATCAAATAAATTAACTTCAATTGGAATTTCGCCAAAGGCTTTCTCAATATCATACTTTCTCTTGATGCGAGTTGAAAGCTGTTGGAATGGGACTGGCTTGCCTGTCTTCTTATCCAGCCCAATTGTCTCTCCATCCAAAACGCAGTCCTCTGCCTTAATCTGCTTTCTGGCCATTTGAACTAAATCCGGGAAAGCGACAGTAATATTTTCAAGGTTTCGTGTAAACAGCCAAATCTTTTCGCCCTTTTTGTGAATCAGCGTGCGCATGCCATCATATTTGTATTCCAAAATAACTTTTTTGAAAGAAGTGATTGCTTCTTTGAGGCCGGGCGACTTTTCAGCCAGCTGAACGATGAATGGCGTGCCTAATCTTAATTTAAATTTTTTCAGGCCTTTTTCGCCATCTTCTTTTGCAACCTTAGCAACTTCGCCGAAATCCGGCAGTAAATTCCACGCGCCTTCAACGTCATCAACCGAAACGTTGTATGCGGAGGCGACTGCATCGCGCACTAATCCTTCTGCAACCCCGATTCTCAGCTGTTCTAAAACTGTCCTTGCTATATATTTTGCTTCCAAGGCAGTTGCCTGCGATAATAATTCTGCAATCAAATCCAGCTTCCTGTCCTGCGAGCCGCTGCCGCTGTGCTCCGAGATGGCCTGCAGGTTTGCGAATACCTTGCCGACTGTGAGCTGTTCCGCCCCCAAAGTCCGCTGCCTTTTTTTGCTGACTAAAGATTCAACGGTGGTGCCTAAATCGCCGGATTTTTTGTAATCTTTTACAACATCTTCAACCGAAATGCCGACTGCCTTCGCGATTGCCTTGAGCATCAGTTGCTCTGCAACTCCGACTTCTTTNNATTTCGGTTTTCTTTAACTTTGATGGGATTTTTTCTAGTTCTGAGTAGGTTTCTGCGAGGATGGAGTATTTCATATAACACTATGTTTTGCGCCAAATATAAAACTTTATATGCCTTGCGTTATAATAATTCGCATGGCAATCGGTACGCCACCAGGTGTTCTTAGTAGTACAGGAGAATTAATAAAAAAGCTAAATGCGCCTGCAACAGCACTCTTGAAAACAGATGCAGATTTAACAGCCTTAATAGGAGACGTCAGAAACTTCTTCGATGGGCAAGGCATGCTTTATGACCATTTCATAGTTCTTGGAGGAGAGAATGGCGCGCATCAAGGCAGTGCGCTGTATGTGCGATGGCTAACAGTGGTGCAAGCAGACAGATGGCGCGATAGGACAACAAGCGCTGAGATTTACTTCTGCAATCGTGCCGACAAACTACTGCTTCGTATTAACGTGGATACCACTGCCGTAACAGTTGGCAAGGAGTTAATGCGGCCAGAGCAGGCATACTGCTTAATAGAAATCCTTAAGAGGTATTCGCAATAGGACAAGCAAATATTATTGTGCTTCTGCAAGAGCCAAATGCGTTATAGAAAGCTAACTGCTAGCGGGGCTGAATTCTTCCGGATGGCTGCTTGCAATTTCTCTTTCCAAACTCATTCGCGTAAATTCTATAAATACCCTCGCCTCTTTTTCTGATGGCTTTCCGTAAAGTCCTTGAGAATAGATTTGTTTTGGCAGCTCTCTAAAGTAAAGGTATGCAGTTAGGCTACCATCATATAAGTGAGATAAAAAATTAAAATATCAAATAAAAAGGTTTGCTTAAACTGCCTTGCAAACGCCGCCAACACACATCTCTCCGTACGCGCAGTTTAGTGGCTTATATGAGCAAATGTTGCTTGGCGAACAATATGTTTCCTGGACTGCATTTGCGCCCATGCATTTATCTGTTTTTTTCAGGCCTGCGCTATCAGTACAGCTGCCAAATATGGATGTATTCAATCCATCGCCATCAGTACAAACTGTATTTGCTGGCGCACCGGCGCCGATAGCAATTGCCCAGCCAGTGGACTGCTGTGAGAATGAATATCCCACAATAACTAATGCAACTAAAAGTACTATTATGTTTAAATTAAGTTTGGCCATGAAATAATAATAAATTGGGAATATATAAAGGTTTGTCTAAACTGCCTAGGCCTGCGTCTTTACATCCTGGCGCGTCCATTGGCCATTCACGCACTTGCCATACGCAGGGAAATAACTTTGCTGTGCGCATGCAGTCCTTTCGCCTGAGCCGTCCGCAGTTGTGGTTACGCAGGAATATTCAAAAAGTTCTCCGAGAGGCGCGCAGAAATCTGCATATTCTCCTTTTGCATCCTTGCACCAGCCCTGCGTGAAATAATCCACGCCATCTGGATCCTGACAGAGAACCACAACAGCAGGCTTAGTTTCTGTTCCTGCGGATTTTATTTCAGTTGCCACGGCAGGCATCTGAACTGATTTTTGCCCTTCTGTATAGTAAAACCTAGCAGTCTGGACAGTTCCGATGGAAATCAAAACAATTACTGCCGCAGCAACTATGATAATTATTGCGAGCATTTGCGGTTCTAGTTTAAAAATATTCTTTTTTCGCGCGGCCATTGTAGTAAAATAAAGAATTAAAGAATATAAAAAGGTTTGCTTAGTTTGCCTGCCTGCAAGTCCCGCCGACACATTCCTCGCCGTATGCGCAGTTTACAATTTGGTAATTGCACTTATTAAATGGACTGCAGTACGTTTCCTGAACAGAGCTGGCACTAAAGCACCTGTCTGTTTTCTTTTCGCCGGATGCATCTATGCAAGTATCTTTTACGCTAACATCCTGCCCATCGCCATCAGTACAGAAATTCACAGGATTATCTATTGGAACTTTATCGCTTACTGCAAAGCCAGTCTGCGAAGTTACAAACGAGCCTGCAACTATTGCTACAGCTATAAGCACTACTGCTAAATTTGAATTAAGTTTCGCGGCCATAGATTTGTATGGAAAAATGAGTATAAAAAAGTTTTGAAATGGAAATCATGCGTATTTTGCGAAGTTTTTAACTGTAATTGTTGATGTAGCACAATTATTCGTCTTGTCGCTTTCTTTTACCTTACCTTCCACATCAGCGCAGGTTTTTAGCTCGTAAGTTCCAACTTCCATTGGCACAAATAAATACGCGATGGATTTTGTAGTGCCTAACTTATGTGGCGCAGATATTTCCAAAGAGCCGTCCTTGGTATAATTTACTGCATCTGATTTTTTGTAGCTGTATGTTATTGCATACCTATCTTTTGCATCAGCCTCTCCAGAATTAACAACATCTGTTGCAATTCTGATGGCCTGCTTTGTCTCTCCGCTGAATGTGCTTGATACTACGAGTTTTATGTCTGGCAGTTTTTCCGCGACAGCTGTTTCTGCTGTTTTTGCAGGCTCTGTTAGCAATGTGAACTGCGCAGTTTTAGTACCTGCAGACTGGCCTGCATTCAAGCCAATCATATAAGTGCCAACTGCTACAATTACAAAAACCAATAATATTAATGTTGCGATAGAAGGCTTTCTGCATTCGTGCATGAACTTTTCCAGATCATTTTTTGATTTCTTTGCTTTTGCCATTTTAATCCTTAAGATTGGGAGGCCCAGCCGCTCCGATTTTTTCGTTTTTGACTGGGCCAGTCCACAAGAACTGCTACCTCGTGATACGAGGCAACTTTGGAGGTGCTTGTGGGAGTTTGATTTGTGAGTTTATGCGAATATGAGTCTATTAGTCCACTAACTGTTTTTAAAAAAAAGTAAAATAAATGGACGCCGTCAGTGCTGGCGTCCGGTGGGTATTTACCTCCTTACAGCATTGAGATGCCAAGCTCTCTGTTGAAAGATACTGCTCTTTCAGATGGCTTTGCATAGTCCATCTTTCCAAGCACGTACGGCGACTTCACGCCTGTTATGATTGTCATAACTCTAAGCTTGCCCTGGAACTTAGGATCGATTCTTGCGCCCCAGATGATATTTGCTGTCTCATCCATGCTCGAAGTAACCATCTCTCCGACTTTTTCTGCTTCGTCTAATGTCATATCTGGCCCGCCAGTGATATGTATTAGTGCTCCTGTTGCGCCATCGTATTTGACATCAAGAAGCGGGTTGGAAAGTGCGCGGTTTACTGCTTCTTCTACACGCCTTTCAGTATCAGATTCTCCGATTCCAATCACAGACAATCCGCCTGCGCTCATGATTGCGCGGACATCTGCATAGTCTAAGTTAATCAATGAAGGGACTGCAATTATTTCTACAATTCCTTTTATCATTGTTGCGATTAATTCATTTGCAACTGCGAAGGCCTGCTGTATTGGCAAGTTTCCTGCAATGTCTGCCAGCCTNNATTCTTGCTTTTTCAATGTTGAATGGCATCGTAACTACGCCAATAACTATTGCGCCCTGATCTTTTGCAATCTGCGCAACTACTGGTGCTGAGCCTGTGCCTGTTCCGCCACCCATGCCTGAAGTTATAAATACCATGTCTGCGCCCCGCAGGTGTTCTTTTATTTCAGAGATAGATTCTTTTGCAGCTTCATGTCCTTTTTCAGGGAAACCGCCGCATCCAAGTCCTCTGCAAATATCTTTTCCGATTAGAATTTTTTTGTCTGCTTCTCTGTGGTCTAAGTGTAGTTTGTCTGTGTTTAATGCAATTATTTCTGCGCCTTTTACACCTTTTTTGTAAAGCCAGTCAGTTGCATTGATACCTGCGCCACCGCAGCCTATTACTTTTATATTGGCTTGCCCAACTACGAAGTCATCTTCTACTTTTCCACTTAATGCTTTCTGTGCATCATTTACAATAAATTCCATTTTAGCCATTGCCTGAGAAGCCAGCACGTACACAAGCATTATATTTAGTAGCTTGCTTAGTAAACGTGGTCTGCCCTCCTTTAGCAACCTCCATATGTTCCAAATTTTAATTGGATGTTTCATAAATTGAAACAACTAATATATAAATAATTATATGTTGTAGTATATAATTCGCTGGTGTCTGCTTTTTTTCCAGAAATAAAAAAAGTTCCACTGGCTCTGCAGTGGAAATCCATAAGAAACGCCTCTGCTGGCTGATTTTTTGTAACAATTAAAAAGTTAAGACAAACTGCTTTTCTGGTGAAAAACTTTAGAATTAATATTGAAACTAAATATTTGTTTTCACTGTTGCAACCCTATCGCAGGAGTTGTAAATCAGTGTAACTTGAAACAGTTAGTGATGGTGATATTGAACTAAAATTACGTGACTCGACGCACTGTTGTATTTGATCGAAATACAGATTGGAAGCGCAGGCCATCACTGCAATCAATACATTTAGGTAAATGTGCCTCTATATCTCTTGCCCATGCTGGGCGCAGTTTGCCTTTCTCATAGCTATCTAATGATAATGGATCAAATTCAGCACATCGCTCACCGCTGGCAATCCTCTCTATTCGCGCATTAACAATATTCCACAGCGGACTGTCAACAGTGTAATCGCGCGGAACAAGCCAATGCACTCTGTCCGTTATTCTTTTATTATTCATAGCCTTAGCATATGCAGCGACATCTCCTGGCGGATAAACGCAGATTATGAGCGCACCTTTTTTGCTGGCATATGCAGATATTGGTATGTCGCTCATTCCATCGCCAATATAAATAATATTTTGATGTGCAATTTTATAATCCTGGTGCGACAATAAGTCATCTACACTTCTGCCTTCGCCTTTTGCAAGGCTGATTAATTGCCTGCTCTTAGAAAAAGGAGATACTACTTCGCGCAGGCCATCCAAATCATGATTTCTCCTGCCGAAAATCTGGCCAGAAGATGCAAGTTCGCTGGCATAAATACTGTCAACCTCTCTTGCAACAGGACTGCCTTCGATGATTTCTTTGCTGCCAACACTAATAATATGAGCTGATACATCTACGCGCCCGTTCCATTCTTTACGCATGCCTGAAAAAAATCCAGGCAAGCCAGGCGCTAGTTTCACGCGCGCACCAACCCCTCTCAAATAATCACGGGTTATATTTGGAAATACGCCATCTCTTACATCCCAAAGAAACTGTTGTAAATAACCAACACCATTATATGCCACGCCCCATGCATTGCAAAGCTTAAACCAGTCAAGCGGCTCATTAATACGAATCTGAACTTTCTTTAAAGTGCCATCCTTTTGCAAAACATTCACAACAGTTCCATCATATCGCTTCTTAATAGCCTTAAAATTATCTGTTAGCAGAGGCACCCACTGCATTTTAGTGCTTATAGTGTCATCAAAATCCGCAGCAATACCTACCCTATGCTCTAAATCAGATTTAGACATAATACTATTGGCAGCGAAACAGTTAAATAAGCAGCGGCGGGCCTATGCATTTCCCAATCTTTATAAATCAGAGTGTTATTAATAAACCATGGCTAAGGTTGGCGATAGGGTTAAAGTGCAGTCCAGTGATACAAATTACGAAGGCACAGTCATTCCATCTTCAGACAAGCAAAAAGATGTTCTCATGCTGAAATTAAATTCAGGCTACAATATTGGAATTAAAATTGATAAAAATACAAAAATTAATATCATTGGAGAATTTTCTGGAATTAAGGCAAGCCCACCAGAAAAATACAGCCACAAGCCAGGCCTTCCCAATGTTACGCTTATTGCAACAGGCGGGACAATCGGCTCAAAGGTAGATTATAAAACAGGCGCAGTCCACATGCTGATGAGCCCAGACGAATTGATTGCAAATGTTCCGGAGCTTACAGAAATAGTTAACCTGAAAAAAATCCTGCGCCCATTTTCCCTAGCATCTGAGGATATGTCGTCTGCTGAATGGCAGAAAATTGCAGAAGAAGTTGAAAAAGAATTAAATTCCGGCGCAGATGGTGTGATTGTTACCCACGGAACTGACACTCTGCATTACACTGGCGCAGCACTTTCGTTCATGCTGAAAAATCTTTCAAAGCCTATTGCAATTGTTGGCGGGCAGAGAAGTTCGGATAGGGGAAGTTTTGACGGTGCAATGAATCTTATCTGCGCGGCGCATTACTGCAAGTCAAACATAGCCGAAGTTGCAATAATTATGCATGCAGAGCCATCAGACAGTTACTGCTTTGCAATCCGCGGAACAAAAGCAAGGAAGATGCACACATCGCGAAGAGATGCTTTCAGGCCGATTAATGATCTGCCATTTGCAAAAATATGGAAGGATGGCCGAATTGAAATTATAAATAAAAATTTCCGCGAAAGAAAAGATACAAAAGTTTCTGTTGAAAGCAGGTTTGAAAATAAAATCGCTTTGATTAAATATTTTCCCGGCGCAGACCCAGCAATTTTGGATTATTTCGTAAAAGAAAAATATAAAGGCATGATTATCGAAGCAACAGGCCTTGGGCACGTTGCAGTCCAGCCGTTGAACAAGAAAAATTCATGGCTCGGCGCAATAAAGAATGCAATTGCAAAAGGAGTTTTAGTCTGCTTCGCACCGCAAACAATTTATGGGAGACTAGATCCTTTTGTTTATTCCAACGCGAGAATGCTGCACGATGCCGGCGTACTTTATTTGGGAGATATGCTTCCAGAAACTGCTTATGTCAAGCTAGGCCATGTGCTAGCCTATGAAAAGCACATTGAGCAGGCCAAGAAGATGATGCTGGAAAATATGGCTGGCGAGATAAATGAAAAAATATCAGAAGAATCTTTTCTTTATTAATTTGTCGTATTAAATATGCTTAGGTTAGCAACTATGGCAATCTTTCAAAAAATGCCAATGCATGCTTGACAATATCTTTCTTGCTCTGCTGATGCCTTTTTTCTTCTTCTGCTGGCAACTCCATTAAGACATGCTTGTCTTCTACAACATTATCAATCATTCTCAGAAGCCCTGCCCGTTTTGCGCCGAAATGCTTTGCAACTGCAAATGTTGCGGCAGTTTCTAAATCAACACCCAAATAGCCTTTCTTGTTCCAATCAGCAATCATCTCTTTTGTTTCACCAAGCATAGCCGATGTTGAATACATAGGTCCAATATGATAAGCATGCCCCGCCTTTCCCAGAATTTCAATCAAAATCTGATTCATGTCTTTTGAAGAATCTGCAATTTGGTGTGGCATTGCGTAATACTGGCTCGCCCCATCGCCTTTTTCAGATTTTGTAGGAATGAGAAAATCACCAACGCGCATTCCTTTCCTCAGGGCGCCAAAAGAGCCAATCTGCAAAAAATACCGAGTGCCCATGAGTGCGAAGGCATGGACAATTTCGGATGCAATCGGTGCGCCATAAACAACCGAATAGCCAAGAGGTTCGCCTTTGTAATTTCCAACCATTGCAAAATTTCCCCAAAAGCCATGCATTTTCCTTACTTTTGTAAGATTTTGCCTAAACTTGCGCATCTGTCCTGATATATTCCAATGCCCATCCACGATAAGCAACTTAGGAATATCTTTTCTAGTTAGATGCGCATCATGCATAAAATCTTCGGCTTTTAGCTCTTTATAAACCATGAAAAACTATTTGAATTATGGATTTAAAAAAGTAACTAATTATAATCTGAAAGACCTTANNAAATTAACTATTGGAATCAATAACAGCAACGCCCACCAGCCAGGCCTCTTGAGTTTTTCTGCAATCTGCCACCATAAGTATGTTGCCAGAATAAGAAAGAGCACGCCGCCGATAAACGGAATAAATCCCAAAAGCACGCCTATTGTCCACCAGCCGGGCACTTTCGCAATCTTTGTCATCAGATAAATATTTCCAATCGGAACAAATGCAAGCCATCCATCCTTTGTCTTTGTCCTATCTGCAATCTTCATCAGCGCGAGAGATGTGTAAATATAGATTGCAAGCATTAGCAAAAACATAAACACAATCAAAATTCCAACTAGTGCTGCGACTGAACTCATACTGCTGAACATTCCAGTAAATAGGTTTTCGTATGCCATGGCCATCAATTACTTAACAAATTAGGCATATAAAAAGATATTGTAATAAAAAAAATAACAAAATAACAAAAACTCGCTAACTACAAGTGAGTTTTTGAATTGTAAAGCACATAAAATCCATCTGGATTTTTTTTGCGTAGTGCGCTTCACAATTAAACGAAAATCAGAAACTCTTTTGCCTTAATTGCGGCTGGCTTTGCAGATTTTGCCTTCATCTCTGCAATTTTTGTGTTCTTCATT
The DNA here is from genome assembly GCA_013331935.1 of Nanobdellota archaeon. Taxonomy (GTDB): domain Archaea; phylum Nanobdellota; class Nanobdellia; order UBA10117; family UBA10117; genus UBA10117; species UBA10117 sp10117u. Next base: position 16,901 of record DUFN01000016.1, on the reverse strand, counting down.
AGCTTTATTTCTGATTTTATGGTCTTTGGCGCGCCCTGTGGCGATGACTCCCAAACTTCAGAGCCGGCATACATGTTGTTTGCGGCCGCAGCAACGCCAAGCAGGCCCTCGCCAGCCGGCGCATCACTTGGAATAGTTGCATCAATGCTGAAGTAGCCTGTGCCAGGATTGCCATTAACATCTAAATCTGCCACGCCGATTCCGATTTTATAATCCTGCGATTGTTCGCCCAGCATCACGTGGGCTTCAGTATCCATCGGGCTGGCAATTAAGTTCCACATTCCGGAATCAACATCTCTGTATTCAACATGCCCGCGGATTTTGAAAGGCTGGCCTTTTATTATTGCCTTGTTCGGACTGCTGAATCCTGCTTCGCTCCAGTCAACAATAATCCTTGTCGGCGGAAGGTTTGCGTTCTGGTTTTGCCCGTTGTTATTTTGCCCGTTTCCTTGTCCGTTATTTCCGCCCTGCTGTTGTCCTTGGCCCTGGCCCTGCTGTCCCTGCCCCTGTTGCTGCTGTCCGCCATTGTTGCCTCCTTGGTTTTGCCCCTGATTTCCGCTATTCTGTCCTTGGTTGCCACCCTGCTGGCCTTGTCCTTGCTGTTGTCCTTCACCTTGGCCTTGAGATTGTCCCTGCCCTTGACCTTGACCTTGTTGTTGGCCTTGGCCACTGCCCTGCTGTTGTCCTTGGCCTTGGCCCTGCCCGCTTTGTCCATTGCCTTGTCCATTTCCTTGCTGTTGGCCTTGCCCTTCACCACTGCCTTGGCCTTGTGATTGTCCTTGTCCGCTCTGGCCATTACCCTGTCCTTGACCTTGTCCTTGACCTTGTCCCTGCCCAGTCCCCTGTCCGGTGCCTTGACCCTGCCCTTGTCCCTCGCCTTGGCCTTGGCCTTGTCCAGTTCCCTGACCCTGACCCTGCTGTCCAGAGCCTTGACCGGGTCCTTGGAACTGGCCATCAGAAATTCCGCTTTGTGTTTGGCGGTTTCCAGAACTGCTGCTGTGTTTTGATTTTACTGAAACGAAATTCAAAAAAGATACTGCTGTTGATTTTGCAAAGGCGATGAAACTAGTTTCAGTTTTCTCTGCCTGCCTCTGCCCATCAGAACCGCTTCCCACTCCGCCTGGCTGGCTTGATTCGTAGTCATCCGGAATCAGCGGATTTGGATCCTGCGAATCTTTTGTGTATGAATCGCCATCTGTGTTTGCATTTGTCGGGTCTGTGCCTGCCAAAAATTCATGCAAGTCGTTCCAGCCATCCTCATCAGGGTCATTCAAATATTTTTGCGCGTCTGCATCTATCCATCCGTAAAGAATTATTGGATTATTTTTTGCACCAGACGAAATTTCCGGCGCAACAACTCCGGCGTCATTTCCATTAGTCGGGCTCAGCGGAAATACACTCCACTCTGCAGAAATAGCCTCGCGCACCTGTGCTTGCTTGTTATCTGCCAATTCGCCATAATTTGATTTGAAAAGTTCCTGCGATTTTGAATCAAGTTGTCTTTCATACCACACAGTCCTGAAATGCACCTCCCATCCATCCGGAGTTAGGTCTGCATCAGTGTCAAAATTATTTGGGTCAGTTCCCCATGTAAATTCATCTACGTTGTTCAACCCATCCTTATCTGCATCTTCTTTTGCGTCACTTCCATCTGTCGGATCCAATGCAGCCACGCCGATAGGCCACAACATCATAATCAGCACTGAAAAAATAGCCAGTGCGCGCTTGCTCACGTTATACTTATTTCTATTATCCATAGTATTCACGCTATTGCATGGCGTTTGCTGTATTTAAAATAAACCAGTAGATTTTTGGGAAAAATGAAAAAATTTATATAGTTCCTTCGTTTAAACCAATAATAATGGAAAAATTTGACTTACGCGACAGGAAGATACTTTACCTTCTGCTCGAAAACGCGAGGATGCCTGCCAGCAGAATTGCCAAATATGTCAGGCTGAGCAAAAATGCAGTCCCGTACAGGATTCTTCGCCTGATTGAAAAAGAAGTGATATGGAAATTCTTCGCGATAATCAATTACAGGAAAATCGGCGTGCGTACCTGCGACATTTTCATAAAACTACGGCCCGATCCGAGGCGCGAAAACGAAATCAAAAATTATTTCAGAAAACATCCAAACGTGGTTTCTGCAAGCCGGCTTTTCGGTAAGTGGGATTTATTCCTGCAGATAGCTGGAAAAAGTTTTTCGGAATTGAACTCTATCTGGATGGACATCGCCGCATACCTTGGCGGCTCTTTGGATTCCTACGAAAGCAAGCTAATGAACTGGCAGATAAAATCAGATTACCAGTTGTTTCACGATTTAAATATAAATTATAAATACGTGCCAAAAAAAGTTGATGAAAAAAGAATATACAGATTAGACAATTTGGATAAAAAAATCCTCTCATATTTGAGCGAGGTAAGCGCAATTGCAAAGTACCAGAATATCGGCAAATCTATCGGCGCATCACTTGAAACAACACGAAATCATATCGGCCGGCTCGTGGACGAAGGAGTGATAACGCGATTTGTCCCGTTTGTGCGCCACAAGAAAATCGGGCTGGCCCAGTTTCTTGTTGAACTGCAATTCAGGCATTTTACAGCTAATGTTGAAAAAGAAGTCAGAAAATATATCCGCAGCTCAAATAACATCAGGCTTGCATTCAGGAGCGCACACAGGCAGGAGATTTATTTCTGGGCAGCTGCAGAAGGGCATTTTGTAATGCAGGAAATGCTTGCCGACATCAAGCATAGGTTTTACGAAAACATTGTTAGCGCAGAGCTGATGCCGATTACAGAGGACATAACTTTGAACTTATTTCCAAGAGCTCTGGCAGAACAGGCAGGCTTAAAAAAAGGGAGGCTGATAAATACTACATGATAGATTACAAAGCAATAGGCTTGAAAATGGGCTTGGAAGTTCACCAGCAGCTAGCCACCCATAAGCTCTTCTGCGAAGATGCATCAAAATTAAGGCTTGAACCCCCGCACCAGGTTGTTGAAAGGCAGTTAAGGCCAATAGCAGGAGAAACAGGCAAGATAGATGTTGCTGCTATTTTCGAAAAAAAGAAACAGAAAACCTATTTCTATGAAGCCTATTCTGACACAACATGCCAGGTAGAATTGGATGAAGAACCTCCGCATGAGATAAATAAAGATGCCTTGGAAACTGCCCTGACTGTCGCGAAAATGCTCAACTGCAAATTCCCGGAAACAGTTCAAGTAATGAGAAAAACTGTTGTGGATGGCTCAAATACTTCGGGCTTCCAGAGGACTGCCTTAATCGCCACTGATGGTTTTCTTGAAACTAGTTTCGGGAGGGTTAGAATAGCAAGCATCTGCCTTGAAGAAGACTCTGCCAGAAGGACTGCTGAAACACCTAACTCAGTCACATACAGGCTCGATAGGCTTGGAATTCCATTAATTGAAATTGCTACAGAGCCAGACATAAAAACACCAGAGCAGGCCAGGGAAACTGCAGAGAAACTTGGCTCATTGCTTCGGGCAACAGGAAAAGTCATGCGCGGAATCGGCACAATCCGGCAGGATTTGAATGTTTCAGTCAGCGGGCATCCGCGAGTAGAACTGAAAGGAGTACAGGAGCTGGGCAAAATGCCATTGATTGCTGAAAAAGAAGCAGAACGCCAGCTTGCAGAAATAAAATCAGGAAATAACTTGAACCAGTCAAGCACAGATAAGCTGGTTCAAGGGATGGAAAATGCGCCGCGCATTTTTCATAAATTAGAATCGCACGTAAGAAATATAAAAGAAGACTTATCTTCAAAATTCCTGCGCCCGATGCCTGGCGCCGCAAGAATGTATCCAGAGACAGACATACCGCTGATTTATCTTGACAAAAAAGAAATTGAGAAAATAAAATTGCCTGAAAGTTTTGAAGAAAAAGAAAAAAGATTTTTGAAACTCGGACTGAGCGCGGACTTGGCGAAACAAATTGTACGAGATGAAAAACTATTGTTATTTGAACATCTTGCTGAAAAATTCAAAAATATTTCAGCGACAGCTATTGCATCGGCAATATTATCTGCAGAATCCCATGCAAAGCAGAAACTCGAGAAAGAAGTTTTATTCTCAGACAAGGAATTCGAATTGGTTTTGGATTTATTAGACAAAAATAAAATCGCGAAAGAAGCTGTCCTGGAGATTTTTATCGGCATCGCCAAAGGCGAAACTGTCTTCGAATTGGAAAAAAAGTTTGTGAAGCTTTCAGACCGCGAGCTGAAAGAAGAAATTGAAAAAATAAAAACACAATTCAGGGGCATGCCTCCGGAGAAACTGCAGGGCGTTATTATTGGCAAGCTGAGGGGCAAGGCAGATGCGAAGAAGATTATAGACTTATTGAAATGAAACTCCCTAAATATTTCTCAATCAACAGAAAAATATTGCTGAAGACTTACAGTATTGCTGGGGTATTTTCTGGCCTTGAGAAAATTCCCTGCCTGAAAAGGCTTTTTGGCAAAAATGCTGGAAAAATAATAAATAACAAAAACTCGCCGCTCACACCTATCCACGGGCTAAAGCCCGTGGTTTTTACGGTGCTCGCTCAGAAGGCGAGTTTTTGAATTGTGAAGCGCACTAAAGTGCGGGGTTTTAAACCCTGCGCTTCACAATAATTTAAAAATAGAAATAAAAAACAATAATTATTATTTTTATATTGATTCAAAAAGCGGAAACATAATTGCATCGAAAAAATATCTTCAGCAGGGTGTGAAGTGGATGATTTATCTCGACATAATTCACGAACTCGCGCATGTAAAACAATTTCGCGCTGGAAAAAATCTTTACGACACAAAATACACTTACGCAAACAGAAAAACAGAAACCGATGCGTATAAATTTTGCTGCGACGAAGCAAAACGAATCGGTTTAAACAGAAAACAGATTATAAATTACTTAAAAGTGCCTTGGATTTCTAGAAAAGAGTGCATGGAACTTGCAAAAAGGGTTTTATGACTGTTAATTTGGAGAAAATTATTGGCTACTGAAAACTATTTAAATGCATTAGTTTTTGTAATATTATGGATTCGCAACAGCCGCAAAAGCACGCAATAAAAATAGACATAGTTCACATAATTATTGCTGTTGCAGTTATTGCTATTGTGCTGTTTTTTGTTTTCAAACCAAAGGCCGCAGACTCAAAACTCGATACAGCTTACTGGGCAGAGCCATTTCCATTCGGCACAGACCCAAGCCTGCACTGGCATGCCTACCCTAAGTTCAGCTTGTGCGGAGAAGACAAAACACTTTTACAGGTAATTGATCTGGCGGGCGTGAAATTCCCAACTGGCGGCGAGATTGGCCCAATGGCACTGCACGTACATATTGATGAGCCATGGATCCACATTGAAAGCCCGCCGACAAGCAGGAAATCCATAACACTCGGAGCGTTTTTCAATGGCATAAATATAAAATTCAGCAACGCAGGTATTTTGGATTACAACAAGCCAGACTCATGCAACAATGGCAATGTAAACTCGCTGAAAGTTTCTGTAAACGGAGAGCAGACAGAAGACCCTGAGAACTTAGTACTGCAGGAAGGACAGAAGATTTTGATTGAATATAATTAATTATTTCGTGCTTTCGATTTTTTCCCACGCATCTGTGTAGTATTTTTTCCCAAGCCTTGTTGCATATGCGCAGGCCCAGATGTATGTGCGCGCAGGGAATAATGCCAACGTCCAGGCAAATTCTTTTGGAGTTTTTGGGTAAGACAATGCGCGGTGCCAGCCCATCATCACTTCATTTGCAAATGATTTCACTTTCGGAAAATCAGGCACATATAATGTCAGCTTTTCATGCGCCTTGGCAGTCCTCACTCTCTGTTTTACAAAATCTGAAAAATTATTCGGGTTTTTTACATAAACAGGCGCGTCCTCTGCATATGCGATTTTGTACCCTTTCCGCAAAAATAAATAAGGAATCATTGCATCTTCTGCAACATCAAGAGGTATTTCATTCACTACGCCTGCTCGCAGGCCAAACAAGTACCCCGAGGCTTCAAGGAATTTTCCTTTTTCAAACATTTCTTTTCTGATTGAATGCGCACCGGCATCCAGTAAAAGATGCGACCAAAAGCCCATCATGTTGTCTTTGCTGTTTGAAGATACTGGCCTGCCACTCACAACACCAACTTTCTTGTCGGAAAAATGCTTCAGCAGATTTTTGATTGAATTTTTGCCAACAACAACGTCACCGTCAGTAAGAATCAGAATATCTCCCTTTGCTTCTTTGAAAAGCAGGTTCAGCGCAAATGACTTGCCCTTGCCTGGATCTTTGAAATACTCTATCTGTGGATAAGTTTTTTTGAATTCGGCTGCTAATTTTTCGGTCTCTTCATCTGGCGCAGCAATTATTAGCTCATATTTATCTGGAATTTCCTGCTCAAGAATTGCTTTTATAGCCTTGCCTACATTCGGCTCTTTAAATGAAGTCAACAATATCGATAGCATTTATCAGATAGAAACCGCAAGCTATTTAAGTTTTTTAAAACTTGAACCCGTCGCTTGCGGATTTCAAGGGATGGAAAACACTGCGTGTTTTTCATAAAAAAGCGTTATAAGCTTTTTGCTATGTTGATTTGCATGAAGATAGGCATACTAACTACTTATTTTTACCCATTCAAAGACGGGACTGAAAACCAGGCATTTTACTGGTCATCAGAGCTTGCCAGAAAGCACGAAGTCCACATTTTTACATCCGACAGAAAGGAAGGCGCTGTTCTGGAAAAAAAGCATGAAATCATCAATGGCGTGCACATCCACCGCTACGAAACTGCATTTCGATATAGATATTACTTATGCTGGAATAAAAAAATGATTTCAGATTTGCTAAACGCAGATATTGACATCCTGCACGTCCACAGCATAGGCTTTCCCCAGCAAGACTTCGCGGTTTTTTTGCTGAAACTTCTGCGCCCGAAATTAAAAATAGTGGGTTTTCCGCATGGGCCTTTCCTCGCGAATGAAAGATATAATATTGGTGTAAAAACCTTGCGCTGGATTTATAGGATTTTTGAAAAAACTTTTGTAAATGGAAAATATGATGCAGTAATTGACTGCAATGGCTCGCAGAAAACAACATGGATGCCAAAATATTTTCCGAATTTGGAAAAAGTTTTCTATTGCCCTGACGGAATTCCTGCAGAACGCTTCAAAAAAATAGATAAAACTGATTTTGGAAAAAAATATAATTTGAAAGAAAAGTTCGTGATTGCCCAGCTCGGCAGGCTTGTCAAGTACAAAGGTCAGGAACAAGTTATAAAAATTCTTCCAGAGATTGTAAAAAAACACCCTGAAGTTATTTTTCTAATTATGGGTGCAAACAGAGGCTACAAGGCAGAGCTCGAACAGCTTGCAAAACAGTTAAGCATAGAAAAAAATACCATTTTCACGGGTGAACTTTCTTACGATGACGTTCTGCGCGGCCTTGACTGCTCACAGGTTGTCTGCCTGACGAGCCAGCCAGGCACAGAGGCATTTGGCATTGTGCTTTTGGAAGGGATGGCCCGCGGATGCGTTCCGATTTCAACAAAAATAGGCAACGGCAGTCCTGCAGTCGATCACGAAGCAAACGGATTTGTTTATGATTTTGATGATCTTGAATCACTGAAAAAATATATTCTGAGATTAATAGAAGATAAAACTCTCCTGAAAAAAATGCGGGCAAAAAGCATTGAAAAAGCCAGAGGTTTTGTAAATGAAAACATTGTATGGAAATATCTTGAGCCCAAATATAAAGAATTAATTGGTGTGGGTGCAGGTGTTGCAAAATGAGAATAGCAAAAATATGTGCGCATTTCTGGCCTGTAAAAGGCGGTATGGAAAATCATATGTATTATGAAAGCAAAGAGCTTGCAAAAAGAGGTCACGAATCATCAATATTAGTTTCAGATTCGACACACGAAGGCAGATTAAAAACCAAAAATGAGATTTTCGACGGCATTAAAGTAAAAAGATTTCCAACGTGGTTTAAATATAGTTACTTTTCTCCGTTTTTCCCTGGATTATTTGTGCACCTGCTGAAAGAAAAGTATGATATACTTCACATCCATTCATATAGGCAGTTCTATAATTTGGCAATCCTTATTGCGCGGCTGCGCAGGATTCCAGTAGTGCTGTCAACACACTGGCCAGAGTATCCAGATTCTGTGCGAAATAAAAATCTTAACAGGGCTATACGGTTTTTTGACAACACGCTCGGCCCCATACTATTAAAATCTGCAGACCGGCTGATTGTGCAGACTACTGCCGAACAGCAGTGGTTTAAAGAAAAATTCAAAATAAATCCTAAAAAAATAATAATAATTCCGCCAGGCCTGCCTAGGTTTTATACAGAACCGCGTGATGGAAATATTTTCAGGGAAAAATACAAAATAAAAGAAAAAAATATTGTGCTGTGCCTCGGACGGGTGCATAGGAGCAAGGGTTTTGATAAGGTAATAAGAATTGCAAAGAATTTTTCTAATACTAAGTTTGTTTTTGTCGGTCCTGACGGCGGATCCATGGCTGAATTTAAAAATCTTGCGAAAGAATTGCACACAGAAGATAAAATACTTTTCACGGGCGAGGTTTCAGAACAGGAAAAAATTGACGCCCTCGCCTCATGCGATGTGCTGGCCATGCCATCTGATTACGAAGCATTTGGAATTTCCCTCATAGAAACTTTTGCGCAGGGCAAGCCAGTCATAGCATCCAACTCCGGAGGCATGCCTCATGTTGTTGGGGGCTGCGGTTTTGTTTTTGAAAAAAATAATCTTGCCGAGCTCGAACAAAAACTAAAACTTCTGCTATCTGACAAAAAACTGCGGGAAAAACTTGGAAAGCTAGCTGGGGCGCGGGCAAAAGAATATATTTGGGATGAAATAGCCTGCAGGCTTGAAAAAGAATATGAAAAATTAATTCTTGAAAAAAAGAAATTAAATTCACATTAATTCACAGCGTTTTCGCCATATTTTTGAATTCTTCATAGCTTTCAGGCAGGCCAATGTCAATAAATCTGTCCGGCATTGCCACGCCAAAAAGCCGGCCTTCAGCAATCAGCGTTGGATAGATATCTTTTTCCAAAGACACTTTTCCTTCAGGAATATAATTAAATATCTCTGGCGATAGAATAATGCTTCCAGTATTTATTTTATTTTCTCCTGCTATTCGCTGTCCTTTCTCGACAAACTTTATTATTTTATTTTTGGAGTCAGTTATTACCAAGCCAAATCTGCTCGTATCTGGCACGCTGGCCAGCGCTATTGTTGCAACTGCATTATTTTTTGCGTGGCAGGCTTCTGCCAGTTTTAAATCGCAGTTAAAATAAGTATCGCCGTTTACCAAAACAAACCTGCTAATTATGAATTTTTTTGTGAGTTTCAGCGCGCCTCCAGTGCCTAATGGCTCTGGCTCCAGCGAATAAATTACCTTAACTCCAAATTTTTCTCCATTTTCAAAATACGCAACGAATTTCTCGTGCATGTAATGCGTTGCGATGATAATTTCTCTTATTCCCTGAGTTTTGAGGTAATTAATCTGGTATTCCAGAAAAGGCTTATTATTTATCAGCGCCATGGGTTTTGGCACATCGCTAACGACTGATTTTAGCCTTGTTCCAAACCCTCCTGCAAGAATAATTGCCTGTGTCAGTTCCATGAATTAATGCAAAACACCAAACTTTAAAAGATTTCTGGATTATTGAATTGTTATGGAGAGCTTAAAGATTTTTATAACTGGCGCTGGCGGATTCATGGGCTCGCACCTTGTGGAGTTCCTACGGGCCAAAGGGCATGAAGTTCACGGCATTTTTTTCGGCCCAGTTAATTTAGTATCTGAAATAAAACACAAAGCAAACTTAACTGAGTGCGACATACGAAACAAAGAAAAGCTGAAAGATATAATTTCAAAAGTTAAGCCGCATAATATTTATCATCTTGCTGCGCAAAGCTACCCGACGGTTTCGTGGGCAGAGCCAGCCCTGACAACAGAAACAAATATCATCGGCACAATAAACTTATTTGAATGCATAAAAGAAATGAAGCTTGCCTGCAGAGTTCTTGTGGCAGGCTCATCCGCAGAATACGGCTTTGTAACGCTGGACGAAGTGCCTGTCAAAGAGAGCCACGAATTAAAGCCTCTGCATCCTTATGGCGTTACAAAAGTTGCGCAGGAAGGCCTGACATACCAATACTATAAAAATTTCGGAATTGATAGCTTTACGATGAGAATTTTTAACACAACCGGCCCGCGAAAAGTAAATGATGTCTGCGCAGACTTTACAAAACAGCTGGCATTAATAGAAACTGGACAGCAGGAGCCAACCATTAAAGTAGGCAATCTGCAGACGCGCAGGGCAATCACAGATGTCCGCGACACTATAAGAGGATTTTACATAGCTTTGGAGAAGTGCAAGCCTGGCGAGGCATACAACATCTCAGGCTCAAAAGCGTATCTGATAAAAGATATACTTGATATTGGAATGGGATTTTGCAGTATAAAGCCTGAAATATTTGTGGACCCTGCGCTTCTAAGGCCAACCGACGAGCTGATAATTTTTGGAGACAGCACAAAACTGTACGAGGCAACTGGCTGGCAACAGGAAATCCCAATCGAACAGACTATTAAAGATTCGCTGAACTATTGGAAGCTGAAGTTTGGAATTTGAATTAAAATTAAATTTTACTGAATTTTTCGTACCTGAGGCGCAGATTTTAATACCCTGGAAGCAAAACCGTCCAAGTAGTTACCAACGTCGCCAAAGAAGTCAAGCCCGCCGCCGTAGTCGCCAACTGCGGACAGCCCTTTGACTGGGGGCTGGCCTGCTTGAGTATCACGACCAAAAGTTCTTATTCCGTAATCAAAAGTGCCTGCAACTCTTGCCATTCTCTTTGCGCCTTTAACGCCGTAGCTTGCAACCATAAAACCATCGTTAGCCAATGATTTTGGCGTGTGCAGACCAAGTTCATACGTACTTTTTGGTGCAAATCTTACAGTTTCATCTTTGCTAAATCTAACGCCGTTGACTTCTGTTCCATTTTTTAGCATTTTGTCAAGAGTTCTAACATCCATTTCTAACTCCAAGCCTTCTGCTTTTGAATCGTGGCGCACATAAACTCCGTTTGGCGTCCAAAGATTAGCCTGAAATGCCCAAAACCAGCTGTCACGCATTATTTGCCTGACTTCTACGAATTCCGGTGCTTTCTTAAATTTTGGAACACAACAAGCAGCCTCAAGTAGTACAGCAGTTAAATCACCCGTTGGCACTAATTCTCCGCCTGCCAAGACCTCTTGACCAACACCATTGTAAGTGCCGGGACCCTTGAAAGGATATATAAATGTGGCTACTTGCCTAACACCGTACGGCACTTCTATGCGCCCAGCAGTCGGAGGTATGAATTTATATGGTTTTTTCATGCCAGCTTCTTCATTATTGATAGCTTTTTAAACTTTTCGGCATTTTTGCCAATTACACCATGCGCGATTCAGTTCAAAACAAGCTAGCGAAAAACTGAAAACCATCAAAGCCTGGCAGGGGAATCATATTGAAAATAAACAGCCACAGGTTTATCTGCCTGCTTGCATGGACAATGTGCTGGTATCTTGGAAGCCGGTCGTACTTGATTATCGCTGAGAAAATCAAAAACAACGTCAGATTAGTAAGCGGACCTGCCAGCGCAATCAGCCCATACTGCAGTGCCGCGCCTGCGCCTAAAATAGTAACATACCCTGGCACAAAGAATACAAAACCCAAGCCGATTACCTTCATCACAACGCCGATGGCTAATCCCCACAAACTAGCAGAATAAGTTGCTGTAAAACCATACGCAAGTGCAAGAAATTTATGCGCGAACTCATGCAGAAGGACTGCCGGTGCAGCAATAATGACTGCTGTAAGAACCCGCCTTTGCCAGCCTTCCTCTAAAATATTTCCAAACTCAGTAATTGTTCTGCGGTTTTCTGAAAAAATAAATCCAAGAGCGCCAACTGTTATTAAAATATAAACTATCTCTATCGGGTTGAATAGCATGACTAGTTTCGTACAGTGAGGTTTAAAAATCTTGATATTATTGTAATTGCATGTCAAATTATTCAAATAATGGCACAGGCAACTATGCTGGCAGTAAAACCTATTCTAAAAAGAACTGCGTAAGGCGGTTCAGCTGTCCATGCGACGGGGCCTGCGGTTCTGCATGCGGAAGGTAGGATTAGTAGCAAGCCGTAGTGAATAAAGTTTATATAATTAAAAAATTTCAAACGCATATGATTTGCCCGCATTGCACAAAAGAAATTACCGAAGACGACTTAGAAAATCAGAAGCACGAGCACGAAAAGAAAGTAAATAATGAATTCATGCAAAAGCTTTTTTCATCAATGATGTCTGGCAAGAAAGAAAACACAAAAGAAGTTATTAAGGAATTTACTGGCAAGCTGCAAATAAATAAATAATTATATTTTAATTATTTTCTTGCAATTTTTGCTTTTACATTTGCAAATAAAATTCAAGCCACAAACATCTCTGAAATAATTTGTTGTTATTTCTTCGCCCTTTTTTATATTCACGATTGCAATATCATTAAAATCTTTTACAAGCGTATTAGCTTCGCAGGAATGATTCATATACGATTCTGGTGATTGCATCGCAATATATTTATTATTAATAAAAGATACGCGCATTTTATTTCTTTTACTAAGTTTTTTAAAAACTTCTTTTGATAATGTGTGCGTAAAATCCAAATGCAACACAATTTCATCTTTTTTGAAATCGCGCACAGCAAATATTCCCTTACCATGAGTTTTTGATTTTTTTACAATAACATCATCTGTTTTCATTTTACAATCCAATCAACCAAATTCTTTTTGAAAGCTTTATCATTTAGTAAAAATGTTCCATGCGAGATGCCATCCACAAAGACAAAAGTCCTCTTGTTGGCGGGGCTGGCTGTCCTCAGTGAAAGCTCCTGCGCAGAATTGTATGCATAAATATCATCCTTCGCAGCTGCAATAAAAATATAGTTGCTGTAATCCTCAATAAATTTATCAGTTGCAATACCTTTGTAATCAAGCCCTGGCGATAATAGAATTAATTTTGTAACATTTGCTTCGCGGTTTTGCGCTGCGAATTGCATGCCTGCATTTGCGCCGATGCTCGCCCCTGCGATAATAAGTTCTTTTCCCTGATGCTCTGTCCTTAAGAAAAACTCGCCAGCTTTCACGTCAAGAATGAATTTCTGATAATCCAGAGGGCTTCCTATCGCGCCTCCGCTAGCGCCATGTGCGCGGAAGTCAATTGCGAGGACAGCATAGCCTTTCTTCTGGAGTTCCTTTGCAAAGCCATCCCAGTCTGCTTTGTTTCTTCCAAGGGCATGCAGAAGCAGGACATTTGCTTTCGGATTCTCATTGTTGTAATAATACGAAACAATTACAATCCCATCTTCTGATTTTATGGAAATCTTCTCGACTGGCATAACGCACCCGCTGGCCAGCACCATAGCAGTAAATACAGCAAAAACAGCTATTATCGCCTTGGCCATGCATAATAGTAAGTTTTAAAATATTTAAGGTTTGCCAATCTATCTATGGTTGCCAAGATGAAGCTGTCATTGGTTATTCCGGCATATAATGAAGAGCGCAGAATTGGAAAAACAATCGTTTCATACCATGATTACTTTTCGAGGCACATTCCGGATTTTGAGTTTATTTTTGTCATTGAAGGGACAGACGATACCCTGAATATTGTAAAGGCCTGCGCAGAAAAAGATGCGCGGATAAGATATATTTATTCGGGAAAAAGGCTTGGTAAGGGCGGCGCAATAATTGAAGGTTTCAAAATTGCAACAGGTGACTTGGTTGGCTTTGTTGACGCAGACGGAAGTACGCTGCCGATGGCATTCCACGACATCGTAAAAGCTGTGGAAGCTGGCCAGGACTGCGCAATTGCATCGCGAAAAGTAAAAGGAGCTAGGCTAATTAAAAAAGAGCCATTGCTTCAGAGGATTGGGAGTAGAGGATTTAACGCATTGGTGCGGACTCTCTTTCTCCTGCCTGTGAAAGACACGCAATGCGGCGCAAAAATCCTCAGCAGGAAAGCGCTGAATGCAGTCCTGCCAGAACTCGGCATCACTGAATTCGCATTTGACATAGATTTATTGTTCAGAATTCACAAGAAAGGATTTAAAATAAAAGAAATCCCGACAGTCTGGGAATCAAAGGCAGGCGGGCAGTTTAATTTCGGAAAAAGATTTATAAAATTAATACCTGATATGTTTTTATCTCTTGTTAGATTGAGATTGATATATTCTCCGCTGAGGAAAATTGTTACAGCTTACGACAAACTGCATGAACTTATGCGCTAGAAAACCAATCCCTTGCAACTTCTTCGGCAGGCCTGCCTCTCACACCGTACGCTTTTGTAACATAGGCAACAGTAACTCCATCAACCTTGCTCATCTGCTTGCTTTTGATATTTTCATATGCGCTTTTTTCCTGTTCTTGGCCAACAGTTACTGAGATATAGTATGGTGGTGTTGGATTTGAATTAAGCCCCCAGCCACCCAGAATTACTGTTTTCACACCATGCCTGTTCGCCAGTTTTGTGCCAACACCTATTAAATCCGCAACTCTCTGCGGATAATCGCCCCACGGCACTTTCTTATAAACAGGATAGGAATTCAAGATTAGATAATCAAACCCAGAAACATCATAAGTTTTTTTATCATCAATCAAACTATTATCTGAAAAGCCGATTCCAACCTTTCCTTTGTAAAAGTAAGTTGCGTTTCCCAAAAAAACAGGCAGGAATTCGCCTATTCTGTCTTTGTAATTGTAAAACGCATACTCATCTTCGATATTTTCATAAATAGTAAGCATGTAAACTTCATATTCCTGCGCAAAATCGCCTAGGCCTTTGAAAAAAACGCTAGTCCTAGCAGCATATTGCGTAATGTTTTTCGGCGTTCTGGAAGTGTCACGTTTTGCAATCAGCCTCAGCTCTACCTGCAGTCCATTCCTATGAGCTTCATTAATCATCGCAATAGCAACAGGCTTCCAGTCAAATGTCGGCTGGCCTGCAAACTCAAGAGCATCCTTATCGCTAACCTGCGTTTCAAGAGCAATTGTAATCAGGTTTGCACCAAGGGCTTTTGCTTCTTGGATGGCCTGCATGTAAGAACTTAGATTTGCCATCGGATCAATTACTAATCCTTTTACATATACTAATTCAAAATCCGGCGCAGGATAAAATTTCGGCGTGGTTTTTGTTTCTGGAATTGTAACATTTTCAACAAACTGCGCAACCTGCGGGGCTTCGAAAAATCTTTCTTTTGGCTGCGCTTTAAATAAAAATTCGCTGGCCAGAATAGAAATTACTGCAATAGCCAGCAGTATGTAAACCACAGTTATTACAGTCAATGTGAATTTTTTCATTCCGAAGCTCTTTTATGGCGAGGTGCAGCTGAACTTTGTCTAGTTTGTATTTTAAAATGCTCTTTGAGCTCAAACACTAAAATGCCAATCCCAATCAAGGCAAAGCCGGCAAGGATTGCTTTTGTCTCAAGCTGGAACATCAGGAAAATGCTGGCAAAGCCTCCGATAGCAGCAAGCACGGGGAATTTTCCAATGCTCAGCGGGCTTTTGAACTGCCTCTCTACATTCGGCGCATGATATCTCAAAACAATCAGTGCAAGATTTACGATTGCAAATGTCGCGAAAAGCGCAAAGTCAGTCATTGCAGCAACAAATTCTATTTTTTCAAACAGAGCAAACAGCGCAGCAACTGCCCCTACGAAAACGACTGCAACCCATGGAGTAAAATACTTTCTGCTGACTGCGCCGAAAATCTTTGGCACTCCGCCATCTTTTGACATGCCATATAGAATGCGCGAGCTTGCCACTAGAGTAACAAGGACTGTTGTCAATGTCGCGAACAAGGCAATAATTGCCAGCACAGTAAATGCCTTTGCTCCGAATGCTTTTTCAGCAACAAGAGCCAGAGGTGCAGATGACTGTGCAAGGGTTTGCCAGCCAACAACAGAAACCGCGGTTATTGCAATTACTGCATACAACAAGGCACTTATGCCAATCGCGAGAATAAGTGCGAGAGGTGCAATTCTTTTTGGATTTTTTGTCTCCTCTGCAAGCCTGACAATATCTTCAAAGCCCAGGAATGCGAAAAATATCAGCGCAGTGGCGCTTATGACGCCTGAAAAACCCATGGGCGCCATTTCAAAGTAATTTACATTTCCAATATACTTGAATCCGAGAATTACAATAATAATAAGTCCTGCTATTTCAACAAAAGTCCCAATTTCATTTACTATTGCGGATTTTTTAACACCCCATGCATTTAGAAGTGATAATAAAATAATCAGCACAATTGCAACAAGTGCTAGCGGTGTTTTGAAAAGCGCAGAAAGGTATCCTGCAAACCCAAGGGCAACTGTTGTAGCTGCAACTATTCCTCCAAAGACAACAAGCCAGCCAACAAGGAAAGCAAATCTTTTTCCGAATGCATGTTCTGCATAAACATATTCTCCGCCTGCTTTCGGGAACATAGAAACTAATTCTGCGTAACTTAATCCAGTGAATGCTGCAAGAAAAGCGCCGATGAGGAAAGACGCCCAAACAGAATTGCCTGCCAGGCCTGCTGCCTTGCCAATCAGTGCGTAAATTCCGGCGCCGATAATAACGCCCAGGCCATACATAGTAACTTCAAATAATCCTAATTCTCTCTTTAAAGTCGGTTTTGTGGCCATATTTACGCTTGTAAACAATAATTTATAAATCTATTTGAGCTGAAAACAGCATGGAAAACGAAAACAAACATGCAGAGCATCACGAACATGAATCTAAGCACGAGGAAAAGCCTCATTCAGACGAGAGAAAAATAGTTCTGAAGGAAAGCACGCT
>DUFN01000013.1:18944-52556 GCA_013331935.1 Nanobdellota archaeon | reverse complement strand
TGGCAGGCATTTCTTCCTCCAAGAAATACGGCGCGCAGCTAAATGAAAAAACACTGGCGACTATATCATACTTGCCTCTGAGTATTTGTTTCTTAAAATCTGCGCGGATAAACTTGCAATTCTTTAGTATTTTCTTTTTCTTAGCCTTTGCGAGCATTTCTTTTGAAAAATCTGTAAGCGTTATATTTGTAAATCCTTTTCGTGCTAATTCTTCCGCAAGCAGGCCAGTGCCCGCGCCAA
Source organism: Nanobdellota archaeon (assembly GCA_013331935.1). Lineage (GTDB taxonomy): Archaea > Nanobdellota > Nanobdellia > UBA10117 > UBA10117 > UBA10117 > UBA10117 sp10117u. The sequence goes on along the minus strand of DUFN01000013.1, from coordinate 52,316 downwards.
TATCAAAGATTTTTGCGCTTTTCGGCACAAGTTTGGAAATTTTATTCGCGAGGAATTTCGCAGCAGGAATATTTGTATCTGCGAACCTCGCGTCATAAGATTTAGCGAATTTATCGTAAAACTTTTCCATTGTTTTTGGCAGGACTTCTACGCGCACTAACAATTTTTCCGGCACATACCGCGCATACCTAACTCTGCGCGCCCCTTTCTTTTCTTTTATTATGACTTCAGCCATTCCAATCCTGCCGTTGTTCAGCAAAATCCATTCCGGCCATGGCTTCGAGGTTTTGTCATAATCAACAACACGGACTTTTTTGTTTTTCTTTTCATCCAGCGAGAAAACTTTTGCCAGTTGCATAGATTATCTTCAAATCTTGCAAATAAAAAGCTTTACAATCAAACATTTATATTTTTGGTTAGCATCGGCATTGCATTAGCAATCAGCCAGAAGGGACTGGGCGAGGCGCTAAAACCTTATAAATAATATTCTCTGATAAAATGCATGGCTCTGTCAAGTTTATATCCGCAAATAAAACACTACGTTGTCCGCGATATCGCATACTCAATTCGCGAAGTAATAAGGGTATTAGATAGAGGCGGCAGGCTAAATGAGTTGTTTGACCTTAAAGAATTTAAAAAAATACAAGATGAAATATATGAACTTTACAATAAAGATGCTGCGATGGTTTTATTTCTCAATGATATCCTTCAACAAGAAGGGCAAGAGCGTTATTATGAAGTATTGCGCAAGGAAAATACAAAGTTCAAGCAGGCTCTAATTTTGTCAGAAACTATTGTAAGATCAAAAAACAACCTTCAAATAGTGCGCCACGGCATATGGATCCAAGTAAATCCAGAATATGCTGTAGATGCAAAACGCAGATTGTATATTAACTGCCAGCCAGAGTATATTAACCACGTTGTTAATTATCTAGCAACATATCTTGCGCAGGGCCATGCGAAATACATATTTAAGTTTCCGGATGCGAATTCCATACGATTAAATGCGCCGGCAGAGCTGGTTCGTGCAGACAAGTTAGTTATTTATTATGAAAATGATGCTCAGACGCATGAATTTCTGATTAAAATTCTGCAAACACTGCGGCATTATTTACGCATAGATGTGCCATTATTCACGCACAAAATAGAAAATGGCATTGCATTTGCATACGAACCGCCCCCGGAAGTGCATGAATATGTACAGGAGCATACTGGTGAGCGTGCATCTTTTGGAATGTTTATGGCACTTGTAATTGCCAGGTACTTGCAGGCATGGGTGGTAGCACACAGAAGATGCCCTGACTGCAAGGAGCGCCTGCCAGTTGGCGCAATGGTTTGTCCTCGTTGCGGTGCACCTGTGGCGCAACGCCGCGCCGATATGCATGACATTCCAAACGAGCAGGAAATAAAAACAATTGCTGAAGAGATTTTCACTTTCAAATTAAAACAGCGGCATAACTTTCAATTTGAGCCACGCTAAGCTTTAAACAAAAACTTCTCAATCTGAGATTTTGCTTTTTCCCTTTTCTTCTGGTGCTCTTTAAGGAAAGCATTTATTTTCGCAATCGTATAATCCTTCAGTTCCGAAGTAAGCATCTTGCCGGATTTGTAATCATCGTATATTTTTGCCAGCTTTTTATCATCCGGCTCGAAAAAATTGTAAAGCCACTGGTAACAGACATCAATGTCTGGGTTTCCGCCGTATTTCCTGTGCTCCTCAAGGCTTGTTCTTCCTCCGGAAAATGCATGCTTTTTGATTTTTTCTTCTACTTCTTTTGGCGAATCTGTCGTATAGATTGTGGAGTTTGGAATAGACGCGGACATTTTTCCATCTGCGAGCAGGCCAGCCATGAATTTAGCATGAATTAAGGCTGGCTTGTAAAACCCAAGCTTTGTGTAAACATCGCGAGCCACCCTGAAGTGCGGGTCCTGGTCAACACCAAGCGGAATCAGGCACGGAATATTTACACCTTTCAAAGCAGATGGGAGAATTGCAGGGACTGCCTGCATTGCCGTGTAAAAGAACTGGCCGATGCTGTAAGAATCATCAAAACCGAATGCTGCTTTTGCTGTTGATGCTGTAATTTTGTCTGCTATCCGAATAGCTTCCTTATACATCATGCCTGCTGTCTCTGGCAGGCTATCAATCAAGAAATGTGTCTTCTTTGGATTAAATCCAAGCGCAATTACATCCAAGGCATTCTCATAAGCAATTTTTGTATATTCGCCGATTCCAACTTCATCTTTTTTTCTGAAAAGGAATTTCTCATCATCTGTGAACTGGAACCATAATTCCGCATCGAATTTTTCCTGAAGCCATCTTGTAAAAATCCACGGGATTAAGTGGCCTATGTGCACTGGGCCGGATGGGCCCCTGCCAGTATATAAAAAGAATTTATTTCCTTTTTCATATTCGTCTAAAAGCCATTTCATATCTCTATGCGAGAAAAAAACTTTCCTCCTCAGCAGGACATGAAGCTCTTTCGTATGCCTTTTTATCCTGTTTAGAATTTCATCTGTTAATGGCTCTGTGCCAAACTCTTTCGTGAGCTTTTCATAATCTACATTCCCCGTAACTGTCCATGGGGTTACTTTGAACTCATTTGCCATATTTTTACTCATTTTTTGAATTTATTAAATGTTTCATTTTAGTTTGGAGAGGCTAATTGATATCGGGCTAGCCCCATAATCCCAAAGTACTAGTGGAATAAGGCACCCTACCAATTTTTTTCATTAATTCTGTAACCTTGCGCCGATCAACTTTGTACTGATATGGCTTTACATTCCTTTCTCCTGCAACTTTGTCGCCTTCTTTCAGGCTCGTGCTGACTATTGCGCCGTTCGCATATCTAAAAAGCTCCACTGCGTTGTTTTTGTCAACGCCGCTGCCAAGCAAGATTGGAAAATCTCCTGCGGCCGCTCTTGCTCGCATCAGCTTGTCCATATTCGGCGCATCGCCAGTCCATCTGCCAGTTAAAAGCAAGGCATCAGCGCCAGCTTCAATAGCCTGCCGGACAGAATCTTCGATTGTTTTAGTTTTGTCCAGCATCTCTGCGTGCTTTACTTGTACGTCTGTAAAAATTACAACATCTTCGGCACCGATATTTCTGCGATATTCAATAACATCTTTTGCGTTGCCATAAATATCTCCAAAATCAGTCCGTACGTCGTCTACGAATGCTGGCACTCTAATAAAACGCGCATCAATTACTTTTGCAATTGCCAATGCGGCGCGATAATCGTTGAACAAAACGCTTACGCCAATTGGCAGGCTGGTTCTTTTTCGTATCTCATGGCCTAAGTAAGTCATCATCGCAACTGTTTCAGGGCTGACGTTTATCTTATGCGGAAAGTCATAGTTGTTTTCTATTATTATTCCATCTACGCCAGCTCTGCCAGCAACAAATGCTTCTAAATCGTCCAAAGCTTTTTCTAATATTTCCTGCTGGCTCGTAAAGCCGGCAAAGCCGAGCATCGGCGAAAAATGTAGGGCGCCGATTATTGGCTTCTTAGTTTCAAATATTTCTTCAAGTTTCATTTTCCACTCCCTCTTTTATTAAAGAGCCTAACTTAGTAAGTTGTAATGGCTGTCCATTCTCAAACTCAACCAGCCCGATAGAACGCAAATGTTTCAGAATGTGCTTTAGTGTTGATTGCGGATAAGCATTTGAAAACTTTTTTACAAACTTTGAAAATGTAAAATTTTCGGGGCCATTGATTAAGTAAAAGACTTCCAGCTGTTTTTTAGTCAGAACCCGAGCTACAAACGAGGCAATTTCCTGCATGCCAAAGACAATCACTTTTTGTCAAGTTCCGTTTCATGTTTTTCTTCTGAAATCCTGCCTTATAAACTTTCAGGGCAACTTTGTTGCCCTGCTACCCCCCGCACGCGCCCACGCGATATTAAGTTTATTTAATCTAATATTTTGAAAATATTAATTATTCCCAATCTTCTTGCGCCAGGGATTTATTAAAAAGTTCTTTTACCTTTGCATCATTCAAATCCCAACCAAATAAATGCCCTAATTTAGTTTGTTTTACTATCAACTGTGCTGCATTGTATTTATCCAAATCTACTACTTTGAATGGTACTCGTGTAACTTTTATTCCTGAATCAATTATGCTTTGAATCCTGTGTGGATTATTAGATAGCAATCTTATGCTGGTAAGCTCGAAATCTTTTATGATGTTAGATATTTCGCTATAGTCGCGCTGGTCAGGCTTTAGGCCCGCTTTTAGGTTTGCATCTACTGTATCATACCCTTCATCCTGCAGCCCATAAACTACCATGTGATCTTCTAAGCTAATGCCCCTGCCATCTTGGTCGTATCCGAATATGAGAAGCCCCTCTTTTTCAGCACCTATTTTTTTAATGGCTTCATGAAGCTGCTCACCACAATCGCACCTAGCAGAACCAAAAATATGTGCGTAGATGCACTTTGAGTCTATTCGCAACAATATGTTTGTTTTAGCCTTGCAGTTTCCGCGCTCTAGGACGTAATACTTGTGCCCAGAATCAAAAACATACAAATAGAGCTTAAACATTACGGGATTATTTTTATTTGCTATTCTGGACGGTATAACAATTGATCCTAACTTTTTAAATGCCATGCTGCCAAGCAAACTCATAAGTTTAATAAGCCTTTCCGTGCGAATTTACAATCTCATTTGTGAATTGCATGTGTGGCAACTTTTACCACGAACCGCTTAGTTTCTGACTACTTTTAATGTTTTTCATACATGAGTGCATGCTAGAGCGGCATGATATAAGTTGCTCACGGGCGTTTCTGATGGCAATGGTATCCTAACTAATATGTTTTGCGCCGCAAATAAGAATTTAAAACCATGAATAACACACTAAAAACATGAAAATAGGAATTAGTACGGTTTGTTTACCTCCAACTAATTGGATTGCTTGTTTAAAACACATGAATATAGATGCAGTAGAGATAAATCCAAAATCTTACTTGCCGTACAAATATGATAAATTACAAAAATATACTTCGCTTTTAAGCAAATGGAGCCTTAGCATTCACACGCATGGAAGACCTTTATTTTCTAAAAACGAAATATTTGATAATCGCAGCATAGCAATCTTAAAATCCGAAATATTTGCTGCAAATATCCTGGCTGGCAGAGAAGTGGTATTTCATTTGCCAAGAAGCTTACCTATGGTTGATTTCAATGAAACGGAGTTTAATCATATGCACAATTTATTAGAATTTGCAAATGCGAATAGCGTTCAGTTGTTCTTAGAAAATAATTCTGGTAAGGCATGGTCAAACTGGCCAGAATTAAAAGAAATGTTAAATTTATTTCCTTCTCTGGGCTTCTGTTTAGATGTTGCGCATTTAAGGTGTGCTACGGTAAATTCATCGGAAATAACAATAAATGACTTTATTCAACAACTTGGAGACAGAGTTACATACGCACATGCGCATAACTCATATGGGCCTATCGACAGCCACTCTGCAATAGATAATGGCTCGCTGGATGTAATCACTAATTTAAGAAAACTGCCCCACCTGAAAAAAATTATTGTTGAATCAACATCGTTTGAAGATGCATTGCGCTCCGCCGATATTTTGAAAGAATCATGGGAATAATATTTCAGTGCGTGCATTTGACAATGCCAAATAAATACCTGCAGCCATTATGTCTGCTACAGCGTCCGGACGTTGTAACTCTGGCAATAAACGTATAAACTCAAGCTCAGTTGCTTTTAAAACTCCTTGATCCAAATTGCACATTATTCTTTCGGCGGTTTGTTTGCTGCGCGAATAGCCTTCTTGTATTTCACGCGTTATGCACAACGGTGCGTCTTTAATAGCAGCCCATACATTATCGTAATGACGTATTGGGCTACGAATATCTCCTTCTTTTCTGTGCCTTTCGGATAAGTGAAATGCTAGCTCAATACCTCTATCATACCAATGAACATCTTCTTTTGAGGTATTCTCCATTACAATTCTGGTTCTTTTTAGAATGCCATCCATATCGCTGCGCCCTTCCAAATGTTCTAATACTTGCGCAGCTACCAAGGGCATTAGCAACTGAATTTCCCCCCAAATAACTTTGCCACCCCCGCGATTTCTCAAGCTATCTTTTTGTGCTTCGTAAGCAAAATCATATATGCATCCAGGTTGCCTGCCTTCCCGAACTATTCTGTCTGCCAAACTATAAAACGCGCGATGGCTGTTTATTGCGGATATCAAAAAATATTCTAATTTAGTTCCAGAGGAAGAATCAATTCGTCGAGTGGTGCAGCCCGGTTTATCTGCAAGTGGCTCTAGTGCCAATGCCATTACGGCGTTCCTGGCAACTTCGTGCCGAATATCGCTAACTTCGAAATCAAAATGTACTTTGGGCAGCAACTCATATATCGCTTTCCCTCTAAAGATTATTTTATTTTCAATTCTTTCGCCGCATATTGTTGAGTCAATCACTATGCTATTCTTAATAAAAGAATTTTTTATGTTTGATGTATATACAAATGACGTTAGTAATGCGGAATTACTTACTTCTGAATCTCGCGAAACAAATTCCCCGAGCAATAGTCGACTATTGCGGAAATACTCATCCAATGTATTGCTTTCATATATGCTGCCAGATGCAACGTGATTAACGCCTTCTGTATTTAGCACTTTTTGAAAGATTGTCCAGTTGTCATCAGTATTTTTAGATATATAGTTAAAGAAGCCTCTACCCGCCATAAACGCGCAGGGTGCTGAGCAGTCATAATCTTTTAGTTTCGGGCCAACTGCACTTATTTTAGTTCCACTTAACGCCAGCTTAAGCGGAAATTTCTTTGCATCATCACTGATCAAAGTTACCAGACCCTCGCCGGATTTATGTTTGCTCATTAGCGCTTCTAAAAAACTCGATGAATATGCTGCGTCCGATGCTAAAACTATGAAATCATCACGAATGTGCGGCTCTGCAAACTTTAGCTGTAAAAAAATATCTTGACCTGCATCACCATGAACAATATGCACTGTGTTGTCTAATAAGTGATCTTCTCCTGTGCGAGTCAAAACTATTATTTCACTAACAAATGACCTCAAGGCATCTATGGCATAATCTATGAATCTTTTTTCACCAAAAGGAAGTTGGGGTTTTGGTATGTATTCTGATAACGGCAGCATTCTGGTGCCCTTGCCAGCTGCTAATACTATGCCTTGCATATTGTTGCGTCACACCAAAAACATATAAACTTTTTGCCCCGCACTATCAATATGCTAAGAGTTTGGAATAATGTCTACGCTGATGCAAAAGAAAACGGGACTGCTCTCGCGTGGGAGCTTGAAAATATCGAGCGTGGAAAACCAACTATCATAAAACATTTGCTTAGATATTTGGACGTTGGTCGTATTGGTTTAGAACTAGCCTGTGGGCGCGGCCAAAACATTAAATATCTAATAAACAAAGGAAAGGAAATGTATGGGAGTGATATTTCTTCAGTTGCAGTTGCACAGAGTGGGCTGAAAAATGTTATATGCGCAGAGTCTACAGATACTCCATTTGAAACGGGTTTTTTTGATTTTATTATTGATATTGGCGGTTTTCATCATATCGAGCGAAAAAATCGAAGTAAATACATTACCGAAGTATGCCGCCTATTAAAAACTCATGGTTATTTTGCGTTTTCTTGTTTTGATACCTTGGACCCTTATAACACAGCTAATAAGTGGGCTGTCAGTAAGTATGGCCTGTATGTGAACTTTTCCACATTAGCCGAACTGCGTACTCTTTTTGAGAAAAAATTTAAAATCAAAGAGGTAATTAAAATAACTTGGCCATCAACAAAAAACCGTGATCACAGTGCTATTGGCATGATTTGTCAAACAAAAAGTTAATTGCTTGCGCCAAGGCATCATGGCATGGATTGCATACTTGCTTTTTTATTTTAGGTGGGGTCGCCCGGATTTACACCGAACTTCGTTCGCTGCTAAAGCGTACAAAGTCCGCTTTGAACCGAGATATACCGCTCTGGAGGCGGCAATACTACCAGGTTATACGCTGGCGAAGTCTGCATATTAGCTGACCTCGTTTGCTTTATACTACGACCCCACACACCTTCCTGGTTTATTGGAATTTAAAAGAACTCCGATTATCCTTACGCTTCTATTTACGCCAAAGACAACCAACTCTTTGCATAGGTATTTATTTGAAATCATAATTTAAAAAGGTTATTGCTTGACAAAAACATCAAAACAGTATCTCCACGTCCTTGGTGCATAAGAGCCAGCCACCACAACGCGCTTTACTTCCGCTTGCCTGCCAGCCTTGCCTGCAATTTTTCTTATGCGCTCTTTTGCTTTTTCCAATTCTTTTTCATTCACAAATGCGTAAAAGTGGATTGTTGCCTTCGGATTTGCATAATTAAATGCTAATTCCAAAAACTGCCATGATTCTTCAGGGTAGGGCATGATGATTCGGTCAAACTTTTCTTTTAGTTCTGGGAGAATTTCTCGGACATCGCCAAAGATTGGAAAAACCCTATTGCCTGCGTAATTTACCCGTATATTTTCTTCCATGAACTTTACTGCATCTGGATTTTTTTCGACTGCTACAATTGTAACTGGCTTTTGTTTTGCAATTACCAATGCAAAAGGCCCGATGCCTGCGAACATCACCAAAACTTTTTCATTTGGTTTTACTAGTTTTGCAATCCTCTCGCGCTCGTGCGAGCTTCTTGGCGAGAAATAAACTTTTCCTAAATCCAATCTCATAGTTATTCCGGACTCTTTGTGCTCTGTTGCCAATCTATTTTCGCCTGTGAGAATTTTTAACCTTCTGATTCTGTAGATTTCATGCAGATCCCCGACCTTGCCGACTTTTTTTGTAACTACATTAATTGCGGGGAATGCCCGCTTTAAGGCCCAAGCAATAGCCAAGTCATGCTTTTCGAGCTTTTTTGGAATTTCGAGGATTGCGATGTCGCCGACAACATCATAACTTTTTGTTACTTGCTCTATATTTTTTTCAGAGAGAATGTTTCTAAGCATGTGCTTTAAGTCGGTTGATTTCTCTGGGTATTTCTGCAGGTTTTTATGCTCGAACTTTGCCCCCGGAAACGCTTTTTTCAGGATGTTTTCAGAAAAGCCTTCCGCAAGCGGAAGAATCACATAACGGTCTGGGGTGCCACCCATAACTCTGGTTTTGTCAAGCCAGCCTCTCTGCACGAGGAGCTCCTTGGCTTTCTGGGCCTGCTCTTTTTTGACTTTTAGAGTAACTACCATCAATTATGCTTAAAAACCCCGCCATAAAAACCTATTCATGCTAACCCTAATCGGCCTCGGCTTAGACTGGAAAGACCTTAGCCTTAAGGCCCTTGAAGTTTTGAATAAATGCGATGAAGTTTATCTTGAGAATTACACTTCTCTGTCAAATTACACGATTTTGCAGTTGGAAAAACTAATCGGCAAGAAAATAAAAGTTTTAGGCAGGAAACAGACTGAAGAAGAAATGCCTTTCCTGAAAGAGGCACATTTGAAAGATGTCGCGCTTTTGATTTATGGCGACCCTTTATCTGCAACAACTCATTTTGAAATTCTGGAAATTGCGAAAAAGAAAAAAGTTGAAACAAAAATAATCCACGCGCCTTCTATTTTTACTGCGATTGCTGAGACTGGATTAAGTTTATATAAATTCGGAAAAGTTGCTTCAATTCCAATTCCAGAGAAAAACTTTGCCCCCGAAAGCTTTTTTGATATTTTGAAAGAAAATTTGTTGATCGGGGCGCATACTTTATTTCTTTTAGACCTAAAACCAGATTTAAACAAATTTCTTTCGATTAAAGATGCGATTGATATTTTACTGAAAATTAACCTAAAAAGGAAAGAAAATAGTTTTACAGAGAATACTTTTGTTATTGGTTGTGCGCGTTTAGGCACCACCGATAGTTTAATCAAATGCGGCAAAGCAAAAGATATTTTAAAAATAAACTTTGGCGAGCCGCCTTATTGTTTGATTGTGCCTGCAAATCTGAATCATAAAGAGGAAGAATATTTAAAAATTATTTAGTGCACTCGCCGTCATCTACGCCATCATTGTCACCAGCGCCACCTTCATTCCAGCCGCCATCGCAGAACTTTCCTGTTGTCTTATAGCAACTTACGTCTTCTACTCTGGCAGAGCCATCAGCCATGCACCAATATTCTGTTAGCGTATCATTCCTTGCGTAAGCCTTACCACTGACATAATTATTGCAGTGATCTGTATAAGTATTTCCGTCTTTATCAACCACCGTTCCTTTGGCGCTATATACTCTGCCACCATCTGTATCTGAACAACCAGCCCTTCCGGGGCTTGATGCTACTTTATATTGCGGTGTTTGGTGTACTGGCTTTACACCCATAGTATATTTAACATCTTTCGCAGCATAAAACTTTGCAGTTGCGCCGCTCGTGGAAAAAACCATAATTACTGCTATCAATACGATAACAATTAACGCAATAGTCTGCGGACGCTTTGCCATGTATTTGATTAAGCTTGTGGCCATTAATATACTTTGCTACTGCTATTTATAACTGTTTCTGTTTGCCGCAAAAAGCTTTAAAGAGCAAGCGAAACAAACAAGAGAATGAAAAAACAAGTTTTGTTTGCTTCGCTGATTATCGGGCTAGCCATTCTCGCTTTTGTCTTTGCAGGCCAGCAGAAAGTCCAGCTCACAGAACAGCAAATCAAATCTGAAATTGAAAAGGCGAATTATTGCATCACGAGCGAGGACTGCGCACCGATTTCTTACGCATGCCCCTTCGACTGCAATGTTTTTGTCAATCAAAAAGAATCCGCAAGAATTAGCACGATGTTATACTCTTTTGTGCCAACAGAACAAAATTCAAAAATGTGTTCAATGATTGGTGCCTGCATAGAACCAATGCGCGTTGACTGCAAAAATAATAGGTGTGAAGCGATTTACAAAACAAAAACTGGCATCCGAGGCACAGTCACCTTGACTTCTGGAAATTGCATGCCTGGAGAGCCAAGCAGGATAAATCCGTGCACACAAACAAAAATTTCAAGAACAATCTACATCAGAGAGCCGGCCACAATGGCAAATATGTTTGGTGGACATTTGAGAACAAAAACTAATTTAGTAAAGCAAATCGCTTCAGATGCAAACGGCCACTATGACGCTAATTTGCCGGCTGGCATGTACAGCATTTTCGTAGAAGACAACGGCGGAGAATACTGCAATTTCTTTGGTGGGCAAGACGAGGCATGCCAGGTAACTATAACTGATGGCAGGATGGCAGAGTTTAACATAGACATAAACTATATGGCGGCTTATTAGACTTTAACTAACAGCCCGTCTTGCATCCCGCGCCAAACAGTTAATGCCCTGTCTGCTCGGCTAGCTCTTTGAAAAATTCAAATGTATTAACTATTTTCGCGTCCCTAAATTTTTTAATATCCAAGAGATGCTTATCGCCGCTAACAATAAATTGCGCCCTGCCGGCTACCGCAGCTTCTATTATTGCGTTGTCATCCGGGTCTGCTTTTACAACATTTAATTTTTCACTTGGAACGATAATTTTACAAAATTTAAGCAGTTCTTTTATTGCGGAATCAACTTCTCTTTCTGTTAGGTTAAATTTTGGCCGCAGCAAAACACTCCGTAATTCTGAAATTATGTCTACGGACAAAAACACCTCAAACTTGCCGAGCCTTGCGAGCGCAAGCAACTTTGCCTGCGGGCCAGCTTCGTAAAGTATTCCGGACACCAAAATGTTGGTATCAAGAACTGCCTTTTGCATACTTCTCCCTTCTGTATGCCTGTATTTCCTCTTCGATGTCCTTTTCTGCTAGGCTGGCTGATTTAAACTTCCTGCGCAACGGCGCTAAAACCTTTTCAAATTCTTTCAGGGCTTTTGTTTTATCTGTGGTTAAAATTGGCTTTAGAACTATGGCGTCATCTTCGGTGTAAACCAGAAATTGCGTGCCTTCCTCTATGCCCATTTCCTTTCTCACATCCTGCGGAATAACCACCTGTCCGCGTGCCGTTGCTCTTGTTACTTCAATTTTCATGGTATTGCTCAATATGAAAAATACGAATTTACATACTTATAAGCCTTGCGGTTTGGTAGGAATTTAGAGATTGGTTTGAAAACCGCGAAGCATATATATGTGATTTTTAGCACAAGCATGGCAAATGTAGGCGTTGTTAGTATTAATGTTGAGATTTCAATCAAAGATCATATTTTAAAAAAAATTAAAATATGTTTACGACTTTGTTAGGCGCTTAAATGGCAGTGCCTGCGCACAGCTAGACCAAGTTAAGTATTTTGTTGTGGCAGCAATTAATCTAATTGAGAAATTGGAAAAGATGGAATTGCGGTTTGGCTAATCACCCGACAGCCCTTCTTACATCAATCACATCTGTCGTAGAAACATCCTTGCTTTCCTTTATAGCCGCTTCCAACACATCTAGGTTAAGGACTTTTTCATCGCCGAAGATAACAAAAACAAGGGCTTTCAGGCCGAATGCAACTTCTTCTGTGCTTACTGAGTGGAACTTTGCCTTGCTTTCAGTGAATTTCACCCTGCAGAATTCTTCAATCTGCGCAAGATCAGAATCAGGAGATGCTGGCATAACTTTTAATTTAACGATTACTTCAGCCATTTTGTACTCCAAACTGTATTCGATCTTGAGTATTCAGTTCTCTGAGCAACCAAGACTGATGACTGCGAACTGAAAACTGCATAAATTGCACCATTACGGCCCCTCTAAGTTACATTTGCATTTATAAGAAACAGCAGTCTTCCTGCACTGTCCGCATCTGATTAGTTCTGTGCTGCACTGAGGGCAGGCTATTGCTATCGCTCCGCCGTCATTTACAGTTGACTTTTTGCATGAAATACAATTTTTCATATGGCTTTGTTTTATGAATGCTTTATAAAGTTTTGTGAAGTAAAAGTTTATTCGCGAACGAGTAAAACGAAGTTCGCACTATAACTCCAACTCGCCGCTCGAGCCTTATGAAAAATTGTAAGGCAATTTTCCATTCCGTGAATTTAGAACAAATTCACGTTAACGCTAAAATTATGAATTTTAGCGGAATGCCAAAATGCTTTGCATTTTGGCATATCCGCGGGCTATGTGAAAAATCCTGCGGGATTTTCCAGCACCAAGAAAAATTGTTCGCAATTCCAGAGGAAAATTATGAAATAATTTTCCTTGGCCGAGAAAAACATAGCAAAGTTTTTCTTCGGTTTCGCTGGAAGCCCGTGGTTTTAACGGGTTCTCGCTCAGAAAGGCGAGTTGGAGGAATGGAAAATGCGCGCGTCATCCCGCACCCCAAAGGGCGGAGTCCAGAGAAAATCGCGCCGCGATTTTCTTGGCCAAGAAAATTTTAGAAATTTTCTCTGGTTTCGCGCATTTTTCATAAATTTAACTTACAGCCAAAAGTTTTTAAGCGCAGGGCAATTGCGGCAGATATGGATGCTTGGGTTAATTATCTTATTGTTCTGGCCATCGGTGCATCTCCGATACTTGAAGTAAGGGGCGCGGTGATTTTCGGGCTTGGAATGGGGCTGAATCCCTGGATGACACTCGCACTGGGAATCATAGGCAATATCGCGGCCCTGCCCGTGGCGTTTTGGGTTTTACAGCACGCGCATTTCCGCGAATTCATGTTCGGCTTGTTCAGGAAAACTGCTGAGAAGCACATGCACAAAAATAAAAATTTTGAACTGTATGAAGAGCTGGCCTTATTTGCTTTTGTCGCCATCCCTCTGCCAATCACAGGCTGTTATCTTGGCGTTTTGATTTCTGAAATTCTCGGCTGGAACTGGAAAAGGTCTTTTTTAGCTATTTCAGCAGGGACTGTTGTTTCTGGCCTTTTGATGCTTTTGGGTGCGGAAGGTGTGATCAAATTAGTTAATTTTGCCACATAAGGATTATTAAGCAACAACTGTTTAAAAATACATGGCAATTACTGGGCAAGAATTTTACATCGGCGAAACGAAAGTTATAATAGAAACTACAATAATGGGGCCGCGTGTTACTGAGGTTTTTGTTCTGGCAGCTAATTTAATAAAGCACGAGCTTGCGAGGTATGCGGATTTGATAACTGCAAATACAAAATTATTTATAATCCAGCTGATTGGCACAGAAACTCGCGGTTATAGCACGGGCATGCCAGAGTTTGCGGCGGGGCAAGCTCACGGATTTAATGCGCCCCCTGGCCAGCCCAACATCATAATTAATCTTGAACGGTTCATGGGCGCTGGCGCAAGGCACGCAGATTGGGGACACTTTCAAAAGATTCTCGACCACGAGATGCGGCACTTAAAAGACCTTGCAGAATCAGAGCACTCGCGGCTCAGAGTAGAAGCTCAGGCACGCGCCCGTACAATTTTGGAAAGGGCGCACGGGCAACTTAATCCCGAAACGCCAAATTTTGCAAACCTGCGCATTGGATACTATAATTTGTTAAGTGGAATCATGCTAGAGGGGCTTGCAGTTTTTGTAACATATCCTCGGGCGCTAAACCACGCACAATTCAATAAACTCTACAGCGCGGCAGAAAACGCGGCAACAAGATTACAGCGCCACGAAATAAAAACCTACGAAGGCTTAAAGAACACTTTGGCCGATGTTGAAGCTAATATATATAAATTTAGTTATGCGATCGGCTGGCATGCCGTCCACGCAATACTGTATGCTTTCTCACCGCACGTAACTCTCCATAATATACCGCGCACGTCGCCATATGCATTTATAGAATTGTACGAGCATGCCTGCGGGAAACTTGGCGTAAGGCCAGTAATTTCTTTAATGAGTGGCAGAGGGTTATTCGATTACAACAGAACAATAGGCCAGCTCCATAAAATCTTTACGCAAAAATGAAACTCAAACAAATCCCGGAAGATTTCCTTGTTGAAGAAAAAATAAAACTGAAAAAGAAAAAGTTCGGCGACTACGCTTATTTTTATTTGGCAAAAAAGAACTGGACAACAGTCCGCGCAATACAGGAAATTGCAAAGCAGTGCCACTCGAGTTTTAAACGGTTTAAGTTTGCAGGCAACAAGGACAGGGTTGCAATTACTAAACAGGCCATCTCTGCTTTCAAAATTTCAAAAGAAGTTTTTGAAAATATAAAAATAAAAGACATTACGATTGAGTTTATTGGTTTCGGCGATGAACCTATTAATCTTGGCACTTTGGAAGGAAATAAATTTAAAATTATTTTGCGCGACCTAAACAAAAAAGATATTAAAATAATTATGAAAAAATCAAAAACAATTTCAAAATCAGGCTTCCCAAACTATTTCGGCGAGCAAAGGTTCGGCGGCGGCAACACAGCTCTAATAGGAAGAGAAATTATTCGTGGATATTTCAAAGACGCAGTAAAATACCTGCTGACTTACTCTGATGACAAAAATACAGAATCAGTAAAAGCCAGAAAGTTTGCAGAAAAAAACTTTGGCGATTGGAATGTGATTTTACAAAGCTGGCCAAAATTCTTAGGTATAGAAGCTGCAGTCCTTAACCATCTAGTAAAAATTCCAACTGACTTTGCTGGCGCGCTCAGAAATATTCCAAAGCCAATAAGACGAATTTATGTGCATGGCTATCAGAGTTACTTGTGGAATAAAGGCATCGAAGCTGTTTTGAAATCAAAAACCAAGCTAAAGAAAGAATATCCTGTTCCTGGATTCGGAACAAAATTAAAAAATGATAAATTCTCGACAGAAATTAAAAAATTATTATTTGCAGATAACTTAACGCTGGACTCGTTCAGATGCGCGCGGATGCCAGAGCTAGCCAGCGAAGGGGTTGATAGGCTGGCAGTAACAAAGCCCAAAAAGCTTAAAATCGGAAAACCAGAAAGTGATGAGTTAAATAAAAATAAGCTAAAACTAAAATTAACATTTGAACTGCCGAAAGGGGTTTATGCGACTGAATTAGTAAGGAATTTAGATGGCTGAAACGAAAAGCGAACAGAATGAAATTAGCATCATTGATAGATGTAAGTATGCTTTTCTATGCTTTTTTGTGGCAGTTTCAATCGCAATGGCCTACCTTTCCCTGCATATTATGCCATCTATTGCGCAGGATGTGAGCTCAAACTTCTATTCACTTCTCATTGGAATTTCAATCCCTCTGCTAGTTTATGCCATCGCAAAAAAAGCCACACAAAGCACCGCAGGCGCGTTGTTTGCATCAGCCCTTTCTGCACCAATACAGATTTACACATGGAAAACAGTTTCCCAGCTGACGCATACAATTGCAGTGGTTTTATTTCTGCTGACAATCCTGGCGTTCCTGTATTTAAAAGAAATAGACTGGAGGCTTGCAGTATTGCTTCCGATTATATTTGCCTTTGTGCACATTTATGCGCTAGCCATGATTCCAATATACTTATTATATATGCTGTTTGTAAAACTAGAACAGAGAGAGATTTCTCAGGCAGAGCTTTATTTTATGATAATTTCGAGCGCGTTTATTCTCGGCGTTTTTACTTTATTTCAGGCAACACCAGCGCTTCTTTTAATAGTAAAGGAATACGCTGTAACGCATTATTATTCTATTGCTGCTGAGAAAGTTGTGCTTCATACAGCATTCATAATTGCAGGCGCGCTCCCTATTTACCTTGGGTTTTTCGGCGCATATGAATCCCTGATTAAGAAAAGAAAATCTGCATATGTTCTGTTAGCCTGTATGCTAATCTTTCTGCTGGCTATGTTATTCAACATCATTCCTGCTGCGCTGGCCACGCCGTATTTCACGCTGGTGCTGGCAGGCCTATCCGGCTTTTTGTACAAAGAACTGCATGAGTGGCTTAGGACTACAAGATTCAAGAAACACTTAAATTCGATTTTTATAATCAGCTCTGCAGTAGTCCTTGCTTTGGGAATTCTCCATCGGATTATTTTTATGAGCGCTTAATTTTTGCCATCCTAAGTACTGCCAAGGCTTACAACCCTTACTTTGCTTCTTAATGCAGGACTGGTTATGGCGCAGACATCATCAAGGCTTAAGCCCATTTCATTGCATTTAACAGTTATTTCCGAGCCCTGCTTGTTTACTGCACAATAATCTGGAATCTTTGCCTGGACTGCATCAACTCCGCCTGAGAAGCCGACCAGCCTGCCTGCCATGAAGCCTGCTGCAAGCGCAATCAAAAAGCCAACCACAATTACAATCACTAGCTGATACATCATCAGCTCCATTTTGTTTTCTTTAGTTTCTTCCATACACTACACCTTCTTTGGTTCCTCTTTTTTCTCACCGAACCGCGGGAACCTTGCAGGTTAAAGCAAAGCAAGCTTTGCTAATATTCCTGCTGGAACATCCCCCAGTTTTTGGTAATTCCTGACTCCTCCACGATTGGATTGCGCAAGCGCAATCCAACTAATGCAAAAAGAACTACTTGGTACCATCTTTTTTCTCCTCGCTATCTTTTTTTGTGCCCCACTTAAGCACGACTTTTGTCTGCAAAAATTTCACGAGATTGAATTGGTCAACAATGTATTTTGTTTCCCTGCCTTCGCCTTCCCGTTTCACAAGCCCCTGCTCCTCCAACTCTTTAATTTGTTTGGAAGTAAAGCTCTTGTCTGTCTGGAGAATCTGGGCAAGTTCCTTGTTCTTGTCTTTTCCTAGCATAATTGCAGTAACTATCTTCATGCTCCTAAGGAGATTGTGGGTTTCCCGGACTTTTTGCTCTTTTTCTGACATCGCCTTTAGTTCTGCTTCTGATTTTACCAAAATGTCTTGCGCCAGAATTACTCCATTGTTCTGCTGAGCAACGGCAGTGCCAGAAAGATTGGTAATTATGTGCGAGTCTGTAGACTGGATGGGCTGCGGAGTAAGAATTTGCTGTGGTTCCTGCGGGCCTGCCTCTGCCGTAATATTTAGATTGGTATTCTTCAGATCTTTTTTCTCTTCAGTCATGTGCACTAACACTAAGCGGAGATGTTTTAAATTAATTTATCTCGTGGAGACTTTATTTCACTATTGATTTTATTTCTCTATTGCATATGAAATATTTTACTATGGAGCCAAATCACACCACAATGCTTATAAACAAAATTTCTTGTTCCTTTTTTGTGAGGTAAAAATGGAAAACTTTGCTTTGAAAGCAAAAACAGCAGTGAAAAGAATAGCAGCAGTGACAGCGACTTCTGTGATGATGGGTGCCACAATGTTTGGCGCCGTAGCAGCAGCCGATTTGTCAGATTACCCAGCACCCTTCGTAAAGGATGGTAAATGGGTGGGATTAATTGTTGTCGGTGCAAAAGCCGCGCCAGCAGATATTATTGGTGCTACAGACGTAGCAGCATCTCTGGCCCAGCAGGCAACAACTGCAGCTTCCGGAACGGGAACTACAACAGTATCTGGTGGACAGATGAAAGACATAGTACTTGGTGATAATATTGGTTTGCCAAACTCTGGCGGATTTGACCAGGAATTAGACCACGGCGACATAGCCAGCCTGAAAGATGACTCTCTGACATTCCAAAGCACATCTTATGACTACAGGGAAATGCTTGTATGGCACAACGCAACACAAGGTTCTGCATTTGCAGTAGGTCCGCAAATAGCAACTTCGCTGACAAGTATTGGCGGAGTAGAAGATGACTACAAAGACGGCATATACTTAGAAGCAAACAAGGGTACAATCGGCTACTACTACGTGCTGGATAGCACGATAAATATTAGTAAGACAACATCGTCAGACCCATTAGCATTGAGCTTCTTGGGAAGAAAGATGAAAATAACAACCGTAACAGACTCCAACACATTTACAGCAAGAGTCGGTCAGGAAGCATTCATGAATGTCGGCGACACAATAACAATCGAAGGCAAAAAAGTACTTTTGAAGAATGTCGGTTCCGCAACAACAAATGCACCATTCATAGTAGATGTTGACGGTGTAGTCGAAACACTGAATGTAAACACAGCTGAAACAGTAAACGGCCTGGAAATATTAGGTACAGATGCCTTTTACTCAGACAATGTAAACGAAAGGTCAGCTTCAATCGTGGTTGGAAAAGATGCTTCAGAAACGTACAACGATGGCGATAAATTCGTCCAGCCCTGCGGAGTTGCATATAAACGCGCAGAATGTAAGAAAGAGAACCCTGACTGGGTATGGGATGTTGACGGCTTAGACACAAGTGCAGCTGGAGACACCATAACAACAGGCGACACAACAAAACCATCCATCGGCGTAATAAACGATTACACTGTAAACGACTTTAGCGACAACCCACCAGCAGCCGGCGGAAAATATGACTTGCCATTAGGCGGATATGAAATAAGATTCAACAAGCTGACAGTGCCAGACACAGACTACATGACTTTGACTGTAACATTTGAAAGCTCTGCTGATTTTTCCGCAGATGCAAGCGCAACTACTCCAAGATTGGGTGCAAGCCAAGCATCAGAACCTGCTTTCCTGATAGAAGTAACAGAAGCAGAGGGGATAGAAGTACTGAAATCTGACGGCGCATACGCCAAGACCAACAAAATCTGGTTGACTATAAACGACTCTTTCCAGACAAACACCACAGATGTAGTTTACAGAAACCCAACAGATGGTAAGGCTACGTGGGCAAGCAACATCGGACCTGGCGGAACTGTCGGACGAGTAGCATACGGTGAAACAAAAACTACAAATGTCGTAATGCTTTTGAACGGCAACCTGACTGCAGGAACTGGATTAGACCCGTATGTCGCAAACAAACTTAACTTAACCTTCGACATCCGTGACGACAACAACTACATGCTGAATGCAGCAGACGATATATCTGTCTGGCTGGGAAACACTGCTGGCGGAGATTTTGCCACATTGGGTGCATCCCTGAACTCTGAAGAAGCCCGCGAAGTTATATGGAACTATACTACGACGTTGGGAACAAAAGACGAGAACCACAGATCAAGATATGGAATCGTCATAATGGACCCAAAGAGCAACGGTGCATCTGACAGAGTAAAGCTAAAGATACCAAAGGACATCGTAAAAGCACAGGTAACTGTAGCAGGCCCGGACACAGTAACAAGCACAACTGGCGGAGCAGTAAGCGTATCGTCAATCTCTGGCGTACCAGTAGCAAAACTGGACTCTGAAGTATCTGACAAGACTGCTTATAGCATGATAGTTGTCGGCGGACCATGCGCAAACGACTTGGCTTTGAGCCTATCTGGCAAGACAGCAGCAATGTGCGCTGAAGGTTACACTGCAGGAAAAGCAAAGATACAATTGTTCGAGAATGCCTTTGGCGGAACAAAGACAGCTTTGTTAGTAGCAGGCTACGGCGCAGCAGACACAAGGAATGCAGCAACAGTACTGAAAGACTTCAAGAGCTATTCAGACAAGCTGAAGGGCACAACAGTTGAAGTAGCAAGTGCTGCTGGTGTCATAACAGTATCTGCACCAACAGTAGCATAAAGCCAGTAAGGGGCTTAGCCCCTTTATTTTTTCTTTTTTATTCTTAAATTTATTTAGGAATTCGAAAATCGTTTGCGATTTTTGTTATTTTATTCTTTTATTTAAGAACATCAAGCCCAATTACTTCTTAGAAAACCACCCCGCAGAAATCGAAATCATTTTATATCTTTTGTATTTCAAATAAGCATGGCAGATGAATTCATACAGCCGTTGCAGACAAATGTCCAGAAGAAGAAAACCAAACTATGGGTAAAACTGCTTGTTGGCGCAATAATACTTTTCATGGTTACTTGGGTTATTGCAATTGCCTTCCAAGATACTGGAACTTCGAGCACTGAAAAGAAGCCGAAAAACTACATCCAAGTCGGCAATTATGAGTTTTACATTCTGGAGGACAACACCTTCGGAACTTTCCTGACTGCAAGCAACCAGAAAATACCAATAGCTTTCAGGCTGGATCCAAGGCAGGCAAGCAACATCTCAATAGACTCTTCTGTTGTAACAAAAATACTAACTGCTTCTAAGACATATATAGTGTTTAATCCAAACGAGCCAAGGCTAAACCCTGCGAAATTCGCAGTGGCATCTGCTGAAATATCGAGGATAATGGGAATCTACGGCATTCCAATAATTGCTGCCTACTCTGAAGATTCCAATCCAGTAAATCCAGCTGTTCCGATAAAAACATGCAATGATGCAACAAATACTACTGTTGTTTTAGTGCTGACTGCTCAATCCATGAGCAATGCAATTACTTCGGACGGCAACTGCATAACTGTGGCTGGCAAGAATTCAGATGACTTAATACTAACTGCTGATAAGTTAGGCATGCACTTAGTGGGAATTAGGCTATAATGGGTAAAATTATGTTTAGGTTGGCATTGGCAGGCTTCATAACAATCATAGTTTTTATGCTCGGCTTCCTTCTTGGCTATCAGCTTTTCCAAGGTAAGCTTTCAGAAATACAAGATACCCAAAATTCAATTCAGGCAGACACGCTGAGCATAGATATTGAAGCCCAGCTGGCATCCGAAAGCGCCTGCGATGCAAATAGCCTGGAAGCGCTGGCCAGAAAAATGGAAACACTTGGGCCAAAAGTCGATATGCTTGAAAAGCAGTCCAGGCATCTTGAACTTGAGGGGCTTAAAAAATATTACGCGCTCTTGGAAATAAAGCACTGGCTAGCTATCAAGAGCATGAACCTGCGGTGCAAGACAGACTACTTGCCTGTTTTATACTTCTACTCTAACAGCGAATGCGAAGACTGCGGAGAGCAGGGTGCGGTATTGCTACACCAAAAAACATTGAACCCCAAACTAATGATTTATTCTTTTGATATTGATTCAGATTTATCGGCTATAAAAATTCTGAAAAGCAGGTATGCAATAGAAAATGTTCCTGCGATAATTGTCAGAGAACAGAGATTTGAAGGCCTGCTGAGTGCAGATGATTTAAGCAGAATCATGAAGTAATTTATTCCGAAGGCTGTTTCTCCAGACTACTCCGCCGAATCTTAATTCCTTTGCAAACAGCTTGCAGTAAATTGCGCTGAGCCACCAGAGCGCGAATACTATTAAGTAAAAAGGGTAATAAATAATATATGATAAAAACGGCTTGAAACTGTCCTTTGAATACCTGAGCGCGAGATAAAAAGCTATAATGCCCATTGCCAAAACAATAACACTCATTGCAGTAAAAATATTCGGCGCGAGATAAAATGCTGGCGGGTTTGCACTGGCCAGACCAATAACATCAAAATTAACTGCATTAAATATTGACAACTGCTTTAATCCTGTTGTTGCAAATATATACGACTGATAGAATAGCATGGCTATTGCGAAAAAGATAGAGTAAAAGGAAAGTGGCAGGATAAATAATCCCAAGATACCATACTCTGGGCTGAAAAGATGCTTGTAGCGCGGAACATTGTCCAGCAGGCCAAGATACCAGCGCGTTCTCTGCTTGAAAAGGCTTACAAAATCATTCGGAGCAGTCGTATAAACATTGGCATCAATTGCATTTTCAATTCTTAATTTCACGCTTTGTATTCTTAATGCAACTTCCATATCTTCTGTAATGTTATCTATGTCATAACCGCCATGCTTCCTGAAAAAATCAATGCGGTAGAGAGTAAATGGCCCTGGCGTTACGTGAATGCTGTCCAGCAGTGCAAAAACCTTCCTGAGGAAAACACCGTAAATATATTCGACAGATTGTATATAATGCCACATACCTTTTGGATTATTAACTTTCAAAGTTGGAGTAACTGCAGCTACTTTTTCCTCTGAAAACAAAGGCACCATATTTTTTAATGCATCTGGCGCGACAATAGAATCTGAATCCAAAGCTCCAAAAATTTCTCCAGTGGCCTGCTTTATTGCGAAGTTCATTGCGAATCCTTTTCCGCCTTCTTTTATTGAAAAAACTCTTACGCCTTGGCTCTCAAACTTCCGCGCAACTTCCAAAGTTCCATCTGTTGAGCCATTATTTTCAACCACGATTATTTCTAGTTTTTCTTTTGGATAATCTAAATTAAGCAAAGATTGGATTGTATTTGCTATGGTTTCTGCATCATTCCAAGTTGGCACGCAGACAGTGACTTTCGGCTGGTAATCTGGCCTGCGTTTCTCTCTCCCGAAATCCTCGAAAAAAGTCATCAGGAAAAAAGTTGTTGTAAAAAGGCCTATGACAATCGCAGGGTAAAAGAACATTTCATACAGCATAGACTTTGCTGAAACGAGAGCGTTTTAAATCTATTGAGAATTTATTTCAATAGCTTATATCACAGAACCATTGAACTTTAGACTCCGCGATGAGTAATAAATTGAAATATTTGTCTTATTTCCAACATAACTTACTAAAGAACAGTCCACTGTTGCGCCTGTTTTTGGGTAGATTGCCTTGAAATGAGTGCACAGAAGCCTAGGGTCTGCCTCTTCTAGCCCGCCCGATGAGCTGAGCTCAGTTCCCTGCGCAGTAGAACGGTAGGCTGGCGTTGTTGCGCTGGCATTGCCATAATAAACATAATATTTGAATATTCGATTGCAGTTTGTAAGTGCAGGGCATGTCCAGGCTATGGCGGTCAGCAAACTACACGGAGTTGTCGTGCTATTTACATCAGAATTAACTTCAGCATTCGAGAAATCAACCAATCTCAATTCTTTTGAACAATCAGTATTAGAGTGGTGCGCCCAAATTATTTTCAGGTCAAACTCTGCGGTCTTGCTTACGGCTTGCTCTGCCGGATTTCCAGAATTATCATATGTATCTGTAAAACTAATTACATTTCTGTAAGTCCAGCCGTAATTCCACCATGGAATCTTCTGCGCGAGATAGCGCTCGTTTCTCAGCTGGACTGAATCTATCATGTTTTGCAGATCTAAGGTGGCAGGCCTGTCGAAAAACAAAGTTGAGGACTGGTCTGCACTTCTGATATACGTGTAAATATAAAACATAGATATTAATATTACAACCATTGCTATCAAAAAAAACTGCGACTTTTTCATAGGCGCCCTCCAAATGCGCTCTTGAGATACAGCTTAATTGTAATTGGCTCTGTTGAATTTGTAAAAGTGTAAAGCACTGTTGTTGTATCTGCGCTTGTCGTATTCAGCCCGCAGGCCCCTGCACTGCCACTGCTATTATAGCAAAGAGACTCATTGTAAATATATTCAGGATACACAATTATATCTGAAGGCAGGCTGTCTGCAACAACAAACCGCAATTTTGTAAAATTCGTGGCTGAAAAATTAGCAGAATGTATATATTTTGGCAGAATTCCAGAAACATCTATTGCTTTCATATAAGTATATCCTAAATGGCGGAGATTTTCCTGCGCAGATAAATCCAGATAGCTCTGCTGAGATATTGGAAACTGCGTCCATATAATTATGGCCAGAATAACCACGAGCATTATTTCCACATAGAAGAAAAAACCCTTCTTGCTGTCGAAAATATCAATCATCGCGCAACTATCTGCGATTTCGCAGTCCTCAAAGATATTAATGCTGGGTACAGCAGGCCATCAGTGCCATTAATTAAAATATACCGTCTTGATTCACCATATTTTTTATTTTCCGGTGCGAAAAATGTTGTGGCTGGCGTTGAAGTTGCTGTTGTTTCTGAGCTTTCTAACTGTCTGTCGTAAAAATCAGTTGCATTACTTAGCGTGAAATTACCTACGTTCGCGCCATCAGAATACCTGTAAGAAAAAGATTTTATGTATGCCATGTCTGCAGATGGAAAAGTGACTTGAAACCTATCTCTGTCTGTCGTAGTAACAAAGGCGTCAACATCTAAATCCATTCCGCCATCTACAATGGTGCTATTTATAGAATCATTTGCTTCAAACGCGTTATTTACTATTGTTATTGTTGCATTTGGAAAGAAGACCTTCATTCTTAATTCAGCACTTCGCAAGGTATTGCCGAAGCTGAAATACATTGCACCGACTGACATGCGGTTGCATATTCCTGAAAATGCTTCTGGCGTTGTTGTATATGCATTAGAGCAACCAGAAGGGCCAACATGTGCGGGAATTATGCTCATGAAATATGCGGTTCTAACATCTCCGCCTGCAGAGCCAAGAAACAAACTGCTTGTTGAAACTGGAGATATACCACTATAACAGTCCAGCTTGCTCGCAGGCACCAGAAATGAATGCCCTTGTGTTGCCAAACCAATTTGTTTGGTATTGGCAGCAGTAGTTGAATTGCAATTGCTCTGCCAGTCAGCACTTCCTGCATTGCTTTCTCCAGAAGTCTCAAAAGCAATCCTTGCAAGAGCCTGGGCAAGCATGCTTGAGCTCTGCTCTGTGATTTTCTGCGCTTCCGGCTGGTTTCTGCCAAAAAAAGCTGTGAATAGGAGGACTACGACCGCCATAAATATAAAAAAAGCAATGATATATTCTGTGAAGGCCTGCGCTTTTTTCAATTTTATCCTCCCACATTCACCCATACTGTTTTTGAATCTGTTTCTCCGCGGTAATTTGCTGTGATGACTATGGAGTATGAGCCTGGCCGCAGCGGGGCTTTGAAAAGTGTTGTGAATTCTCCCTGCGAGTCTGCCATTAATTGCTGGATTTCCCTGCTGGGGCCGATAATTTCAATAGTTGCCCCAGACGAGGCTGCAGACTCCATCTGCAAAGTTCCCGTAACTGCAATGTTCTGCCCTATTCCCGGCGTTTCTGGGAAGACATGGACTTCCAATGCCAGCGATGCAGGATAAATCAGCGTAAAGAATGTGAAAATTGCTATAGCAATCATGACAACAACATGTTTTAGTCCTGCAATTAGTTTTTCCTCGCTGATTTGCCCAGCTATTAAACCCATGCATGCAGATTGTATCAATGCCATTGCAAAAAACAAGTTCTTGAAATAATCAATAGATAATTCTTCGCCAGGGCGTAGAGATATTCCTGAAAACGCGCCGATTTTCTGAATATAAAGTATGGGGATTAGTATTTTGTAAAGGCCTGCAATAATGCCGAGGAATATGAAAAATATAATATACATAACAATTACATGCTGCTGCGCAGCTGATTTTTTGTCTTCTTCGATTCGTTTCAGCAGAATAACATCTGTTGCAAGAGAGCTCAATACCGCGCCCATCTGCCCGCCAGCCACAAAAGCTTCCAGGACAATTCCATTAATGCGCTTAATCATGCTTGACTTTTCCAGCGCGCCTGTGAATTTTCTCCACGCATCTGGGAATGGTATACCTATCGAAACCCAATTATTCAGTTTCTGGACATACTTTGTAAGCACGCCATATCTTGCATGCGCTGTTGTCTGGAGGGCCTGCGGAATTGTCATGCCAGATGAAATTGCCTGCGCAAGGTCCCTGAGAAAGCCAGGATAGCCTTCCTCTGCCTGCGTTATTTCCTTGAATTCCAAAAAGCCGTATGCTAAGTAAGGCATCAGCACAGCAACTAATGCAATTGCAAAAACCGCTACGATTGTTGTGCTCTGTATTTTCAGCAAAAATAGAATCAGCGCAAGAATGAATGGCAGAGGCAGTAAAACTAAAGTAGTCTTCAGCTTGTCCTTGTTAAAGCCAAGCATATCTTTTCCGAGCTCTTTGAACAAAGGTAGGCCCATCTTCTCGAGTTTTTCAATCAGCTTCATTTTAATCTGCCATCGGCGACACTCCTTTAATTATTAGTATGAATGCGCCTGTAAGCAGTGGTATTCCGATAATTATCATTGCAAAATTCATAATTTTCAGCGTATATGTTGACATGCCACCGATTGCAACTATGATTGATGTTGTTACTATGAAAAATACTGCGCCGACAATTACTAATGTTATGTAAACTTCGATAAGGATTGATAGGAGGTTGCTGAAATCCTGAAGCCTGCGCTTGTAATCTGCCACAAACCCTTTTGCTTTTTCCTCCAGAAATGCGCCGAGATCTCCACCGATTGTTATTGCAGTCCTCAGGCCAGCCAGCAGTTCTGTCCAGTCAGCAGAAGGAGAGCGCGCTATTGCTTTTGTCATTGCAGTGGGCAGGTCAACACCGAACAACTCTACATCCCTTGAGATTAATGCAGCTTCTTTTGAAATTTCGCCGTAATCCTTGAATTTCGCCAAAAGCCGGAATAGGTGCTGGGGAGGAAAGCCTGAACGGGAAATAGTAGACATATAAATTGTTGCAAAAGCAATTGTATTTTCTATTTTCTTTTTTCTTTCCGAAACAACGAGAGATGGATAGTAGAATGTAAGTGCGCCGGATGCTGCTGCTAAGACTATTGCTATTAAGATTGGCTTGAGAACAGAGCCTGCCTTCATTCCGTAAAGCAGGATGCCTGCTGGAAGTGCAATCAAAAGAGAGATGCCAAAAGCCAGCACAGTGGCTAAGATGGCAAGGGACAGCCATTTCTCCCTCGAAACAGTCATATGCGCCTTAACTAAGTCCAAACTCAACTGGGAAGAATATGGCTCAAGCTTCCTTGCATATTTCCCGAAAACTTCATGCGCGAGATCGTAAATTTCAGCCATTTTGCATTATTCTTGCCAGCCTTTTCGGATCAGTATAATACATATTGATAATCTGAGCAACATCCTTGAACTCATGGAGCTTTTTGTTCTGAAGCCATCCAAGAACACTTGCCCGTCGCATTATCTCTTCTTTTACCTCATCATCAGTCCATCCGTGCTTTGATGCTATTTTTTGCAAGAGGAGCGAATTTCTCGGCACGAATTCATCGCTCGCGGGCACCCAGTGGAATGACTCATTTGTTTTCAGCTGCTGTTTGTCCCTGTCATAGCCTTCAACTTCAATAATCTGCCCAACCTTTCTTACTAATCTTCCCTTCCGCTGTGCTTTGTCCAGGAAAATTATCAAATCAAGGTTTTCTAAAAGCGATGCTGGCAGATCAATAGGCCTTGTTGTTAATCTATCAATCACTGCGCTGATATTGTCTGCGTGGATTGTTGATAGGCTTGCGTGGCCTGTGGCCATTGCCTGAAACAGAACCGAGGCTTCGCGCCCTCTGACTTCACCCACTATAATGTAATCTGGCCTCTGACGCAGGGCTGCTTTCAGAAGGTCGAACATAGAGATTTCGCCGTATTTTTTCGGCCCAAAGCCCGTCCTTGCAACCTGGGGAGTCCAGTTTGTATGTGCGATATTCAGTTCTGAAGTGTCTTCAATTGAAACTATTTTTGCGCTGGGCCTGATGAACTGCGCAATGCTGTTAAGGAAAGTTGTTTTTCCGACTGCAGTTGTGCCTGCCACAAGGATTGACTGCTGTTCTTCGATGGCTAGCCACAAGTAAGCAAGCGTCAGCGCATCTGCAGTTCCATAATTTACAAGGTCTATTACTGTCAGAGGCACTTTGAAGAACTTTCTAATAGAAAAATTCGAGCCTTTCCGCGCTATGTCTGTGCCATAAGTTATTTGGATTCTGCTTCCGTCGGGCAGGGCAGAATCAAGGAGAGGCTCTGCAACTGAAACAGTTTTTCCTGTCTTCTGGGCCAGCTTCATTACAAAGCCGTCAAGCTCATCCTTGCTATCAAACCAGATATTTGTCGGCATTTCGCCGTACATTGAATTTCTGTGGAAAATATAAATCGGCAGGCCAATGCCATCACAGCTGATATCTTCTATCTGGTTGTCGCGCATTATCGGCTCGATTTTTCCAAGCCCTATGACTTCTTTATAAATATGGTACTTCAACTTCAGTGATTCCTCTTCACCTGGCTTGTAGTTAAGATATTCCCAAATATCGTCAACTTGGTCATCAACATAATCATAAATTTCTTTTTTCTCTGTGAGTTTTGAAAAATCTATTTCTAATTTGTCATGGAGCATTTCTATTGTCTTTAGCACAAGTTCTTTCTGCTCTTTTGATATGGCTGGCTCAAGAACATTGTAAATGAGCTGGTTTAGAATTGGATTAAAGTGAATATCTGCGCTGGCTAGCGTGTATTTATTTTCCTTCCAGTTAGTTGTTATTAGCGGATAAACTTCGCTGACTGTTCTGGCACTTTCATTGACATCTGTTTTTGCGCGCGTTGTATGCTCTGATATTTTCGGCAGGACTATCCTTTTCGAACCAATATTTGATTCTGCGTGAAGCAGGTCTTCTTCCAATTCCGAAGGGCCTTTAGTATTAGATGCATCTGGGCTCTGCTCAGATTGTGCTTTTGGCGCGGCTTCTTTTGAAATGTCTCGGGTTTCTTTGTATTCCTGCCTGCGCTCTAGCGGGCTGGCTGTGCCTGCCTTTTCACTCAGGAGCCTGCCTGCCTTTTTTAGAACTTTAGAGATGCCCATGGCCACAGCTTAAAACTGTCAAAAGGTGTTTATATATTTGCTGATTAACTAATCATCACAGTCGAGCTGGAAACATTATATTTAAGGTCTATTTTTCCACCTTGCGAGCCGGCTGTTCCGAAGATAGATATGTTCCAGATGTTTGTAATATTTGTCTGCACAATTAGCGACCTAGAACCCGTAGTTCTGATTATGAAAGTTTTATTTTCTCCCCTCACAAAGTAATCCTGCTCTCCTATTTTTTTCGGTATGCTTACAGAGCTTTCCAGCAGAGTCGGGCTGGTTTTTTCAGCAAGAATACGCATATCAACCAAACTCAGGATCATTTTATCTGAAACGCTGTCCAGTATTTTTTCGCCGAGATTTTTTGTTGCAGTTCCGCGTATGCTGTCTGAAAAAACAAAAATTCCGATTAAAATTGCAATTGAGAGCGCGATTATCAGCATGCCATAAACTGTGTTATACTGTGCTTTCATTTTATTCTATATTTATGCTAACTACTTCATGGATTGTTGATGAACACCCTGCAACTGTTGTTGAATTTTCCTGCACCCATTTGACAAATACTGTGTGCTCGCCACGGCCAGCTGCGCCTTGATTGCCAGAGATTAATTTTATGCCATAGCACTTCCCGGTATTTGTATTATTTAGATTTATATAGTGGAGTTCAAACTCGACAGCTCCGCGCTTGAGAAGATAGCCAGGTTCATCTGAACCAAGCACACCCAGCATTGTTTTATTTCCGAAAACAGTCTGCTCTTGAAATACCTGCGGAAGGTCTATGAACGATTTCATCACGATTGAATTATTGTTATCGAGGTAAAGCATGCCTTTCTTTATTGTGAAAGGGACTGTAAGCATGCCCTGCTCGCTTGCTGCTTTCTTGACTGCATTGTGGAGTTCTATCATCCTGTTTTCTAATCTCATGGCTTCATCCATATTCTGCGCTTTCTGTATAGCTGGCCATGCCCAGCCAAAGACCATTGTCATGATGGCGAGGCCGATCATTACTAGCATTAGGAAGCCAATGAGTGTTTCTTGCGCTTTTTTCATGTGCGGTTAACCCTGATTTCGCAGGCATTGCGGAGTTCCAAGAGTATAAGTTACGTATGGAAAGTGATATGGCCGTATGTTAAACCAATCCAGACGCATAGTTCCGCCACTAGCCGTAACTGTAAGCTTTAACTTTTTATTGGCATAGAGCGCAGTATCGCAGAATAGCCTGCCTGCATCAGTTTCAGAGCCGATATGCACATCGCCTTTGTAGCCCTGGCCGCAATTGCCATCACGGCATATAAGCGAATCATACAGCCTCATTTCTGCCCAGATAGATGTTACGCATGCGGCGCCCTGATAATTAAATGCCCTGCTCCAGAAATTATACCTATATTGATCTGTGAAATTTTGGCCTGACAGATTGCTCGTAATAAATCCCTGGCTAGTGCCTGCATCGCCGGTTATGTTTGCATAAAATCTATTGTTGTTTGCAGAGCTAAAATTAGTTGCCAGGTTGAATAAATTCGCTCCTGCCGCGGCTTCTACATTCATCCAGTTAAAATTATAAGTAACACCCATGTCTGGCGTGGAATTTAAAAAAACAGCATCGAGATCCATGATATAACCAAAGTCAAGCGTAGTTGTTATGTTTGCAGATGTAGTGGTATTAGTAGCATTAACAGAACCATTCAGGTAATTCAAATACAGATAACTGCTATTAACATAGATTTGGCCTGTAAGCGAATTAGTATAATTCCATATATTAGAATTGACACTGCTGCCATCAAAATTATCATAAATTGTAAATGCATTCGTGCCATTGCTACCACTAACGCTATTTCCGGAATTATTATAAATCATATATATGCGCCGCGGCATATCTGGACTGTAAGGCACAAATGGAACATTAACCCATATCTGTGTGAGATTTTTCCAGTCATTGCACCCTTTTTGTATCCAAAAGCCCAGTGGCGTAGTTTGATCTGTATCTAAAAATCGTAAATCTGCGCAATCAGAGCGCATTGTGCCATTTGCAATATATGCTGATGTATTTAGCAGAATGAAAAGCGAATATGCATCGTAATCACTTCCCGTATTTGTTATATCTACTGGTTTTGCCACTTCTGACGTGCACGCGCTCGCGGTAGGAGTAAATCTTACTGAACTCGTGGCCAGCGAATCAACTGTGAACTGCAATTCTGTTTCGTCGGTGCTAATTCTGCAGTTTGGCGCATACCGCCATAAAATCGTAAATGTGTCTATCTGCCCTGGCTGAAGTGTACGGGGGCACTCGTAACAAGTAGTTCTATCGAGATTGAAAGAACAGCTGGCTGGCGAAGCTATCACAGTGTCTATGACTGCATTATCTCCTGCAATTAACGTATTATCTCCGCAGTTCTGCAGAGTTACTTTTGATTTATTTGTAACTGAATTATGCTGAAAACCAACAACATTGAGGCAGCTGCCCAATTTATCCACAAAAGCTGCATTTGATTGTTCCACATTACCCATCTGATTGCCAGTCAGCCTGAAATACCAAAAGTAAAGCCCTGAGCAAATTGCAATGATTATCATGAGCGTAAGAATTATTCCTATGATGTGCGATAGTCCTTTGGCCATTTTCCTCGAATAAGCTTGAAGAAAAGAGTATTTAATATTTACTTAATAAAACTTCCAGCAGTCTTTGTCTTGCCAGAGAAGTCTATTTGAAATGCCAGCACAGTTCCATTTGCCTGCGAACGCACAGAACAGCCGCCTAATGTGAGGTTAAGGCGTACTTGCCTTATCTGCCCCACGGCGATTGTTGAATTTTCTGCGCAATTCAGCATGCATGCCGGCGCACCGCTTCCACCATGCCAATCTGTTGCGCATATCGCCCTTTGCGCAGCATCAAATAAAATCCACTGCGTTGTTGGAGTGGCTGTGGAATTGTCAAGCAGAATTTTACTGTTGCCTGAATTTTGCAAATACAAATCCAATACCTGTGTCGTATCATTATAATCTGCATCAACGACATCAACAGACGACGTTAAATCGCTAAACATTTTTGTCTGCACAGATTCTATCGAACCCTGCTGCTGGCCCTGCACTCTGGACAGCCAGTAGAACATGCCTGCTGCTGCTGAAACGGCCATCATAAGCAAAAGTATTGTTGCTATTATCGGTGTCAATCCTTTCTTGTTTTTTCTTGCCGAAACCATTTCATTTTAGCTGATGAAGCTTCCGCCCGAAGTTGTCTTGCCAGAAAAGTCCACTACAAAATTAAATTCCTTGCCAGAACCCTGGCTGGATATGTCGCACGTTGTGCCTGCTGTCGTCAGCGTTACTGCTTTCATCTGCCCGACTTCAATGTAAACCGAATTGCTTGTTCCGCAGCCTGACGAACAGGTGGCCTGCGTTGTTGGCGAGCCACTCCAATCTGTTGCGCAAACTACTATTGAATCCGCATCCCTCAGAATCCAAGTTGTTGTCAGGGCAGAACTGCTTATACTCTCTTTGTTAATCGGAATCCGCCTGTTGCCTATGTTGTGAAAATAAATTGTCAGGTTTTCTGATGATGTACTGTAATCTGCATCAACAATTACAATGTCAGATGCCATGCCTTCGAAAACCCTGCCCTGATAACTTTCTGTACCGCCCTGAAGCTGTCCTTGTATTCTTGTAAGCCAGAAAAATGCTGCGCCAGCAGCTGCGACAGTCATCATTAATAGCAAAATAATTGCGATGATTGGAGTAATTGCTTTACGGCTTTTTTTAAACGATAATATTTTTGTTATGTCTGCGAAATTCATCTCGTCCTCTGGTACGAAATAGGCATGCCTGCCTGCAGTTTTGGATGCAATTCTGTTTTTGGTTCTTGGTATTCTGTTTTTTGTTGCGGGTTGAAATCTTTTGTTTTGAAAACAGTTGTCAGTAATTTCAGCAGTTCATTTACAGCCTCAATTAGAACTTTATTCTGTTCTGAAATCTCATTGACTTTGTTTTTAATGTCCGAATCTTCTTCTACTGCCTGGCTGGCCTGCTTTAGAACATCAATAAGGCTGTTGAAATTATTCTCTATGTTTGTAAGCCTCTGGGCAATCGAATCAAGCTGTTCGTTTGCGATGGCTGGCGATAAGTTTGTTTTTAAATCTCTGAGCTGGCGCTTCAGCTGTCCGAGAGGGCTTCCTACTTCAAATTCTTCTGCCATGGCCT
>DUFN01000013.1:0-18899 GCA_013331935.1 Nanobdellota archaeon | reverse complement strand
CCAGGAGGCATCTGAGGCATCTGCTGTCCGCCATGGCCGAGCTTGCCTGCAGAAATAACATCATCTATCCTCAAAAGCATTATTG
This sequence comes from Nanobdellota archaeon, assembly GCA_013331935.1. Lineage (GTDB taxonomy): Archaea > Nanobdellota > Nanobdellia > UBA10117 > UBA10117 > UBA10117 > UBA10117 sp10117u. The sequence continues at coordinate 18,814 of DUFN01000013.1, read as the reverse complement.
CTGCTTCTGCTGCAGATGCAATTGCCTGTGTTTTGATTTTCAAAGGTTCTATAACGCCTTTTACCCACATATCCTCTGCCCTGCCAGTCATGACGTTGAGGCCTGCCATGCTTTCACCATTGTCATGCTTTGATTTCAATTCAGTCAGAGAATCTATAGGGTCAATTCCTGCATTTTCGGCCAGCGTCCTTGGAACTACTTCAAGGGCATCTGCAAATGCCTGGACTGCGAGCTGTTCCCTGCCAGATAATGTGTCTGCGAATTCCCGGAGCCTTTTCGAGACTTCAATTTCAACTGCGCCGCCGCCAGCCACACACTTTCCGACAACAATTGCTGCGCCGAGGTCTCCGATTGCATCTGTCATTGCCCTTTCAACCTCTGCTACGACGTGCTGTGTGCCTCCGCGCAGGATTATTGAAACTGCTTTTGGGTTCTTGCACTGCTCTATGAATGTCATGCTTTCCTTGTGGAGTTTTCTTTCTTCCACGAGGCCTGCAAATCCCAAATCAGATGCTTTTAAGTCATCAAGATTCGAAACAGTCCTTGCGCCAGTTGCTTTTGCAATTGCTTTCATGTCAGATTCTTTTATTCTTCGCGCAGCATAGATTCCTTTTTTCGCTAAATAATGCTGAGCCATATCATCAATGCCTTTCTGGCACAGGACTACATTTGCGCCTGCCTTTGCAATGCTTTCCACCATATCCTTGAGCATTTTTTCTTCCTGCTCAACAAACTGCTGGAGTTTTCTTGGGTCTGAAATTTGTATTTTTGCTTCTGTCTCTGGCTCTTTTATTTCCAGTGCGCATTCAACAAGTGCAATTTTTGCACTCTTGACTGTTTTTGGCATGTCGCTATGGACTTTTTCCTTGTCAATAACCAACCCATTTAATAATTCAGAATCATCAATACTGCCGCCTTCTTTCTTTTCAATCTTGATATTATCTGCATCAACGATTTTCTTGCTTCCCTCGATTTCCATTACTTTTAGGACTGCATCAACTGCTATGTTTGCCAGCTTTTCCCTTGCGAGTTCAACATTTTTTCCAGTCATTGCAGTTGTTGCAATTTTAACCAGAAGGTCCCTATCTTTTTCGGAAACCGGCTTTGCTATTTGCTGAAGGAATTCATTTGCTTTTTCAGAGGCCTGCTTATAGCCCTTTGCAATAACAGTCGGATGAATGTTTTTATCCAGCAGGCTTTCTGCATTTTTCAAAAGCTCTCCTCCCAAGATGACTGCAGTTGTTGTGCCATCCCCTACTTCATCTTCCTGAACTTTTGCAATTTCAACCATCATTTTGGCTGCAGGATGCTCAATTTCCATTTCTTTCAGAATTGTAACGCCGTCGTTTGTGATTATAACATCGCCCATTGAATCAACAAGCATCTTATCCATTCCTTTCGGGCCGAGAGTGGTTCTCACAGTATCTGCCACTGCTTTTGCAGCAGCTATGTTTGTCTTCTGTGCGTTTTTTCCTGTGTTTCTCAAAGTGCCTTCAGGCAGTATAAAGATTGGCTGTATTTGGTTTGACATATTTTCACCTACAATTATATAATTCTGACTTTTGAAAGTTTTAAAAAGGTTGCGGGCATGGCATTTTCAGGTCAATCTACTCATTCTGCCCGGTACCGAATCTTATCATACCAAAGTTTAAGGCTTACAGGCATGCTCCTATAAATAGGCTTCATTACGTTCTCTCTCATGTAATCCAATGCCATTACGTTGTAGCCGACAAAATAAGTAAAAACAGTTACATTCTGGTTGAAGCCGACAAGTTCCGGGCGAATTAGCTGCTTCAGCAGGGCATCGGGCATTACGCCATACCATTTTCCATTGTGGCACTTCCCGCGCATCATATTCAATATTAAATTCAAATATTCGTTTTTCTTTTTCATCTTTATGTGATTCCACCTATCCCAGTAATTTAATCTGGAAGCGGAATCAATGCCGTCCGCCTGTATTAAGCCGTCTTTTACTGCCTTGTCGTACAGCGGAGTTCCTTCGAAAAACACCAAGTTATTTACAGAAACATAATGCGGCGGAGGCAGCTGCCGTATTAACTGTATTGTTTCGAGAATATCGTCTGCAGATTCATACGGATTTGTTGCGATAATATCATACATTACTGCCAGCTTGTCCTTGAATTTATTTAATATTTTTGCGCATCTCAGGACTTGCTTGGCGGAAATAAATCTATTATATAATTCTTTGTTTAATTTATCACTGCCTGATTGGATGCCGACTATAATGTCTGTCAGGCCTGCATCCACTAGTACTTGAATTTTTTCTTCTGATAATTCTTCGATTGCCATTGAGGCTGGCTCTGCCAGGCATTTGAAACGTATTCCAACTTTTTCTTTGTATTTTTCTGAAAATTCTTTCAGCCACGCCATGTCTCTGACTAAAAAAGTTTCATCGCGCACATCAATGACGCCGATTGACGGAAATTTCTGCCGCATCCTGACAAATTCTTCAATTACGTAATCAACACTGTAGCTCCGCAATATTTTATCATTCTTGTACAGCTGTCTCAGAATATTATTAGTGCAGTAAGAGCAGGCCTGGGGACAGCCCCTCTGCGTCTGGAAAAACAGCATGCCTCCGATATGCCTTTCTTCAAACGGAATTAATGCGCCGTTTTCCAAAATCAAATGGTCTTTCAAATCAAAATCTGGATGGGCTAATTCATCTAAGTCTTCTAATGCAGGCCTTACTGGATTTCTGTGCTCAGTGCCATCTTTTTCTCTTATGTAGAGATTTTTTACGCCAGTTATGTCTTCTTTTTTTTCTAATTTCTCAGCTAATTCTAGGAATGCACCTTCTGCTTCTCCAACTGCCACTATGTCGCATATCTTGAAACAATTTTCCGGGAAGAAAGTCGGATGTGGCCCGCCCCAGATTACTGGTATGTTAATACTTTTGAATAAGCCTATTAATTGTCTGGCTCTTTCATTTGTTGACGCCATCGCATTTATACCGACAAGATTTGAATCTTTTGATTTTTCTGCAACTAATTTCAAGACTTCTTCTGGATATTTTATAGAATAATCTTCGGGCAGAGGCAGGAATATCATGCAGACTTCATGGCCTGCTCTTTTCAGGCAGGCAGAGATTGTCCGTAGCCCCTGGTCACCAGGATACGTTGATGTTGAAATCAAAGTTATTTTCATTTTCACTTACTAATTTCAGAAGGATTAAATAACTTCTGCCCTTGCACAGTTATTTTTGGCGCGTGACTACAAATGCGCAAACTAACTAATACACTTTCAGTTCTTTCCTAATATCCGCTAATAAAATGGCAATAACAACAAGAACAATGCTTGCGAATGCCATGAAAAATGCCAGAAGAGATGTCCAGCTAAGCAATTCAAGGACTTTTGCTGTTGCTGCCATCTGAAGAAGCCACAGGACTGAAATGCTCCAGATGACGAGGACTGCTATCAAGCCGAATTCAACTGGGTCTGGCTGTTTGACTTTGGTAGTGTGAAATATGGCCATGGGATTTGTTTACTTGCGTGAATTAAAAGTCTTTCGCTGTGGTTATTTACTACTTGCACTGTTAAAAATGTCTTTGGCCAACATGGCAACAATACACGAGGCAAAATACATGGCTTTAAACACAGCCTCACTCAGAGCAAATCTTAAATATGCACAGATGAATAAATAAAACATGCAACTAAAAAACTTTGAGAAGATCTCTCTCTCTCTCTTTGCTCTGGCTTGTTTGTATTTGCAGCGATATTAAGCATAGTTGTGTCGTTATTTGGATTGCATTTGGCTTTGAATCTCTATCCGGCATTATTATTCGGCGCAATGATTGGGTTTGGTTTTGTTTATTACACAATCATTCCGCTATTATTGGTATTATTATTTATTTTAATATTGGCTGGAAAAAAATATAAGCCTTGGGCTGGCGGTGGTTTTATTCTTCTGCTCGTGGCAGCATTTAGCAGTTATTTTAATTATCTTCTTTTTGCAGTGGTGTTGTTTCCAATATATTTCGGCTTTGGCTCGTTTTACTACAAAAAGCCGCAGTATTTTCGGCTCTATTCTGCGCTGCTTATGATTAGCACAGTCTTTTTGGCTGTTTTAGTGCGGGCAGTCCTATGAAAGGCAAAAAAGGCTTTGACATCAGTATGAAATTTGTCATAATGTGGATTATTTTACCAATAGTCGCAAGTGTCCTAATTCTCATGGTTGTAGTTGCTCCGACTGCATCTGCTTTGGGAAGTAAGGGTTATTCGGATAGTTTGTGTCATTTAAATGCAGGGTTTAGGCATTGGGCGCCAGTACATCGAGCAATTCCTTTGGCAATGTGCCATGAAAAATCAGTAACAGTTGATGCTGATAATTGGAATGCCTGCGATCCTGATGGCAGGTTTAAGTTTAAAGATAGAACTGATATTAAGGGCTGTGCAGAGCAGCAGATTTTCAATTTAATGAGCCGATGTTGGTACGTATATGGGCAAAGCAGTTGGAATTTTGCTGCAGGTAATTGGGACTATGACTGTTTCAGATTTCAAATTAGGGATTTGGGCGCGGTAATAAATGAGAAAACATTAACAAGTTTCATGATGCAACAAAAATTTGACAATGGTAAAAATTATTGTTCAGAAATAGCAAATAACAATCCAATTCCTGCATGCGGTAATAAAGATCAAGTATTTTGGGGTGATGCCTTTGGAAATCCCAAAGAATTAAAAGCGCAGGAAATATGGCGCGTAAGGTTTCACGATGACGTACCTTTGCTTGGCGTACAGACTGGCAACGATCAAATAGTCTTGCAGAAGTAATTATGCTCTCGTTATTGTATTTTTTCCAGCCAAGTCGTATGCATCCCACACAGAGTTGCCGTAAATCTCTTGGTCGTTTATTCCGCCGACAAAATGCCTGCCAATCAATGATGCGAATACGACCAGATCACCTGCTTTGACGGTCTTGGCATTTTGGTTATGAGTTACAAATGGCAAATCCCATGGGGTGCGCAATCGTTCATCAAGAGTTTTGAATGCCAATGCGTATCGTTTACTTGCATCATCGTAATGTATTATGGTTACAGTGTCCTTAACAAACATAGTATCGCCCGATTGATAAGATTTCATTTTGTTTGGCCAATTGTCACCATCAGTATCGATTAAATCTTCTTCTGCCCTTTTAGCAGTAATATACTTAACCCCTCTCAGCCCAGGCACCATTTCTGGAGCAAGCCAGTTCAACCCAAGCAAGCCAGCAACAGCAGCGCCAGCTACAAGCCCGCCCATCAGCATAAACTGCCTTCGTGTAAACTGCCTTGGTGCTGGCTTCTCTAACCTGCTTTCCAAGCGATCGAAATCTTCACTGTCCATAATTCACACAGCCATTTCTTCTAAGTGCGTATTAAATTATTAAGAGTTAGTTTCTTAAACTTTTACATAGTATACTTTACTACGTTTAGCGATTTTCGACAGCGCCGGTTGAGGCAATAATGTGGTTGAGACAGAAATTATTGCGCAAATAGAATGTCACGAAGACGCGGGTTTGATGCGTTTGTGTAATTTTCGTGCAGAGCGTGATGCTTATTTTAATTATTGCCATAGCAAGCCAGATCCATTTTTTAACAGAATAAGAAAAATACGAGTTAATGCAGATCGCATTGAAGATTTTATTCGAAATGCCGAAGAATTTTACAGTAGCTTTGGAAATTCGCCTTCATTTGTGGTTAATCCGCTAACTGAACCTATAGAACTGCCAAGAGTTTTGATTGAACGAGGCTATTGCCAGCATAGTGTTAGTGTGATGATTGTATCATCACAAAATATCAAGCTTCAACTTAAGGTAAATCCAAATGTGGCATTATATTCAAATCCAACTATTGAAGAATTTGTTAGTATTTTTTCTACTGAATTTTTAAAACAAGGAGAAGATTTGTTCGTATTGCGCAACAGGGTGGCGCAGAATATGGCGGAGAACAATACGCATTTTGTTGCCCGTGTGGTTGAAAAAGCGGTTGGTGTTGTTGGAGCAATTAGCTTTAATGATATTTATTCTGTTTATGGCTTGTGCGTTCTAAATGAGTTCAGAAAACAAGGAATAGGCGCGACATTGTTGTGTGGTTTATTTAATGCGCTTAAGGAAAAAAATCCCAAGCGCATATACGCAAAAACTAGCAATGCACTGTTATTAGAAAAAGCAAAATTGTTAGGTATGGATAGTTATGGCGAGGTAACTTTTCAAAAGCTCAAAAAATGAATGTGTTAGTTTTGGAATCTGGTGGTGGCGCAGGCATTGCTACAATTGAAATACTAAAGATGAATAATAATGATATAAAAATTATTGCTGCAGATTGCGATAAATTTGCCGGTGGTTTATATTTAGCGCACGAGGGCGTGGTTTTGCCGCACATAAGCAATCCATTATATACTGGCGCGCTAATAAGATTATGTGAGACTAAAAATATTTCTGCCATAATGCCTACGTTTGAGTGGGGTTTTGACTTAGTGAGAAAGTTAGAACTGCCATTCTTGACAGATCTCGAGAGCGCTATTTTATGCAAAGATAAATTGCAATTCGCACAACGCGCAAGAAGCGCGGGGTTGGATGTACCACTTACCGTTCCACTCAGAGATGCACATTTAACGCCACCATTTTTTGTTAAGCCACGGTATGGTGCGGGCAGTAGAGGCATTGGTATAGTTAGAAAAAAGGAAGATGCAACTTACTTTTTAAATAGTGGCATCAACTATGTCGCTCAAGAGTTACTGCACGGACAACATTATAGTGTGGATGTATTAGTGCATCAAAAAAAGTTTATCACCGCAGTGCCACGCGCAAATATTAGAGTCAGGAGTGGCGAGCCGGTAACCGTAAGAATTGAAAAAAATGAAATAATTATGGGCTGTGCAAAGCAAGTAACCGAACGACTTGGCATAAAGTCAACTTTTAATTTAGAAGGTTTTCTGGACGCAGGCACCTTTTTTATTAATGAAATTAATGTAAGATTTGGATCTGGAATAATTTTTCCCTATCTTGCTGGCGTCAATTTTCCAGCATATTTATTGGGATTTAAAACAAATATCAAGTTTAGGGCTGGTGTTTTCACAACTATTTCGAGAGGATTAGAATTAAAATGATGATGGAAATTTTATTTTTGTATTTAGCAGCTTCGCTAACATCATTCTTTTGGGTAAAACGAGACAAAGAGTCATGCGCGGATATTATAGTAGTTTTGTCTGGAGCAAACAAGCTTTATACAATTAATCGCATTAAGAAAGCGGCAGAACTATTTAATAAAAATTATGCGAAAACAATATTAATTTCAGGTAAATATCTGTCATACTGGATGGCCTGCGAATTAAACAAACTTGGCGTTCCTAATGACAGAATATTAATACAAAATAAATCAACAAATACGTCTGAAGATGTATTACATAGTTTTGAATTTCTCAGAGAAATTGAAAGCATGTTGTTAGTAACCGCATCAGTACACCAGCGGCGCGCGAGCATGGAATTTAAAAGAGTTTTTAAAAATATTAAAATAATAAATGCGCCATCTAATGATTATTTCCACATTTTCAGCTTTTTTCTGCCAAGTGGCTGGCTGATTACTCTATCAGAAATAGTAAAGTTTTTGCGATATGCATAGCGTTTAAGTGGGGCATGAAAAAGCCGTAATAAATTTATTGCAGAGCGGTATAAAAATCTTCACTTTCCATGGTTTTGCAATAGTATTTACTTTTTTAAACCTTACTCATAGTATTGCTAAACAAACAAGTTCTTATAATTATCTGATTATAAATTAAAACATGGATGAAAAACAAGCTGTTAGAATGCTGCTTCAGCTAGGCCAGCTTCCTACTCCTGATAAGATAAAAGAAATGCTTTTTGATGATAAATTATCAAATCTGAGCCCAGAAACAGAAATCCCGATCCTGAGGCCTTCTGAAAGATCATTATCTCTGACAGACAAAGATTCTAATGTTGAAGTCCTCCAGCACTATGACTGGAAACCGAGAAAAATAGAAATTCGCGATTTTGTCAGCTATTTTAGGGCGAGATACAATACTATGAAAAACCTGCTGGCTCAGAGGGCAGAGGTTTTAGGGGCTGTTTCGATTTCAAGGCTTCCGATGGTAAATGGAAAGGCAACTATTGTCGGAATGATTTCAGACATACACAAACTTCCAACAGGCACGATTAAAATAAAACTTGAAGACTTGACAGGCAGGGTTGATGCAATTATATCTATGAAAAGGCCGGATGTTGCAAAATACATCCCGTATTTAGTGCCGGATGAAGTGCTGGCATTCACAGGCTCACTGGCGAAGGGAATTTTCTTTGTTGATTCGATTGTCTGGCCTGACATCCCATTCAAAACAAGAACCTATTCGCCTGACGAGGCTTATGCTGTTTTCACAGGCGACATCCACACAGGTTCGAACTTATTTCTGCCAAAAGAATTTCAAAAATTTATTTCATGGCTAAAAGGCGATTACGGCGATGAAGATATGAAAAACATTGCCAAGAAAACAAAATATGTTTTTGTTTTGGGTGATTTGATTGATGGCATTGGAATTTATCCAGAGCAGGAAAAAGAACTGACAGAAGTTGATGCGGCTAAGCAGTACGACCTGCTCGCAAAGTATTTTGCAGATATTCCAGATGATAAGAAATTAATAATAATTCCCGGAAACCACGATGCGCTGAGATTGTGTGAGCCTCAGCCAATGCTCCCCAAAGATCTTGCAGCGCCTCTGTATGAGCTTCCAAATGCAATCTGCGTTTCAAATCCCGCAACAATTAAGATACACAGGCAGGACGGCTATTCTGGCTTTGATACGCTGATGTATCACGGCTATAGCTTTGATCATTTTATAGATACTGTTGAAGGCTTGAGGATGGCTGGCGGGTATGATGCACCAGACAAGGTGTGGGAATTTCTGCTGACGAGAAGGCATCTTTCGCCTACTTACGGAGGAACGCTGGCCCTGCCAATGGAGCCAGATCCGCTTGTGATTAAACACGTGCCTGATTTGGTTGCATCAGGGCACATCCACAAGGCAAAAATCGGCTCGTACAAAAATGTTATTTCAATCAGCGGGAGCTGCTGGCAGGCCAAGACTAACTTTCAGGAACGCGTAGGCCATAAGCCAGATCCCTGCTTTGTGCCTGTTTATGGACTGCATAATGGCAAGGCAAATATGCTGAGCTTCGGGGCTTAGGTTTTATCAACCTTCCACCCAATCTCAAGTATTTTTTTAATCATCTCTGCCTTCTTTTCTCCAACACCTTCCACTTTCTGCAATTCTTCCAAAGAAGCATTAACAATTGCCTTCGGCGAGCCAAAATGTTTCAAAAGATTTCTTGCAAGTGTTGGTCCGACAGCAGGCAGGCCTTCCACAAAATACTGTTGCATGTCAATTAGGTTCTTCGGCTTCTGTTCAATTCTGGATGAAAGTGGTTTTTTCAGATGCAGCTGCTCTCTTTTTGCAATTGTCATTAACAATTCAGCAGTCTGCCTCGGATTTTCAGAAAAAAGAATATTCAAATTCCAATCCAGCGCAAGAGACGAGAATGCACCCCAGATTGCAGACGGGTTCACATTCCGCGAAGTAAATATTTCAGAAAAATTCCCCTCTAAAATAAGCAATGGCTTTGGAAAGCTGGCTTTCAGCTTCGAGGCCTGCTCAAAAAGCCTGCCGTCGATAAGTGAAGTAACAAAATCAGAAATTATTTTTCTTTCAACGCCGACATCTTCAGATAAAATAAAGTCGCCGGCCTTCAGTGCGCCAACTTTTACATTTGCGCCGATTGAAAATAAGTTTTCAACAATTGGGCCCTGCTCACGTGAATCTGCAAAAATCATTACTTTTTCTACGGGTTTTTCTTCTTTCGGAATAAATTTATCTAAATCAACTTCTTCGCGGGCGTGTTCTATTTTTTTCTGTGCAGAAATGTCAGGCATGTTGCTAATCAATACATTCATTGCCTGTTCTTTCTTCCGCGCAGCCCAGAAATAACCTTCATCGCGGGAATTTTTTGTAATCAAAACAGCTAATTTTCCAACATGCTGTCGTCCTGTCCTTCCCCGCCGCTGGACTGTCCGTATTACTGAAGGTATTGGAGAGTAAAATATAACCAAGTCAACTTGTGGAATGTCTAATCCCTCCTCAGCAACCTGCGTGCAGACTAAAACATTTATCTCGCCGCTCCGGAATCTGTCAAGAATTTCTATCTGTGTTTTCTGGCTCATGCCTTTTTCCTTTTTGCTTGCCTGCCCAATAAATTTCTGCACATTTGTCCCAGATATCTGCTCAAGCTCTGAAATTATTTTACCGATATTATCCCTGTATTCTGAAAAAACAAGTATTTTTGATTTCGGATTTTCAGCAAACTGTCTTTTTATTATTTCAGACAGCGCAGAAAGTTTCGGGTGCTCAGTTCCTTTTTCACTTGCAGACAGAATAAGCGAGTATGCAACGCGCATATTTATGTCGTTTGCAATATCTTTTGATGCTTTTGATTTTGCAAGGTCCGCATCGCGCCAGAGATTTTCAAAATAACTTTTCAGCGCAGAGACAGATTCTGATTCAAGCAAGCCATGGGCATGCCCTATCTTCATCAGCGCAGCAATCAGTGAGAGTGCCCTTGCCCCAGAGAAATCGCCAAGAGCCAGCTTTGCCTGCAGGTTCTGCTGGACGGCGAGCAGCATTTTCCGATTCAGCCTTTTGATATCAGAAACACCAACAAGCTCAAACCTTTTCAGTTCGTCAAACCTAAGCCTTATTGCATTTTCAAGATGTTTTTTAATATTCAGAAGCTCTTCTGGAAGTTCAACAAACCTGAATTCGGTTGTCATCGGTTTTACATACTGAATTACTTCGGGATGCTCTCTGTCCCTCGCTTCTGTCTTTTCAATAAATAAATTAGAACATATTTCATTAATTGCATCTGCATCCGAGCCTGGCGAAGCTGTTAAAGCAAGAATTCGCGGAGTGCCTGCATTTTGTATATATTCTTTTGCGAGAAAAACATAATCATAATTGCCAGTTGCGCGGTGCGCCTCGTCGAAAACAACCAGAGAAAAATCTTTTAGCGATAATTTGCCTGCAAGCACATCATGTTTGATTGTCTGCGGCGTTGCGAAAATCATTTTCGCACTTTTTAAAAAATCCGCGCGCTCTTCCTGTTTTGTTGCGCCAGTTACGACACCTATTTCTTCTTTTGGCAAAAAAAATTCTGAAAAAACCTTTGAATGCTGAAGGACAAGAGGCTTTGTTGGAGCCATTATGAGAATTTTTCCCTGGGGAAGGCGCAGGCCTGCCAGCGCAATAGCAATGTGCGTTTTTCCCAAGCCAGTTGGCAGAACAACAAGGGTATTTTTTTCTATTGCAGAGTTCAGGATGGTTTGCTGATATAATCTTAGGTTAAGCTTTTCTTTAAGCAGGCGCATGACTTTTAGAAATCTATTGCGATTTTAAGCATTGTTAAGTTCAAACCAACACCAAAATATTTATAAAATTCGCTATGAATCAAAATACCATGTTAGTCGAACGTTTGTATTCATTAGGCGAATGGGCAAAAGCCAATCCAGTTAAAACCACTGCAATCGTAGCCGCTGGAGTTATTGGATTGACAGTGCTTTTAGTGCCAGATGTGCGGCACGGATTAATAAATTATTTACGGCAGGTGACAGACGTGGACGGCGCGCTGAAATTTCAAGAGTGTATGAGCCAGCAGGCGAAAAATGGTGCGTATGGCAGTGCCGCATCATTGAAATGCAGCAATGCTTAAAGTCAACTGCCATTGGTTTTAGCCAATATCGAAAGGTTTATAAATGGCAATATGGTGATAAAGACATGGAATATTTAGCTCAGACATACGAACTGTTGCAATCTGCAGGCCAGTGGGCAAAGGCAAATCCGGTTAAAACTACTGTTATTGCTGGACTGGCTGGCTTTGGCTTGACTGCGCTTTTAGTTCCAGATGTGCAACACGTCTTAGCAGGCGCATATGATTACGTTAATCAACTGAGCGCAGCACGCGAACAAAGATTCCAAGAATGTATGGCTGCGCAGGCAGAAAAAGGTTTGAGCGGAGCACTAGCAGAATCTAACTGCGGCGCGCCACAACTTACTTAATTATTTTTCAACAGCTTCTTCACGCCTTTCAAATGCCCTGCCCCCAGCACAACAAGGGTTTTTTCATCAGGGAAATGTTTCTGCAAGTGTTTTATTTGATTGGCCAGATAGTTGTCTCTGTCTGACACAAGGACTTTGTAAATATTCGGGAACTGCTTTTTTAGATTAGAGGCTAGCTTAAAAATCATCTCATCTGCAGGCACTTTTTTCAAGTCAATTTCTATTTTTTCGTTTGCAAATATTCCAGAAATTAAATAAAATCCGAATTTTAATTTTTCAAGAATTGGAATTGCTGATAATTTCTTCAAGGTGATTTGGATTGGCATGTCAATCAGAAAAACTTTTGCGCCAACCTTTTTTGCTTCTAAGTATGCTGTTTTCATATCAATGCCTGGCGTCTGCTTAACGCTTTGCCCGAGTTTTTTCTGCGCGTATGAACCTAACAGCTGAAAAAGCCAGCCGAAAATCCCTAGCTGTAAGACTGCTGATGTAGGGACTTTCCGCTGGCCAGCTATGAGTGCGCGAAGCCTGCCCTCGTCAAGCTCGACAGCCACTATTGTTGGTTTCAGCTCCGAGATTTTCTCTTTTATCTTTCTTATTGACTCTTCAGAAATGTGCGAAGTGCCGAGTATTTCGATTACCATAGTGTATATTCAATTATAGAAACCTTTATATTCAAAAATGTTTGCTATGGAGTAACAAAAGGCGATTAACATAAGTCTGAACAAGTTCAGATGATTTCGCCTTTGAGAAATAGGTGAAGAAATGGCACTACAAATCAAAAAAATGTCTGAAGCTGAGAGTTTAAGAGTATATACTGATGCCGGCGACTTTTTCGGCGAGATCGAAGATGCAATCGTCTCAAAGAACCGAATTGAAAGCTGGAAAGTCCGTGCAGCAAAGGATTCATTCTTATCCAAGGCGCTGACTGGCGTTAAGGGCGTAATTGTCCCGCACCAGCTGGTCAAGTCAATTGGCGATATAATGATTGTCTCAAAGGCAGCAGCGCCGAGTTACGAAGAGGATAAAGAATGATTATTTTTAATTATTTTTACATAGATAGCTTTATATTTTAATGTATTTGCAGTATTTTGATGCGCAATGAGTAAAATAATCGTAGCGGGGTTTGTTTTTATAGTAATTGTATTGTTATCACTTTCTGCTGCTGAAGCTTGGTCTTTGCCGTTTAAGTTTGTAAAAAATACAGTAAAACAAACTGATAGTGCTATAAAACAAGATGTAAAGCAAGAAGCAACAATATCTAAAGCGGAACAACTAAGGATCAATAACAAACTCGGTATGGATTTAGAGCGTGGATTTAAAACCGCATGGTGCAAATCAAACAAATGCGCAAGTAGCCTCGAGGAATTTAATAAGATTAAAGCGAAATATGGACACGACACAATATATATTACTTCTGACAATGCTGCGCGAAACTACATGCAACAAATTGATGCACTGCGGTTGATTAATTTTAATAGTAAGCCAGATATGCTAAAAATAGTGTTAGATGGTGGTGCGGTAAAACAAATAACAATTTATGATGTAAAAAGTTCTCAGAATGCAATGGCTATCGCAGAACAGAGAGGTCAATTTTCGAGTTATAAAGGGGCGTGCGATCTTTTAAATTCGCAACGATGGAATAAATTATTTTGTTCTATAGAATATATTTTACCGAAGACCGAGGCACAAAAATTAGCATCACAATTTGCGGTGCGCGGAAAAGAAAGCTTAACTTGCTTGGGGACGGGCATTATTCTCGGCGGACTAGATCCGACTGATGTAGTGTGTGCAGTTCCGCTTTTAAAGAATGGACAAGTTACAGTTAATAGCAAAGGCGTTAATATGGTATATGCATCAGAGTGGAATGGGCAGTGGTTTTCAGATTAGTTCTGTACGGCAATACTAAAAACCTTTTTAAGCCATTTTAACCTGGGAAAAACATGTCCGAGCTGGATTTTCAATCAACTGCAGAAATTAACGTACCTAAGGCAATCATAGAACAGATTATTGGGCAGGGGCATGCCAGCGATATAATAAAAAAGGCAGCAAGCCAGCGGAGGAATGTGCTCCTAATTGGCGCGCCAGGAACAGGCAAATCATTATTGGGACTGGCCTTGGCAGAGCTTCTCCAGAAATCGAAACTTTCAGATGTGCTAGCCTTGGCAAATGACTTTGATGAAAACAACCCAAAGATAAAAACAATGGACGCTGGCCAGGGAAAGAAAGTTATTGAAAAGGCAAAACTTCAATCATTAGCCGGCATGAAAAATCAGCAGTTCTGGTATATTGGGCTTTCCATGATTGCATTAATCCTGCCATGGTATATACGAGATATTTATGGAGATATAATGGCAGCAGCGTCCCTGATTGCAGGCATGCTTTTTGTCGGCGTAGCTGCAATTTCAGTTGGTCTCGGAATTAGGAGAACGGGAAAGGCAATTGAGCCGAAACTCCTTGTTGACAATTCGAGTTTAGAAAAAGCACCGTTTATTGATGCGACAGGTTCTCACGCAGGCGCATTACTCGGCGATGTTGCACATGACCCTTTGCAGTCTGGCGGGCTAGGCACACCTGCTAATCAAAGAGTGCAGGCTGGCGCAATCCACAAGGCAAACGAAGGAGTGTTATTCATTGATGAAATTGCAACACTCGATGTTCATTCACAGCAGGAACTCCTGACAGCAATGCAGGAGAGAAAATATCCAATCACAGGCCAGTCAGAAAAATCCAGCGGGGCAATGACAAGGACAGAGCCGGTGCCGTGCAATTTTATTCTTGTCGCAGCTGGAAATATTGAAACTGTCCAGAAGATGCACCCTGCGCTGAGAAGCAGGATTCGCGGTTATGGGTATGAAGTATACATGAATGACACAATTCCTGATACGCCTGAAAATAGAAAAAATATTGCGCGGTTTGTAGCGCAGGAAGTTACGAAGGATGGAAAGATCCCGCATTTCTCAAAAGATGCTGTCGAAGAAATAATCAAAGAAGCGCAGAGGCGCGCAGGAAGAAAAGGGCACTTGACTTTAGTTCTCAGAGACCTCGGCGGATTAGTACGAGCAGCAGGGGATTTGGCAAAGGAAGAAAAGGCAAATTTAGTTACAGATTCTCACGTTACTCGCGCTAAAAAATTAGCAAGAAATTTAGAACAGCAAATATCAGACAAATATATTGAGAGAAAAAAAGAGTATGAAATTATCAAAGTAAAAGGAGAAATTGAAGGCAGGGTCAATGGACTCGCAGTAATCGGCTCTGATGCTGTCAGCATGTCGGGCCTTGTCCTGCCCATAGAAGCAGAAGTTACAAAATCCAGCACAGAGACAAAGAAATTTGTCGCGACAGGCAAGCTCGGCGCAATAGCAAAAGAAGCAATAGTAAATGTTTCTGCAATAATTAAAAAAATGTTTGAAGAAGATATGAAAAAGTATGATGTTTATGTGCAATTCCTGCAGACATCAGAAGGAGTTGAGGGGGATTCAGCATCAATAGCTGTTGCAACTGCAATAATTTCTGCGCTGAAGGGCATTCCTGTAAGGCAGGACACTGCAATGACTGGCTCTTTGTCTGTGCGCGGAGAAGTCCTTCCTGTCGGAGGTGTTTCGCAGAAGGTTGAGGCTGCTATGGAGGCAGGCATCAGGCAGGTTATAGTTCCAGAATCAAATGCAAAAGATATTGTTCTTTCAAACGGCAAAAAAATAAAAATAATCCCAGTAAGCACAATCGCGCAGGTATTGGAGCACGCGCTGGACTGGACCGGCAAAGAGGAAATTATTAATAAGATACGGCGGCATGAAAAACACAATGGCAGATAAAATAAACATATCTGATGATTACATAAACAGAATTAAAAAGTACGTGCAGGAAGGCAGATTCAAAGACCTAAATGATTTTCTGAATCAAGCAATCCATCTGCTTCTTTACGCAGAAGACAACAAGGAAAAGTTTATGCAGGCAATTACAGTTATTCCGAAGGGCGCAGAGCCGACTGGGCAGACAGAGCTAAAAGAAGGCGATAAAAATGGACAGTAAAGATTATGAAAAAGCAGGGCGAATAGCTGCAGAAACCAGAAGATACGCGCTTACTTTAGTAAAACCCGGTCTATATTATTTAGAGCTGGCAGAAAAAGTTGAGGCAAAGATATTTTCTCTGGGCGGAAGGCCCGCTTTCCCGTGCAATGTTTCTGTAAATGATATAGCTGCGCACCACATTCCATCTGCAGATGAAAAGTTTGTTTTGAAGGAAGGGGACTTGCTGAAAATAGATTTGGGAGTCCATATTAACGGCGCAATTGCAGACCATGCTGTTTCTGTTTCAGTTGGAAAAAATTCAGAAAATGAAAAATTAATAGATGCTGCCAATGCTGCTGTTGCTGCGGCAATTGCAATCGCAAAGCCCGGAGCAAAAGTTTCTGCGCTTGGAGAGGCAATTGAAAAAGAAATCACTTCGCGCGGATTTGTGCCAATAAAAAATCTCTGCGGGCACACAATTGAGCCATATGTGCTGCATGCAGGTCTTTCAATTCCAAACCACAAGATAAATTCAAATACGGTTTTGAAAGAGGGAATGGTTTTGGCAATAGAGCCTTTTGCAACAACAGGTGCAGGATTTGTCAATGAAGGTGCAGAGTCCGGAGTTTACAAACTGGAAGAGCCTGGTGCTGTCCGGACTGGAAAAGAAATTCTTGACTTCATAATTTCAGAATACAAGACACTTCCTTTTGCGAAAAGATGGCTTGCGAAAAAATTTAATTCGTTAAAAGTTAACCTATTTCTGAAAGAGGCGCTTGCAAAAGGGATTTTGCATTCTTATTCCGAGCTGATTGAACTGAAGGGGTCAAAAGTAGCTCAAGCAGAGCACACAATAATAATAAAAGAAAAAACAGAAGTTCTAACTAAGTGATTATTAATCACTCTTCTTCGTCGTCAAGGGAATCATCATCGTTATCTTCATCCACGTCTTCTTCCTCTTCGTCGCTTTCCTCTGCTCTTAGTTCGAATTCTTTTGGCATTGTTACACCGCTTTTAGCCAGATTTAGCCTATATATAAAGTTTATCATAGTGGGCTGTAATGATTTAAGTGTATTCGGTTTTCTGTCGCGAGTATTCTGAGCCATAGCAGTCAAAACTGAGAACTGACACCCGAAGACGCTACTGATATTAACAGTATTAATTAGCTCATATAGTTCGGAATGTTCTGGCTCATTAGTGGCTTCTTTGCAGATGCTAGAGCAGCCACATATTTGTCAATTTCAGCTTTTGCTATGGACGGCTTTTGCTCTAAAAGGGATTTTTCAAAGTGTTCCATTGCAACGTTTTTCGCTTTCATGTTTTCCCTTAAGGCCAGCATTGCAGCTTCCCTGCAGACTGCTTCTATGTCTGCACCAGAGTAATTTTCTGTCTTCTTTGCCAGCACATCTAGGTCTACATCTTTAGTAAGAGGCATGCCTTTTGTATGTATCTTGAATATTTCCAGCCTTGTCTTTGTATCTGGCGGTGTTGTTAGTATGTGCCTGTCAAATCTGCCAGGCCTTAGTAATGCAGAGTCAATTAATTCCGGTCGATTTGTTGCTGCGATGACAACAACATCTGATAAGTCTTCCAAGCCATCCAGCTCAGTTAGCATTTGGTTTACAACGCGCTGGCTTACTCCAGAATCATCAGAGCCAGCTCTTTTTGGAACAATAGCATCAACTTCGTCAAAGAATACGATGCAAGGAGATACCTGCCGTGCCTTTTTGAAAATTTCTCTGACATGTTTTTCAGATTCGCCAACCCATTTGCTGAATACTTCGGGGCCTTTTACTGAGATGAAATTTGCCTCAGCTTCTGTTGCGACTGCCTTGGCCAGCATTGTCTTGCCTGTTCCAGATGGTCCATATAATAAAATTCCGCGTGGTGCGCGTATGCCCATCCTTTTGAAAACTTCAGGCTGTTTCAAAGGCCATTCAACTGCTTCTTTTAATTCCTGTTTTGCTTTTTCAAGCCCACCGACATCTATCCACTTTACTTTTGGTCTTTCGATGAGCACTTCTCTCATTGCGCTTGGGCGGACCATCTTTAGGGCTTCCTTAAAATCATTTTTCACAACCTGTAGTTTTTCCAGATGTTCTTTTGGAATTCTTTCCTCATCTTTAATGTTGAACTCCGGAAGAACCCGCCTCAATACAGACATTGCAGCTTCCTTGCAAAGCGACTCCATGTCAGAACCGACAAATCCGTGAGTTATGTCTGCTAGTTCTTTTATGTCGACATCATTTGCGAGAGGCATGTTTCTCGTGTGGATTTTCATAATTTCTAATCTGCCTTCCTTATTTGGCACGCCGATTTCTATTTCCCTGTCAAATCTTCCGCCACGCCTTAATGCAGCATCCAGTGCTTCTGGCCTGTTGGTCGCTGCAATAACAATGACTTTTCCTCTTGATTTTAATCCATCCATCGAAGCCAAAAGCTGTGCGACAACCCTTCGTTCAACTTCGCCGTAAGATTCTTCTCTTTTCGGCGCAATTGCATCAATTTCGTCTATAAAAATTATTGTTGGCGCGGATTTTTCAGCCTCGGCAAAAATATCCCTAAGTTTTTTTTCAGCCTCGCCGACAAATTTTGAAATTATCTCTGGGCCGTTGATTGAAATGAAATTTGCATTTGTTTCGCTTGCAACTGCTTTCGCAAGCAAAGTTTTTCCTGTGCCTGGCGGGCC
>DUFN01000008.1 GCA_013331935.1 Nanobdellota archaeon | reverse complement strand
TTTTAATTTCGCACCTGTTTTTTCGCAAATAACCTGCCACGGAACAAGATTGCTGTGATGTTCCATGATTGTTGTTATTATTTCATCGTCTTTTTTAAAATCCAGGCAGTTTGCAATGAGATTAATTGCTTCCGTTGTATTTCTTACAAAAATAATTTCATTTTCATCGGAATTAATAAAATCTGCAACTCTTTTTCTTGATGTTTCATACGCTTCTGTGGCTTTTTCAGATAAATAATGAACGCTCCGCGCAACATTTGCATTTATTGTTTCGTAAAACTCTTTCTCTGCGTCAATTACATGTCTTGGTTTCTGGCTAGTTGCTGCGCTGTCCAGGTAGACTAAACGTCTACCGTTAATTTTTTGTTTCAAAATCGGAAAATCTAATTTTATTTTAGAAAAATCTGCCATTTTAATCAATTAATCGCATTTGTCATTTCCATTTCAATCAGGCGGTTGAATTCGATTGCATATTCCATCGGCAGCTGTTTTGTGAATTCCTGCAGGAAACCCGAAACAATCATTGTTGTGGCCTGCTGTTCGCTTAGCCCCCTGCTCATCAAATAAAATAATTGGTCTTCAGAAACCTTGCCTACTGTCGCTTCATGGCCTGTTGAAACTTCGTGCTCGTCAATCTGCAATGTTGGGAATGTGTCGGATTTTGATTTTTCATCGAGAATTAACGCATCGCAGCGCATGTGCGATTTTGCATTCTTTGCGCCTTTGATTACTTTTACAATTCCTCTAAATGCCGATATGCCACTATCCTTGCTTACTGATTTTGCAAGAATTGTTGAGCTTGTGTCCGGCGCGAGATGGAAAACCTTTGCGCCGGTGTCTTGTGTTTGCCCATTGCCTGCAAACGCAACTGAAATTATATTTGCTTTTGCTCCGCGGCCTGCGAGAATTACGCAGGGATACTTCATTGTAATTTTGCTGCCGACATTTGCATCAAGCCACTCAACATACGCATCCTCGTGTGCTTTTGCGCGCTTTGTAACAAGATTGTAAACGTTATTCGCCCAATTTTGCAGAGTGGTGTACCTGACGCGGGAATTTTTGTGTGCAATCACTTCGACAACTGCTGCATGCAGAGAATTTGTAGAATAGACCGGCGCCGAACAGCCCTCAATGTAATGGACTTCTGCGCCTTCATCCACAATTATCATTGTGCGCTCGAACTGCCCTATGTTCGGAGCGTTGATTCTGAAATAGGCCTGCAATGGTAGATTAATTTTTACGCCTTTTGGAACATAAACAAACGAGCCGCCAGACCATACTGCGGTGTTCAGCGCCGCAAATTTATTGTCCGCGTACGGAACAACTGTGCCGAAATACTTTTGCACAATTTCCGGATGTTCTTTGACTGCTGTGTCCATGTCACAGAAAATAACGCCTTGCTTTGCCAGATCTTCGCGAACTTTGTGGTAAACTGTTTCGGAATCGAACTGTGTGCCTGCACCTGCGAGGAATTTTCTTTCTGCTTCCGGTATTCCAAGCTTCTCAAACGTTTTTTTAATGTTGTCTGGGACATCTTCCCATTTTGTTGAGTTGCCTGCCTTTGCTTTCAGATAATAAGTGATATTGTTGAAATCAATGTTTTCCAGGTCTGCCCCCCATTTTGGCATCGGTCTGCTGAAAAAATGTGCCAGAGCTTTTAACCTGAATGCCAGCATCCATGCCGGCTCTTTTTTTAAAGCGGAAATTTTTCTCACAACTTCTTCTGATAATCCTTTTGGCATCTCAAATTCGTATTCGACATCATCTTTCTCGCCGTATTTATTTGGATTTAAATCTAAAAAAGATGTTTCAGTTTGTATCATGCTGGCACCTCCGCGCAATCAAAACCCGCATGGTTTTGGAATGGCAAAATCATTTTGCCGATTTTGTCATAGCCCTGCGACTCTATTGCAACAGCAAGTTCCGGCCCGCCGCTCTGGACAATCTTGCCGTCAACCAAAACGTGGACAAAATTCGGCCGTGCGTGTGACAGTATTCTGTTGTAATGTGTTACCAGCAAAACTCCTGTGCCTTCTGCNNAATTCACTTGCTTTTTCTTTCAGGAGTTTGTAAAAATCCGCAACTGCGGGCGCATCTTTTCCGGAGCTCGCTAACGCTGTTCTTAAGAAATTTGAAATGCTAACTCCGCTGATTTCCTGCGGATATTGGAAACCGAGAAACAATCCAAGCCTTGCCCGCTCGTGCACTGGCATGCCAAGGATTGATTTTTTGTTCAGAAGAATGTCGCCTTTTATTATTTTGTATTTTGGATGGCCTGCTATTGCGAAGCTCAGCGTGCTTTTGCCTGAGCCATTAGGGCCCATTAATGCATGGACTTCGCCGGGGTTTATTGTCAGATTGATTCCTTTGAGAATTTCCCGCCCATCACATTCTGCATGAAGATTTTTTATTTCAAGCATACCTCACCTAATCCGCAAGTCTCCGGACCGATACCTCCTGCAGTATCGTGCAGGCGGCACAGCCCGCCAGAAATCTTGAACTCAAAAGCCAGTGTCTGCACTGCGCTGAAGCCTCCAATTTCACCAAGAATTACCTTTTTGACAATTTCCCTAACTTTGATTTTGAATTTTGAATTAAATTTGACTTCTGAAGCGCGCTTTCCTCGCAGGTATTGTGATGCCGCGGCTTCCGTAATCCCAAGAATATGTGCTATTTCTTTCTGTTTGAGCCCGCTGGCAATGGCAGCGATGCAGATTTCCTTTCTGATGGCTGGCAGGACTAAATTGGCTTCCAGCTCTGCGGGATATGTTATCATAGTTTCTTAACAGGCGTTAAGTTTTTAAAGGTTTTGGCTGTTCGCAAGTTTTTTTAACCCCAAATTAAAGCAAAAGCCATGGAAAAAGCTCCATTTGTATCGGAAGCGGAAAAAAGGGCATTCTGGCATTCCACTTCGCACATTCTGGCTGATGCTGTCAAGAGGTTATGGCCAGAAGTTAAACTAGGAATCGGGCCGGCCATTGATGAAGGTTTCTACTACGATTTTAGTAAAAAGGAACCTTTTACAGAAGCTGATTTGGCGAAAATAGAATCTGTGATGAAGAAAATTACAAAAGAAGGTAAGCTTTACAAAGAGGTTTTCATGACGCGCAAGGAAGCAGAAAAATTCCTTGCAAAAGAGCCTTACAAACTGGATTTGCTGAAAGAAATTCCTGACAAACAAGTTTCATTTCATCAGCATGGCAGTTTCATTGACATGTGCAACACGCCTGTTGTGAAATCAACTGGGCAGATAAAAGCCTTTAAACTGCTGAATCTTGCCGCGGCCTACTGGCGCGGCGACTCAACAAAGCCGCAGCTCCAGAGGATTTACGGAATCAGCTTTCCAGATAAAGAACAATTAGATGAATATCTAAAACTTCGCGATGAAGCAGAGAAGCGCAATCATAGAATATTAGGGCTGCAGCACGAATTATTTATGTTCCACGAGACTGCACCGGGTATGCCTTACTGGTTACCAAAAGGAATGGTAATTCTTAATGAGCTGATAAATTTCTGGAGGCAAGAGCATGCAAAGCGCGGTTACAAGGAGATATCCACGCCACTAATAAATAAAAAAGAGCTTTGGGAAAAATCCGGCCACTGGGAACATTACCGCAACGATATGTTTATCGTGGATTTAGGCCCGAACGAAATTTATGGCGTAAAAGCAATGAACTGCCCGAACGCGATGATAGTTTTTGGCAGCAGGGCAAGGAGTTACAGGGAGCTGCCATTAAGATTTTCAAATACAGATATTTTACACCGTTATGAGGCATCTGGTGCCTTGAATGGATTACTAAGAGTTCGCGAATTTAGGCAGGACGATTCGCACAACTTTATTTCCGAAGACCAGATAGAGCAGGAGTATGATAGCATATTTGAAATTGCGGAATTGTTTTACGGAATTTTCGGCTTGAAATACAAACTCCGACTGAGCACGAGACCCGAGAAGTTTATGGGCGACATTAAGGCTTGGAATGAAGCAGAGGCCGCATTAAAAAGAATACTGGAAAAGCGTGCTGGCAAGGGCAATTACTCAATAGCCGACGGCGATGGTGCATTCTACGGGCCAAAGATAGATATTCTGATGACGGACGCGCTTGGCCGCGAGTGGCAGATGGGAACGGTTCAGCTTGATTTCCAGCAGCCAAAGCGGTTTAACTTAAAATATATTGACAAAGAAAACAAAGAGCGGACGCCCATCGTAGTTCACAGAGTCATATATGGCTCGCTTGAAAGATTTATTGGCATTTTAATAGAAAATTTCGCGGGCGCTTTCCCGCTCTGGCTTTCCCCGGTGCAAGTCAAGATTTTGTCTTTCACCGACAGGAACATTCCGGCCTGCCAGAGGATTGAAAAAGAACTATTTGGCGCGGGCTTCCGTGTTGAATCTGATTATGGCAACAACACAGTGGACTATAAAGTCCGCGCGGCAGAGCTAGAAAAAGTTCCGTACGTTTTAGTCGTTGGCGACAAAGAGGAGAAAAACAATACAGTTGCAGTCCGTAAGCGAGGGACAGCAAAGGTGCAGTTTGGCGTGACAGTGCAGAATTTTATTGGGCGAGTGATAGGAGAAATTGAGAAGAAGGTTTAAATCTGTCCGCTATGCTTTCTGTTTTTATTATTTTCAATTATTTTGTTTAAAACTTCTTCGCTATTAATGCCCAACATTTCACATAGACCGATGCAATAAATCATCAAATCGCCAATTGCATCGGTTATATCTTCCCTATTATTAATTTCGCTGGCCTGTCTCTTGTCGCTGTTCTTGTATGCCCTTGCCAGCTCGCCAAGCTCTTCAGTCATTAGGATTATTTCCTTACCAACATCTGTTGTGTTAAATCCCCGCGCCAATTTGTTTTTGAAAATCTCTTTTTGAATTTCCTGCAAAGCCATGCCAAAATTACCATAGCAAACATTAAAAATCTATTGTATTTTGATAATTTTATTTTTAGATTTCAACCCTCTCACAATCCTCACCTCCGCCACAAACTTCTTTGAAAGAAATTTAATCAGTTCTATGTTGGCCCGGTTGTTGTAATCGCAAACGATTACAATTCGAAAACTCGCATCAGCGGGTTTTTGTTATTCTCTGCTGGCGCTGCGACCGCAACAACTAACTCATTTCCGTTCTCGGAAATTATTTTTGCCTCGCTGGCGTTTGGTTTTACTTTAACCATTATTGTTCTCATTTCAGCAAATCTTTCAAAATGTTTATTATGCGCTCAAAATCTTTTTTATATTTGTCATAAAAAGCAAATTCAATCGCCTCGCCATAATAATCCAGCCGATTTCTAAAATAACTCATTCGTGAAATTAGATGCGCTTCTGCTTCGTATTTGGGATGCTTGCGGTAGAAATATGAAATGAGGCACTGGTGGTTCTTTGAGCGCAGGCCATCTTTGAGCAAAAGCGCAACTAAAAGCTCTTTCACAATTTCGTAATAATTTTCAACAACAAACGAAACATTTTCCTTGTTTGCCGAAATATTTTTGATAAAGTTAAGCCGCGCATCCGCAGTCTTGATTATTGATTTTATTTTCTCAAAATCCGGCTCAACTTCGCGGATAAATTCTCTTTCACATTCGCCCCAATCCATAAACCCGTTCATTTTAGTTTAATATGCCCGCTCAGTTTTATCCCATTAATAATATTGTTAAACAATTCTGCGGGCAAGTTATTGATGTCTTTTTCCACAAAAAGTTGTATCTCGTGCCTTAATTTTTTCTCAAACGGCGCGAGATTCAGCGCGGGCGATTTTACTGACTCAACAAACAAATCTATATCGCTCTTGCTGTTATATTCGCCCTTCCTTGCGCTGCCGAACACTATTATTGCAGACGGGTGCAGTGTCTTAATTAAATAATCTACTACGCCACACTCGTACAGCCTATCGATAATGTAAATTGCTTTCAAAAACTTTGAATGCTGCGATGGCGCGAAGCGGTTTTCCTCGCTGGCCAGGCCTTCCTTTCGGAGCTTTTTCAAATAGCGCTGCACGCTTGATGTTGGAATGCCCGTTTTAGCTGAAATCTCCCGTATTGTGAAGCCTTTTTCCGGATGCTCAAACAGCAGGCCAAGCATCCTGTCCCATTTTTGGTTCTTAAGTGCCATTTTTGGTATATTTGTGCCATTTTTGGTATTTAAAGGTTTCGCCTTATGCTGCTGTCTCATTCCCCCACACAAACTCAAACTCCTCCAGATATTTTTCCGCGATTGCTGGGCTGTGAATTATCAGCAGGTTCTCGTCATTCTTTGTGTCCGCGTTCTTTGTCGGATTAAAAGAGCCAGTCGCAACAATATCTCTGTCAATGATGAAGACTTTGTGGTGCAGCAGGCCCTTCATCGTATCTGTCTTTACTTCCGTAATATTCTTGAGCTGCCAGAACTCAGAATACTGGGAGCTGGCCTGAGATTTGTCAAAAGCGCCTTTTACTTCAACTCCTTCTTTGGCTTTATCTGCCAAAATCGTCCCGATGTTATCGTGGGTGAAGGAAAAAGTCATGAATTTTATTTCAGACTTCGCTGATTTCAAAACCTCTGCAAGATGTTCTGCGCAGGAATCTTCTGGGCAGAAATAATTTTCAATCAGCTCGCCATCATAGATTATCTTTTCGTTCGGCGTTTTTTCTCCTGAGGCAAACCAGCCATTTTCCATTTCTCTGAATTCTGCAAGATAGTTTTCCGCAAGGTATTTTGAATTAATTACCAGAATATTATTTGCATCAATAGTATCCTGTGCTTTAGTTGGGTTGAAAGAGCCAGTAAAAATCGTTTGATTGTTAAAGATGCAGAACTTGTTGTGCATCAGACCGCTTCCTTCCGGCCTTGCAAGATAATCCATTTCGGAAATGTATTTTTCGCCGTCAGAATCAACAATTAATTTATAATTTTTTGATTTTAATGCATCTTTTACGTTTTTCAGGTTTAAGTTGTAAAAAGCGCATTCAACTTCCTGTGCTGAATTGATTAAATTTGATAATTTTTCCCCGCAGTTATCGCGCGGGCAGAAGTACGCTTGTATTTCAGTCCCAGATTCATTCGGTATTTCTGTATAAAAAACAACAGCACCGGTAATACCGCTATAAACAAACCAAATAGCAAATACTGCGATAAAAACAACTACGAACATAAGCAGGCGGTGCTTTATTTTCATGAATGTAAGCAACAGATAGAGTTTAAAATGATTTTCTCGATAAATTAACATGGAAACGCTAGAAAATCACAAAGGATTTTCTGCGCGCAGCCGAACTAGTTCGGCTCGCGTATTCATCCTAAAAGACTACAAGGAAAGCGCAAAGAAATGCAGTATTATTTCGCTGAAAGGAAAATCAGGCATAGATTTTCTTGACAGGCTGAAGTTTGACGAATATGATTTTTCAGGAATGCTGTTGTTGCATCCAGACGGCGAACCTATAATAAAAATTTCAAAGAATGAGAAAATCCTTTTAGTAGATTCAAATTGGCGCAAGGCAAAGAAGATGTACCACAGAATTGAACAGAAATTTAATTTACCTAAAATTTCAGTAAACGGCTTCAAGTCGGCCTACCCTTGGAAGGCAGGCAGGCCAGAAAACGGGCTCTGCTCAATAGAAGTCCTTTGGACGCTAAAACTTATCGCGGGAGAAAGAGATGACTCGCTGTTTGAGAATTACAGGTGGAAGAAGGAGTTTTTGGAATTGAACAAAAATACGATTACGGCAAGCCATTTATAAAATCTTCTTTGTGATGGCTTTTAACAGCGGCTCAAAGCACGCCTTTGCAAGTGAAATTGCATCCTCTGCTTCTGCCTTATTTGGCGCATAACCGTAATAATTGACATTGTGCCTCATTCTTCGCAAATTATCTATCAGATTTATAGAGCGTGCGGTTTCAATCTTTAATTTTAGCAATTCAGTTATTGGCGTAATGTGGTCAGTTGATTCTACGCCTCGCGCCACGAGCAAGGCATCGCCAAGCATTCTAAAACATTCATAAATATTTCGTATTATGTTAAACGCAGATTCATCGGTTGGCGTTAACGTCATGGTATATGCCATTTGCTTAGCCGCCGCAGCAAGTATGCTTTGTGCATTTTTTCTGTCCGGATGTTTCAGCCGCGGAATCATGGCCTCACCTCGAGCAGGCCATCAAGCACTATGCCATTTGCTATGTTGGTAAATAAATTCAAATCAATATTATTTCTGGAAAATATGTGCAGATTTACCTTAACATTTTTTCTGAAACCAAAATTCACAGTTCCGAGCGTTACTATCTGCAAATCTTTACCTCCTGCGGTCTCTACTGCTATATCAACGTCACTGTTTTTGTTATTAGTGCCATGCCTATAGCTGCCAAACAAAATTATTGCCTTTGCTCCAGGTAGTTTATCATAAATCGTGCCCAAAATAGCAGACTCGTAAATGAGCTGCAGATTGTATGGGATTTTGCTGATTGTAAAAAAGAATTCATTCGGATTGTGTGCGTAGATTCTCCAGGCATTTCCAATTACATCCTTTTTAATATAGCCGTGCTTTTCAAGGAGAAGAACTGCCTCGCGGGTTGACGTTTTTGACGCTTTGACATTTTCTGCCAAGCCATTAAGACCAATTGCATCATCAGGGCAGTCAAAAAAATAATAAAGCACGCGCCGGCATATTTCTGATAACTCCAGCAGGCCTTCTCTTTTGACGGCTCTTGCTGGCTTGCTGCTCTGCGCTAGTTTGTTTTTGGCCTGCGGCCATATCTCCTCTGCCGCGCGCTCCAGAAAACCTTTTTTAGCCATGCCATTGGTAACATTTTTGGCTATTTAAGCTTTTTGATTACCAATTGGTATTAAAATAAATCAATCGAGCGTTTTTAGAACCATTCGCTGCTTGAGAATTATCGGTGGAAGACGGCGTTTTTGGACTTGAATGAATAAATTATTTAAAAAAATTTACTAACTTTTTTCATGTGCTTTTGATAAACTGTAAACGGCTCTAAATTCATTTTCTTTCTTCGCAAATCCAAATATTTGATATTTTTTATCAGCTTTGGTTTGCCTTTTGAAAATTGTGTTCCGTAAATCTGTTTTTTATTTTTAGTTACTAAGACCCTATCAATCAAATAAGCGATGAAAACCTTCCTCTGTTTTGTTGGTGGCATTTTTTAAAGCGATTTCAAACATCGTTCCTGAAATTTAACATCATAATCCGAATGCTGTGCAATGAGCCATGCTGCTGATTCGCCAGCCAGCCCAACAAATTTAGAAGAAGGCCGGCCGTATTTTTTAATAATATCTTTCAAGTGCGCAGTGTTGCGTTTTATAATTGCGCTGCTCCATTTTTTACTGTTTATCATTCTCTGGTCTTTTTGGGACATTAAAATTAAATCCCATTGTAATTTTTTATTAATCATTTCTAAACTTTTTCTCTCGCATACCCATACCTATTGGCATGCCCGCAGGCCTTGCATCTGTACTCAACCGCCTTCGTCTTTGCGTTCGTTCTGATAGAAACATTTTTTGAAGTGAAATATTTGTAGCAATTATGGCAGTAGCGCATCTTGTACTCCTTTGGTATTTTCACATTTAGTTTCATCGCTATCTTCCGCGCCAAAAATACGTAACGGTTTGCGTATTCCGGATTTAGTTTTGCCTCGCGAAAAAGTATGTCAATTCTTTCTCTAGCAATCTGCTGGAGCTTTGGGTCTTGGTTGCGGTGAATCATTTTTTCATAAAAGCATACATTTAACTAATTATATGCCTTTTTCCTCCAAAATTTTTCTTAACTTTATAATAATTGATTTAAACAAATATTCATTTCTGCTGAGGTGAGATTTTTCTATGTGAAATCCTTCATAGGCAATTCTATTTCTCAGAATTCTTAGATTATCAAGAACAGAAATTTCGTGCTGGGAAAATTCTTTGTATTTTTCTTTAACATAATCAATTAAATCTTTATGGCTGAGAGTTTTGTAGCCGTCAACCAAAAGAATTGCGGTGATTAGTTCTTTGATTATTTCATAATAATCTGAAATAATTAAGGCTGCCATTTTTTCAACATTCTGCAATTTTATTCTCTCTTCGATTAAAGCTATCATGCTTAAAATGTTTCTTGCCCTTTCTTTATTCGGAGTTATTTTTATCAGATCCATGCTAAAACACCTTCAAATAACCATTTAATACTGTTCCGTTTATGATATTGTTTTTTAATTCGCCGCTCAAGCGCGAAAAGTTTTCTTCGAAAAACAAATTTATTTTTCTATTTAGCTTTTTCTCATATTGTAAAAGATTAAGCCTTTTCTCCGGCGCTTGTATGAACAGATCAATATCGCTATTTTCTAAATCTTCGCCCTTTGCGCTAGAGCCAAATAACACTATTGCGTCAGGCTGGCAGGCATCATAAATATAATCCCCCAGCCCCGTTTGTTTGATTCTAAGTATGACATCTGATTTCTTATATAATTTAAACAACACATTATCTCTATTAGCAACGTATGTCGGATATATTCCCTTTTTCTCTTTTATCACCAGTCCTTCTTTCACGAGCGAATTTAAGTGATTGGTTACTGATGGCTGGGCTATTTTTGTCCTTCGGGACAGCTCTCTCATATGAAAGTCCTTCGTGGGGCAGTCAAAGAATTCTCGCAGTACGCGATATCTGGTATATTTTTGTAGCATATGCTCTAATAATGTGGCAAGTGCTATATAAATGTTTCTGCTGCTGCGCACAACCATTTCGTAGCTATTTCGTGTTTTTTTCGCACGAATATTCTATCTTATCCCCAGTCAGCGGGTTTGTTAGGTTGATTCTGATTTTATCGTCACCGATTGTGCTGCCGAGCTTTTCCTCTGCGGCTTTTTCTGCGTCTGCTAATCTGTCGCCGACTAATTCCTTTACCGCGTTGCCGGTAATTTTCAGCAGGTCATCGCTGAGGCCTGCTGCATAGATTGCTCCGAATAGGACTACCAGAACTAAAATAATCATGAGGCTTGCTTTTGCCATGAAAATAACAGGGATTGATTGTATAAAAAGTTATTTAGTGCCAGCAGCTTTCTAGCCTTCCCGCGTATGACGCAGTACAAACCAAAACGTTGCCGGGCTTATCTTCTGTGTTCGAGATGGGAACAGGAGTTGCCCCGGCACTTTGACCGCTAGCACTTTACCTTAAAATAAACGGTTTAAAAAGGTTTTGAGGGCTCAAAGGCTGTAGTTTTGTGTGAGTTCAGCTTGCGCCGAACGTCACTAAATATAGGTTGAAAACTGCTTTAAAAGCCTAACCAATAGAATGATTTTTATAGTGGCAAGAATACGTTATTTTGGCCACTATGGAAAAACAGAAAACAGATTGGCAGTTTGTAATATTAATAGCATTATCACTTTTGATCTTCGTTTATCTACTCGTATCACAAGGAGTATAATATGACAAAAATCATAACAAAAGAAAAAGTTCTGGACTGGCTGGTTTGGATATTAATCACAATAACGATAATTTTATTCCTATTGAGAATTTTCGGAGATTCGCCAACATTAGACCAATTACTAATGGGTGTTTTTGCATCTGTTTTTATAGCGCTCTACAAAGAAGTCATAGATATTAAAGGAAAAGCCAGCGAAAATTCAACGGAATTAAAATATATAAAAGAACAGATAAATGATGCTAAGCAGGAGTTTAAAAATCATAAACATGGTGGGCTAAAATGAAAGTAATCCTCAATGAAAAACCCCAAAAAGTCACAATAATCGAAGGCTTTCCAGGAGTCGGTTTCGTCTCCACAATAGCAATAGAATTCTTAACAGACCATATGAAGTTCAGGAGCATAGGCAAGATGTGGTGCCCCGAACTCGCGCCAATTGCAATCGTCCACGGCAAAAGGATAATCCAGCCAATTGAAATCCTCTATAATGAGAAATTCAACCTCGTGGTTTTGGAAGCCCTCGCGGGCGTAAACGGATTCGAATGGGAAGTCGCAGATGCCATTCTGGAATTATACAAAAAATTAAATGCAAAAGAGCTTATCAGCATTGAGGGGATTGCAACAGTTTCAGAAAAGGAAGAGCCAGACACTTATTCTTTCTCGAATGACGAGGTGCGGCTGAAAATGCTTCAGCAGGCCTGCAATTGCCAGCCAATCAAGGAAGGCGTCATCATGGGCGTCTCTGGCGCGTTGTTAGTAAAATTAAGCAAAGATATCAGAGCATCTTTTATTTTCTCTGAAACACATTCGAAAATGCCTGACAACAAGGCTGCTGCGAAAATAATTGAGGCGCTGGACAAATACCTAAACTTAGATGTGGACTACAAGCCATTATTGCGGCGCGCGGGCGACATGGAAGAAAAAATCCGAGGACTGCTCGAGAAAAGCAAGCAGGCAGTTGACCTCAAAAGGACAAAAGATACTACGCCTTATATTGGCTGAACTTTCGCTAATAATTTCTCTTTATCTCTCCCAGTCGCATCCTTCCCCCAAAGAACAAATATACGATTAACCTTACTCCGGTATTTTTTTGGTATTATCTTCATTAATTCAAACTCTGTTTGCGTTGGTGTTTTTGTTTTTACTAAACCCAAAACGTTTGAAATCCTGTGGACATGCGTGTCAACTGGGATTGCATGCCTGCCATGGACTTCAACACGCACAATGTTAGCAGTCTTCCTGCCAACGCCAGGAATTTCTGTAAGCTTTTCAATTTCCTCCGGCACAACACCATTAAAGTTTTCTAAAATATATTTTGCGGCCGCGATAACATGCCTCGCCTTAGTTTTATTATAATTTAGACTTTTGAATACTTCTAAAACATCTTTGTAATTTGCACCTGCTAATTTTTCCAGCGAATTATATTTCGTGAATAATTTTTCTGCTATTGGCAGTGTTGCTTCATCCCGCGATTGCGCAGACATGATTGTGGCCACAAGAGTCTGCCATGGCTCTGCCCACTCCTCTGCAGCCAGCCTTTTCTCAACAGCGCCGTACTTTTTCTCCGCCAACTTGAAGATTTTTAAAAAATAATCTTTCTTATCCATCATAATGCTTTTATATGCTATAATTAAAGCTTTTTCATGGACCTGACGCTTCTGCAGATACTGATTGCTGTTAGCATAGTAAGCCTAATTTCCTTTGTGGGCGCGCTGGCTTTATTTGTTAAAGACATAAGCNNATCTAAATATGCTTGGCGACGCAAGCCACAACTTCATTGACGGTATGATTATTGCTGCCAGCTTCTTAATTTCTTTTCCTCTTGGCGTTATCACGACAATCGCTGTGATTGCACATGAGATTCCGCAGGAGATCGGTGACTTCGGAATTTTGATTTATAGCGGATTTTCAAAAATAAAAGCTTTGTTTTTTAATTTTCTTACTGCATTGACTGCGATTCTTGGGGCTCTGCTGACTTTTTTCGCAGCAGACCTTGTAAAAGGATTTACTGCATACTTAATTCCTTTTGCGGCGGGCGCTTTCATATATATGGCAACTGTTGATTTAATGCCTGAGATACACAAGCGTAATGTGCACAAGGCAAAACAATCTCTCTGGCAGGTTATTTTATTATTTTCTGGAATAATTATTATTTATGTTTTGGATTTGATATTCAAGCACTAAAAGGATTGTAACCTTGTTTTAGAAGATTTTCAAC
>DUFN01000022.1 GCA_013331935.1 Nanobdellota archaeon | reverse complement strand
ATGATAGTCACAATATTCGGAACAGGCTCTCCAACTAAAGAAGGATACGCTGAAGCATACAATCTTGGCAGAATACTGGCAAAGAAAGGTCACACAATAAAAAATGGGGGCTATGCTGGCACAATGGAAGCTAGCGCAAAAGGATGCTCAGAAGAAAATGGCAGGGCAATAGGAGTCTGTATTGAAGGTCATGAAATTTCAGGCGATTCAGACACTCCAAACAAATATCTAACTCAAGTGATAATAACTAAAAGCATAGGAGAAAGAATAGAGGAGCTTCTTAGAACCGAGGTAATTATCGTTCTTGAAGGAAAAATAGGCACACTTGAAGAATTATTTGTGGCTTGGGTTGAAAGCCTGTATAAAGAGGCAAAAGGAGAAAAAACAACGCCAATTTATATAGTTGGAGAAAAAAACAGAAAGCTCCTCAATTTTTTAAAAACAAATAACTTCATAAAACCAATGTATTTCAAGCATGTAAATTATATAAACTCAATAAACGAGTTAGATTTTATAAAATGAACCTCAAAAATAAAACAGCATTAATAACAGGCGGAAGTTCAGGCATAGGCAAAGCTATAGCTCGGGCGTTTATAGAAAAAGGCGCAAAAGTAATAATTTTCGGCATAAACAAGCCAGACTATAATTGCGAATTCTACCACGTTGACGTCAGCAAAGAAGAGCAGATAAAAAAAGCCCTTAACAATATAAAAAGTCTCGATATAGTCATTAATAATGCGGGAATATTCAAAGGAAAACTTGTAGAAAAAACAACAGCTGAAGAATTGAACGAAGTTCTGGATATTGATTTCAAAGGCGCATTTTTAGTCTGCAAGCACTCAATACCAAAACTCAACAAAGGCGGATGCATCATAAACATCAGTTCAATTTTGGGCATTGCTCCACGGGCTGAAGCATCAGTGTACAGTGCATCAAAAGCAGCAGTAATAAGCCTGACAAAAGCTCTCGCCCTGGAATTAGCAAACAAGTCTATTAGGGTAAATTCTATTGCGCCTGGTATAATAGACACGCCCATCTGGGAGAAATTTGCAGGTTCAAAAGAAGAAGGAGATAAAGATATGAAAGAAAGCTCCTCGCACCATCCACTAAAAAGAGCAGGCAAGCCAGAAGAAATTGCTCATGCAGCAATATTCTTAGCTGAAAATGAATTCACAACAGGAATAATCCTTCCGGTAGATGGAGGAGCCACAATTTAGATGAAACCGCAAATCCCATTTGAAGACTGGGAAAAATGCGACCTACGCGTCGGCAAAATAGTAAAAGTAGAAGACCATTCAAAAGCCGACAAACTTTATGTGCTTGAAGTAGAATTCGGAGAAGAAATAGGCAAAAGAACAATCGTCGCTGGATTGAAAAAGCACTACCAAAAAGAAGAATTAGAAGGCAAATCAGGCGTATTTATCATAAATCTTGAGCCAGTCGCATTAAGAGGCGTCAAAAGCGAGGGAATGACTCTCGCAGCAGTAAATGATGACGAATCAATAATCGCAATTCTTCAACCAGAAAAAGAAATCGCTCTAGGAAGTAAAATCAGATAACTTTCGAGGTTAAGAAAAACGGCAAGCCCTACGAAAAATAAAGAAAAAGTATTATCACGAAAACATCCGCACCCATAAGCTTGGCTCTTTATGCGAAACGCCTGCAAGCTTAGCCGCAATCTTCCTGTATGCCCGTGACGCCTTGCTGCGCGGGCTAATGTGAATCAAAGCGTCCTTCTGTACCAGAGCTTCCTGCATGCGATAATCTTCAGGAACAACACCAAGTATAGGCAAATCAAGCATCTCACGAATATTAGAAATCGGCATCTCGCTCTTCAAACCACGCACACGCGTAACAATAACACCCAGTACCTCTTTGCCCATCTCCTCCGCAAGCTTAGCTGTTTTGAGCGCGTCTGTCACCGCAGGAATCTCAGGATTCGTCACCAAAATAAGTCCGTCAGCTGCTTCAATACTGCTCACCGCCTCCTCGCCCAGACCAGCAGCCGCATCAAAAAGCACAAAATCTGCCATTTTGCGCAGAGACTTACCAACCTCGCGCAGTTTCTTGGGATTCAGGCGTCGCAGCTCTTTAACAGACAGAGAACTAGGAATAATTTTTGTGCCGGACTCATGCTCATAAATCGCATCAGAAATCTTAGCTTTCCCTAAGAGTACATGATTAAGATTAACAGGAACAATAGGAGCCCCAAGATGCAAACCAACATTAGGCGTTGTCAAATTAGCGTCTACTACAATAACCTCTTTTCCAAACGAATTCAGCGCTGCGCCAAGGTTGATAGCAGTGGTCGTCTTACCAACTCCGCCCTTGCCTGAAATAATAGTTAACAATTTGGCCATGAACTACCTACAGCGAGGCTGTAGAATAAAAGAGTGTTATTTGATATAACTTATAAACCTTTCTAAAATTTCCGAATATTCTTTCAGTTTATCGAGATTAACATTAACGACTTGCCCTCGATAGCTCACCTTCAGATTCACGCCCTTGCGAAACTCATTTTCGCGCACCTTATCCAACTTTTCAACGTCCCTGAACAACTCGTACAAATCAAGAGTTTCTGCCACAGGCGACACGCCTGCATAAATCTGCTTCAGTTGTACCAATTTAGCGCGGGGCGCGTCAGGCACAGGCTTCCACTTTTTCATTTTCTTAGCCTTGTCAATAAGCCGCTCAAAAGCCAAATCTATCATCGCATGCCATCTAAGAAGCAAATTAATAATAACGTCGCACGTTTTCGTATACTTGAGGCTGACATAAAGCAGATGGTCAGCACTAATTTTTTCCTTTATAATCGTATCCATGCATAATAAGTCTAGACTCACATCAACAATACTAGGTATAAATATCTTGCGTTAACAGACCCTTTTTAAAGGAAATCAAAAAAGTTATTTAATCTTATTTAACTGTCGTTTGATAACTCCATAATTGCCGCAGCAATATCTCCTTCCGCAGTTTCCAGCGCCTTAAGTGCTTCTTTCTTTGACTTGCCACTCTTCTCCGCTACCATCGCAACATCTGATTCAGAAATACCAGGCGCCTCCTCACGTGCTTCTCCTGTAATCTGCCAGCTTTCCTGCCCCTGCATCGTTATCTTTACCACGTTTGGATTATCAATAACAATCTTCCCATCTGCCTTCTCAATTATAACTCTCGTTGCTTCAACTTCGTCCTGCCTGATGCCCATCTTGGACATCATTGCCTGCATCTTCTTTGGGTCCATTCCCCCTAATCCGCCAAACATGTTATTCTTTAAAATCAGACTTATTTATAACTTTCCGTCAACCTGTTCAGGCAAAATTGCGCGCGCAATTTCGCTCCAAACCATAGGCTTATGCACGCCAGAAGGAACAGGTTTTCCTATATTCCAGAGAGTGACCCCTAAAAAAGAGGTTTTATAAACTAGGGAAACGTTGTTTTACCATCGATGAAAGGAGGTAAAACAAGATGAGAAAAACTGCAAAAATAAATATTGCTTGTCCCAACCAAAAATGCAGGTTCCATAATAAAAAGTTTCAGGGAAATATAAAGAGGAATGGCTTCAGGAAAAAATTGCAGAATTATAAATGCATTACATGCGAAAAGCAGTTTATAGAAACTATTGGAACGCCCTTGTATCATAAAAAAATGAGAAAGAAAGAAATAATTCGCATATGCGAATTATTTACGGAAAAATTAAGTTTTAGGGCAGTTGCACGAGCAACACACCATAAGCTCGACACAATAAGAAATCTTGCAGAAGATATGGCTAACCATGCAAGGCAGACAAATGAATTTTTCCTGCACGACTTGAAATTGAATCCGATTGAAGTTGATGAAATCTGGACTTTTGTTAAAAAAAACAAAAAAGAATTGCCGAAGAACTTCGCCCGTTCAGTTGCTATGGGAATACCTACAGCTACATTGCGCTGAAGCGCAATAGCAGTCTGCATATCGGACATGTCGTCGGTAAATGGAATGAAGAAACATGCGATGACTTTTATGGGCTGATACAAAAGAGAATGAGAAAACCAACCAAAAGGCACAAGCTAAAAATAATTTCAGACGGAAATGACCAAAATATTGAGGCGATAAAAAACAACTTTGATGAAAACTGTGCTGATTACGCGCAGGTTATCAAAGTTAGAGAAAATCAGATAGTTATTGCTCTTGAGAAAAGAAATATTTTTGGAAGAATGATGGGAGAAAAAATAACTATGCATAAAATCGATAGTTATTGCGGAACTTTGCGAGAAAGAATTCCAATTTATGTACGGGAGACAAAAGCCTTTTCAAAGAAAAGGCAAAATGTGGAAAACAGGCTTGACATCTTTCAGGTTTACAGAAATTTAATTTGGAAGAATAAAGGGAAAACTCCTGCAATGAAAGAGGGTCTGATGAAGCACCCATTAACTTGGGAGAAACTCCTTATTAGAAGATTTTAGCCCCTCTAATAAGGGTCACTCTCTTTTAAATCTTTCTATACTGTAACCACTTTAGAATTAATAGTAAAAATATTAGCTCTTTGAAGCAAGCGCGACTGGCTTGCTCACCTTCGCCCCGCAC
>DUFN01000003.1 GCA_013331935.1 Nanobdellota archaeon | reverse complement strand
TTTTTGCGTATCTCGCTTTTGCAGTCTTCAAGATTTTCACATCGCCTGCTGCGGCGCCTAGTGTCAGCCTGATAATCCCCGGCGTAAGAATTCCCGGCTCTGTTTTCGTGCCGTTTTGGTATGGCATCATTGCTTTGTTCGTAGTAATTGTTGTGCATGAAGGCATGCACGGCATTGTAAGCGAAGCATGGAAATTAAAATTAAAATCAGTAGGCGTAGGGCTGATGGCATTCCTCCCTCTCGCTTTTGTTGAGCCGCCTGAAAAAAAATTAAAGAGGCAGAAATTAATGGTCCAGCTGTCGATTTTTTCAGCAGGAGTTTTTGCAAACTTTGTTACTGCGTTAATTGTTCTGCTCGTAACTAATTTTGCGCTGATGCCCCTCGCAAACGGCATTTACATTCACGATGTTGCGGCAGGCCAACCTGCTGAAATGGCAGGCATCATGGCAGGAAGTGTCCTTTACAAAATCAATAATGTTGATATAAAATATACATCTGATTTTGCAAGAGAGATGTCAAAAATAAAACCAGGCGATAAGATAATCCTTTCGACAGCAGAAAAAACATATGAAGTTTCTGCGGCTGAAAATCCGAACACAAAAGGAAAGGCATTTGTCGGGATTAACTTCAGGCAGTCCTATCCATATTTCGGGCTTTTTGAACTCGGAACCCTGCTTTACTGGATTTTTGTCTTTAACATCGGAATCGGGATAATGAATCTGCTTCCGCTTGGACCGATTGACGGCGGAAGGATGCTCCAGCTTGTCCTGAGCAGGAAAATCAAAAAGAAAGAGACTGCTATGAAGATTTTTGGATTTGTTAGTGTGGCTAGCTTGGTATTATTAGTTGGGAATGTGATACTGCCGCATCTGATTAAATTAGCGATTTAGGCGCGCCTTGGGAAAATAACATCGTGATGCTCAAAATCAACAAATTCAATTAATTGATTTGCAATATCAAATTTAAAAACCAACACAAAAGATTTTCGAATATGGACTTCTTTGTAATCTTTTAAATCGTATTTTAGATTTTTATAATGATCAATGTCGGGCGAATTTACAATTTCATAAATTTTTTTAATAATCACATCATGTGTTACTTTGTCTTTGTGTTTTAGCTTTTGCAAAATGCCAGATAGATTATCAGAAATTTTATAATCCATTTTAAAGATTTTTTATGTGCTCGATAAAATCTTTTTTATTTGAAAAAGTTTTCCCGCCGTTTTTAGATATTTTTTTTAGTTTTTCAAAGTATTCTGGCGCGATTTCGCGGTCTTTTTCAGTTAATTCATGAACTTCTATATCTATTTCTTCGAGTTTTTGGCTCATTTTTGAAAGCAGTTCATAGATCGCATTTAGATTTACAGTTTCCATATTTATTTTTAGCCCATGTAATTTATAAGGATTGTGGATGGCATGTTTGTTGCCGCGCAGTATTTGATGAAAGCCTTAGTTTGATAATGTGCATTTGATCCGCATTTTAAAAAACCGCGCTATCATATTTCAATAGCGCAAACATAATCAAAATCTTTGATTTTTAGGAAATGTTTTTATAGAAGTGTATTCTGAAATATATACTGCAATAGAGAATAACAGATAGCGTAATAACGAAAGATAACCATGACAAAACCGAAAAATCCTAAAAAATCCCATTCAAAAGCTTCTAAGCAGGCCAAGCCAAAAGCCCAGCCAAAAGCGCCTGTACAGAAACTCCCGCCAATTCCCAAAATTGACGTGATGGCTACGCTAAGGAAATCCGGCCTTTTTATCGAAGAGCCTACTGAAAATGTCATACATATTCTCGAAAAGCACAGGGCAATCCCTGAGGAAAAAATAGCTGAAATCCTTAAAGTCAAAGTTAACGCTGTGCGAAGGCTACTTTACGATTTAATGGAAAAAGGCGTTACAAGATACGAGAAAAAGAAGGACGAAAAAAAGAAATGGTGGTATCTTTACTTTTGGAGCCTTGATTATGAAAGGATTTCAGGCCTGATTAAAGTAGCCAAATTGAAGCATCTTGACAGGCTGAAAAAACAGCTTGAAGAGGAAAAGCAGTTTGAGTTTGAATGCAGGGCATGCAATAAGAAATTTCTTCACGAAGAGGCATTGGAATCTGAATACTTATGCCCTGACTGCGGTTCTGCACTCGAGCAGGCCAGGCAGACAACAGCAGTTAAAAAAATTGAAATTGAAATCAGAAAAGTTGAGAAGGAACTGCTCGATATTGAAGTTCTGGCAGAGAATGTTGCAGTTTCAGTTATTACTCACCGCTGATTTTTAATTCCTATTTTTGCTAGCATTATGTTTTTTATGTAAGCTCCGCCAAGAATTACTGCTATTAACATCAACAGCGCGCCAGAGCCTTTGTACAGAATTAATGCGTAGAAAATGCTTTTTCCATTTGCCAAAGCGTAATGGCCTGCAAGAAAGTTTGCAATTGCGCCGATTGTAAGAATGTCTTCTGGTGTCGGAATCAACAGAAAAATTCCCACAGACATCAGAACTACTGCGAGAAATCCGATTAATCCGAGCTGTTTCTGCCGTTCATAAGTAAATTTTCGGTAAACGATATGCGTATCTGTCTCTGAATGTTTTATTCTATATTTCGCCATGGCCGTGGATTTTTTGAAAACTAGTTTGGCTATTTAAAACTTTCTAAGAACCCTCAGCTAGTCGCAACTAAGTTTTATATTAAGTCATTTTGTATTATGACTATGATTGAGAACATAATAAAGCCAGAATGGGTTTGGCGCGAGCCTTTGTATGCAGTTGTCCTTGGCTTCTGTATTTCTATGATTGGCACTTCTATCGGCTTGTTTGTCTTCCCAGAGGATGCCAGCCTTGCAGGGGT
Source organism: Nanobdellota archaeon (assembly GCA_013331935.1). Lineage (GTDB taxonomy): Archaea > Nanobdellota > Nanobdellia > UBA10117 > UBA10117 > UBA10117 > UBA10117 sp10117u. Next base: position 22,636 of record DUFN01000003.1, on the reverse strand, counting down.
TTTGTTCATTACAATTGCAGGCGTTGCTTTCCTCAACAAAATTATTGACGTAGTAAATGCGCCGACTTTCTGGCAGAGAAATAAAAAATTAATTTTAATCATGGGATTATTTTTCCTCGGCGTTACGATAAGTTATTTATTCTGGTACCTGATTCTTCCAACATCAGCATCGCAGTTTTTCTTTTCAAAACAAGTAAAAGTTCTTTCCCAGCCATTCTCAACTCTAATCGGATATTTTTCATTCGCGCAGGCCACTTTCACGACAATCGCGCTGAATAATTTGAAAATAGTTATGATGGTTTTGGTCTTGTCCCTGATTTACGGCTCCGGCTCTGTGCTGATAATTGCGTGGAATGCCTCTGTCTTGGGGGTTTTCATCGGCAGTTTCGGAAAAATTACAAGCTTTCTAGCATTTGTTCCGCATACAGCCCTTGAATTTCTTGCGTTCTTCTGCGCTGCGATTGCAGGCTCGCTGATTTCAATCTGCTTTGACCCGAATAAGCTCGGTGCGTACAAAAAGGACAGGACTTTGCAGGATGCGCTGGTTTTATTCGGCATTTCTGTAGGATTAATACTTCTTGGCGCAGTTATTGAGACTAGCATGATGAGTTAGCCAAAGCCTTAAAAATATACCAAAGGTGTTCTGCGCATGGCATATGCGACAGTAGAACAAAGGCTGGAAGAAATAATGCGGCAGAGGGGATTTACAAGCCAGCCAGCCTTTTCAAGGAGCTTAGGCCATAGCTCAAGTTGGTATTTTACTTTCGTATATCGCAGAGCAAAGAATTCACGGCTTACTTACAGCACTGTGTGCAGTATTGCTGAAAAGCTTGGCTTAATTCCCGCATTAATTCATAAAATAGATGCAGGTAGCACTCCTTTGTTCGGCGAAGGCGAAAGTCATTTTAGAAAACCAGTAAATTATGGATATTTGAGATTCGCATATATTGGAGATGTTCTGCTGGCAGAAAGGCGGAGCAAAGGGCTTTTACAGCGAGGGCTTGCAAGAAAAGTTAATTTGGCGCCTCAGATTATAAATCAGTGCGAATCATATAGGTATGTTCCGCATAGGGACAGATTAGAAACCATCTGCAAGGCCATGGACTTAGAAGTTGAATGGCTGGCAGAACCAATAAAATAATCAGCTTAGTTTTTCCAATTCATGCAGGTATTTATTTAATTCAAACTTCCATCCGCATGTTTCTGGTATAAAAATATCATTGTACGGGAATTTTATCTTTCTCTTTTTGTAATAATGGCTAGTTGCGCCGCTATTTTTTATTGAAACGTGCATATTGCTGCAGCCAGCCCCAGCCAAATCAAGCAGGATTTTATTAAAACCAAGCGCATCTGTCATAAAATAAAAGGAAGTTATCTTTTCAGATTTGCGCACATAAAGCCTAGTTGTGTGGCATGCAGTCTTTTCTGCAAGTTTCGCAATATCTGAATTGCATTTGAAATACAGCAAAACCGTAATAAAACCGTCAGAATTAAATGGAGCGTAATCTATATCTGCCTGCCTTATGAATTTTTCATAATTATCGCATAGGTAATTCAGCTTTTCTCTGATTATATTTATTTTTATTTCATCTGGCGCATCAGATTGCCTGCCAAAATATGCCTTTTCCTTACCTTTTATTTTTTGTTTTATGTTGAACCAAATAATGCGCGCATTCCAGTTCTCAAGAAATGATTCAAATATTAGCGGAATCAGCAAAGGTTCAAATACCTGTTTTTCTTTTCTGTCTGCCAGTATTTTTGAAAAAAAACCATAATCTGCATCCGCGTAATCGTGATTAATTCCTGCTGAAGACAGGGTTTTGTGAAATGGCGAATAATATATTGCTCTCGGCTCGAGATGCATGACTTTGCATGAGGCAAGCCCTGTCTTTTCAACCGCCCGCCAGAACATCTCAAATTCTGCCATGGATTCTTTTGGAATCCAGTACGATATCTGCGTGAATGGTTTCAGGCCAGCCAAATCAATGCATTTCATAAGGTATGTTCTGTGCGGGATTATGCTGTAAATCTGCTCATTTTTTACATTAAATAAAAGCACTTCGTGGTATTCAAGGCCAATGCTCCGGCTGTCAATATAATTATAATAATCAAAACATTGCTTCCTGAGAAAAGAAAACCACCTTCTTGCTGTCCTGTCAGACACGCCTGCCAGCGGGCCTGCCTGTTTTGCGGTCAAGATTCTTTTTTGCAGTGTCAGCGCGTACAAAAATTCTAAAAGCTCTTTGTTAAAGGGATTTAGCGACATGCAAACAATCTGCGCTAAAAGGATATAAGCATTTCGGACATATATTTTATATTTATGTCCAAGCTAATTTATATATTCGCGCAAATAAGCGAATTAAAATGGACAACTTCAAAGTATCAATCGCCACTGGAATAATTGCTGCAATTATAATAAGCGGGCTGTTTTACGCCACAAATACTGTTGATTCTGATAAAGATGGGCTTACAAATAGCATGGAAGCAAAACTTGGCACAAATCCGCACGCATGGGACTCTGATAGTGATGGCATGTGCGACAGCCGTGAAGTCAGCGGAAAAAGCAATCCTCTGGACAACAAATCAATGTGCTGTGGTGGCGGGCCCGGATTTATGAGCCAGAAGAACTGCATGAAAATTGCGAATATCTGATTTTTTTTACACAATATTAAATATTAAATTTGCGTGGCAAAGCCTTAAAAATATACCAAAGGTGTTCTGCGCATGGCATATGCGACAGCAGAACAAAGGCTGGAAGAAATAATGCGGCAGAGAGGGTTTACCAGTCCGCAGGCTTTTTCAAAGAGCTTGGGCGCTAGCAGGCGGTGGTATCGCGACTTCTTGGTGCGCAGGGGAAATAATATACCGTTTAATTTCGGCACTGTATATGATGTTGCAAAAAAGCTTGAATTAATTCCAGCATTAATCCACAGATTGAATGCAGATAGCACTCCATTGTTTGGCGAAGGCAAAAGGCATTTTAGAAAACCAATAGATTACAGTTATTTGAGATTAGCATATGTTGGAGATATTCTGCTGGCAGAAAGGCTTAGCAAAGGGCTTTCACAGCGAGGATTTGCAAGAACAGTTAATTTGGCAGCTTCTATTATAAATCAGTGCGAAGTATATAGGTATGTTCCGCACAGGAATAGATTAGAAATTATTTGCAAAGCCTTAGACTTAGAAGTTGAATGGCTAGCAGAACCAATAAAATAAATATAAATAAAATATCAAAAAAGAATTAAACAACTACGCAAACGCCGTTTTTGCACAGCTTGTCTGAATCGCAAAGTATCATTTTTGTCGCGCACTTGTTGCTTGCGGAACAGAATGCTTCGCTTACATATGGGCCGTAATCTCCGCATGTGTCAGTTAATGTTTTTCCACTGCTGTCTGAACACGCGCCTAATGTATTTGCATTAGACCCATCTGTATCTGCGCAGGCAACATTAGCTGGATTTATTTCTACGCCGTAACTGTTGATTACTCCAAAACCAGTATTTGCACTGCTGGCAAAAGATATGCCGACAACTGCTAATGCTACTAATGCTATTGCTAAATTTGTATTAAATTTCATAGCCATCCTCCCTTGCTACTTACTAAAAACGGCGATATAAAAAGATTGCGTCACTACTTTACAACGCACGCACCATCGACGCACATCTCGCCAAGCCTGCAGGACTGCGCTCTGTGCGAACAAGTATCATTCGGGACGCAGATATATTCAACTATCCGCCCGCGCGCGTTACAGTAGTCTGTAAAATTTCCGCGGACATAAGAGCACGTGCCAGCTATGTCTGTAAATTCTCCGCCATCAGAATCATAGCATGAATCGCTGACTGGAATTATCTTTCCTTCCTTCAGTGTTGCATAAGGCATTGCCTCCTTTACTGCGGTGAATAAAACTATCGCTATGAACAGGACTGCTAGAATTTCCGGAAGATTTGGTTTTGCGGCCATGCCTTTATGTGCATTAAGAAGTTTATAATGTTTGTGATGCGCGTTAATGGCTGTTCAATGGTGCATTAAGGAAGTAAACCATTGTTCTTCCGATGTGCGATGTAACTCCGTATGCCTCTGCTGTGAATTGTATTTGCCTGCGGAAATCTTCTCTGAATTCCAAAGTTTTTCTATATGCCTCAAGAACATAGCTTGCATTTTCTGCCAGCTTGGCCAGCGCATCATGCGCGGGCCGCAGTCTGAGCTCTGCTTTTATTTCTGCAGCGACCTTGAGATGGCCCGCAAGCTTCTCTGCAGTGTTCGTTGGCATCTCTAACGCAAGATTTTCTTTAATGAATGCGCCAGCACCCAAGATAGCATAATCTCCAGATAGCGCCTCCATGTTTGAAAAATATTCACTGCTCTGCAGGATGTTCTGCCGGAAAGGGCTTAGATGTGATTTCCAAGCCCACAGTGCGTCGGCAAGGCTGGAATCTGCAAAGAAGCAGCAGGCATCAAGCGCGCGATTATATTCAGCTAATTTTGAAAAACCTTCACCCAGCATAGGTACTTTGTCTTTTGGCATTGAGATGCCCCGTTCGATAAGGCCTGCCGCAATTTCCTCACTAATAACATTGTGCAGTTTTGCAACAAGTCCTGCTGTTTGGAATTGCGCCAGTGGCACAATCTGGTGGGCATACAGAGCTTTTAGCATGACAGGCGCGCATCTTGATAACGTTCCTATTGTTATAGTTGGCATGATATATGCGGATGTTTGGAGCTGGTTTTTAAAGCTACTTGTGCATGTCCGCGCGTTAGATAACTTTTAAAACTAAAATAGCTTGTACATAGATATAGCCTCGTCGTCCAGTGCGGCACCCTTTTTCTTTCGCGAAAGAAAAAGGCTCCCGGGCACCCAAAAAGAAAGGCGGACGGTCTTCGACCGCCCAAAGCTCGGGCGCAGGATAACGGTCAAGGATACAAGGCTTTGGACCTTGGGACCTCGGTTCGAATCCGAGCGAGGCTATTCAAAACTCTTTTTAATTTATCTATTTTCTTCAAAACATGGAAGAACCAACACAAGCCATCCAAACCCTAAAGCAACTCAAAGGCCTTTCAAATATTAATATTCTGGAAAATGAAGACCGAGAAAAAATCGCAAAGCTGGAAAAGCCGAACAATCTCGGGGTGCTTGCCTGCCTGAAAAGAAAGTTTGTTTTATGCGCAGTGCATAATTCCAACTTCCGCGGGCCTGCAGGAGATATAGTTTTTGAAACCGAGGACGGCGTGGTTTTCCCAGCAGTCCCTTTCCCAGAGCTTGAAAATTCAGGCAGGAAAAATGTAATGTCATCCTCTCCATCAGAAAAAGCTCATGATTTCCTTGCCAAAAAGTACAATATCAACACAGCAAACGGCGAAGCAACGCTTTTAATAGGTTTCGATATTTAGTAGTAAAATGGACACACCAAAACGGCCTGCATGGGTAAAGGACAAGAAACTGCACAAGGACTTTGAAATAATAGACTGCAAGCCATACGATGACTACAAGGACCACGACAATGATTTCGGTTGCTATACTTTAATAAAAGTTGATTTCGAATTCTGGGAAATACAGGTTGCTGTCTGCAATTACGAGCACGAAATCCTGAAAGTTTTCAAAGGCAGGCGGGCGCAGGATATTTACTCCGCGATTTTCAAATACGAAAAAGAACACGGCTTGGAATGGTTCAAAGGCAAGCAACACATAGCTTATTTAGGAAAAGAGCTAAAGAAAGCTGAAATAGCCCTAAGTTTGGGAAATACAGGGTATTATCAGGAGTAAAATGCAAACGATTTTTGATTTCATGAGCGCAGACCATGACAGGCTTGATGGGCTTTTTAAGGAATTTCAAAAAGCAAGCCACAGCGGGCCAGCCGAAGCAAAAAAGCTTTTTTCAGAATTTTCGTTCGGCTTAAAAAGGCATATTGTCTGGGAGGAAGAGATACTTTTTCCGCTTTTTGAAGAGCGCACCGGAATGAAGGATGGCGGGCCTACAGAAGCCATGCGCTTTGAGCATCTGCAAATCAAAAGCTTTCTTAAGGAAATTGACGGCAGAATTTCCCTTGTGCAGGACAGCACTGGTGCAGAGCAGGAATTGCTCAGAATTCTTGGCGACCATAATATGAAAGAAGAGCATATTCTTTATCCCAGCATAGATGAAAGCCTTGGCGAAAAAGAAATAAAAGCTGTTTTGGAAAAAATAACAAAAACTCGCCGCTCGCATCTATGAAAAAATTGCATGGCAATTTTTCCATTCCGTGAATTTGAAACAAATTCACGTTATCCACGGGCTAAAGCCCGTGGTTTTGCGATGCTCGCCTAAATGGCGAGTTTTTGAATTATGGAGCGCACTAAAGTGCGGGGTTTTAAACCCTGCGCTCCACAATAAAAAAAGCCCAAAATTAAAAATCAGGCCTTTTCAAGCACTATTGGCACATCCGCACCAGCTATATTATACATTTTATCATTCTTTATGGTACCGTTGTAGTCCATCTTTACAACGTCACCCTGCAGGTCAGCCTGCAAGTCCGTTGATTTCAGGAACGCGTGGACTGCTTTTCCAGGAACATTAAATTCATAATGCTCGTCTGAAACTATTTTTACAGATGAATAATTGTCCAATTTCCCAATCAATGCTTTTAATGTAAAAAAGGCGGGTCTCTTTGTGCTTGGCAGTTCTATGATGTTTGCCTTCGCAAGGTTTCCTCCAAGTGTCTCTGCCCATCTTCCGTAAAAGACCTTGTCAGCGCCTTTTCCAAGCGCAGTAAGATATGCAGTGAACACGAATTTGGACTGCTCTTTGTCGCTTGCGCCGATTATTGAAAAGTCAGTCAGCCATACCGGCTTGTCAATCCCTTCCCGAGAAATGAAATTCCTGAACTCTTGAATTCTTGCGCTGTCATCGCAGTCTGCGCAGTGGTAGTTTGCAATGTCAAAGCTGTCCTTTGCATTGTAGAAAACATCTTTCCAGAAAACAGAGCCGATACCATCTTTTGAAACTGCGCCATTTAGGACTTTTGCAGAAGAATCCGCAGTTTTTACAGCAGAATATGATGCTTTCAGAATTTCCGCGTAGTCTTTACCTTCGCCCTGGAAGAAAATCTTTCCGGTGCCAGTCAGCTGGACATCTGGCTCGGATGCAATTTCCCAGTGCTTGATTCCATACTTCAGGCCCGGCATATCCCGCACCCCATCGCCATCATATCTTTCAACTAATGCGCTTACGAAGAACTTGTAAGAATCCATGTCGCAGGGTTTCCTTCGCTTTGTGGCAAGCTGGCCAGCCAGTTCGCCATAATCTAGCGTGGTTTCACTGGCATAGCATTTTGCCTGGTCTGCTGAGTTAAATGGCCAGATTGTTGCGAGAATATTTAGATTTTGTTCCTGGATTGCTTCTACGTATTTATCAGCAGTTTTCCAGTCAAATTTATCTAAGCCGACTTTTTCCCAATTGAATGGCCCTGGGTAAGCCCGGTCCCATGTGATGCCTGCCTCTTTTACTCCAGCGAAATCTTTCTGTGCGTTAATGACGCCGAAGTGGTTTGTGGCTGGGGCTGCATATGCAGTGGTGATTAGTTCTCTGTTTTCAGTTCTCAGTTCTGTTTGTTTTGCTGGCTCAGAGGGTTGAGAACTTGGGACTGAAGATTTTTCAGCACCGGAAAAATACACTGCAAATATAACTATGAGAATTAATGCACCAATAACAAGTGCTATTGTCAAATAGTTTTTTTTTGTTTTTGCAGTTAGAGTTTCAAGATAATTTTTTTCAGCCATGAATCTGCTAAACAGGCAGGCTAAATAAATCTTTCTAAGCTTTTTCAAGTGTCTTTCAAGTGATTTGTTTCCAATAAACTATAAATAATTATAAAGATGCACTAAATAATACCAGCATGGCGACTGATGTTTCTGATGAGGTATATAGGACTGCAATAATGGTTTCAGGCTCAACCTGCTCCGGTAAAAATGTTGTGGCTGGCTGGGCGTCTGAAAATGGTTTTGCAGTTTATGAAATGGGCCTAGTTGTAAGGGAATACTGGCCTGCCGCGAATCAGGGGCACGGGCTGACCGAAGCGCAGATAAGAGATCATCTCCGAATTAAACGGCCGAATGGCACTTTCGGAGCTCCGCTTGGCGTCCTGCATTTTCTTTACAGGCACATGAGTGGAAATCCGAAACCAACAAAAGACGGGATTGTTTTTATAATTGATGTTGTCTCGCCTGAAGAAAGAGAAGCGGTTACTGCGCGCCACCATGGTGCTTATGGGATTGCAGTCCACTGCACGCAGACTGATCAGCTTGCCAGAATAGAATTACGCAGGCAGAAGACCGGCAGGGTAACTGACTTGGAAAAAAGATTAAGATGGGAGCAGTCAATGCGCCTCGAAGAAGTTATGGCATCTGCGCATTTGAGGCTTGCAAGTGCAGGCACATCAGAAGAACATCTAGAAAATTTTAAAAAATCTGTCGGCGCGGAAATGCAAAAGTTTTTACAAAATATTTCCAAAAAATAATTTTTAAAATATTTATTTCGATTTGTTTAAACTTTCATTTCGAAATATCTTTGCAAGTCATTTCACTCCAGATTAAAAAAACAAAAATATATAAACCCTGATTTCTTAAAAAATCTTGAGGTAAGCAATGGCCAATAAATTAGTAACGATTATAGTGCTTGCAACTGTATTAGTTTTGAGTGGAATTTCGTCAGCGAACGCGCTGAACGTAACAAATATCACTGCGAATTGGGCATCGGGTTTTCCTGATGGATTTATAAATCAGAACGAACAGATACGGCTTAACATAACGCTGTGGACAAATAATTCTGATGGCATTCATAATTATTCGTATGGTGCTGGTACACTAAATAACACCGCGCCAAGAAACATCACACAGGTCTCGTTCACATTCGCTGCAGGTGCAACATATTCTGTTGCGCAAAATCCAAATGGTTCTAATGATACTTCTCTTGTTGGCTGGGTATTTGCTAATACATCAAATTCAGCGACGTGGACATACCCTGCGACCCCAACTGCAACAAGATTTACAAATGAATCCTCGCATAGCTTTTTATTCAACATAACTGCAGCAAACGCAGGAGACACACTGCAATTAATCTCCATGAATGTAAATGATTCTGGTCAGCTGGGCAATTTTACTGTTATTTTGAACAAAACAACCACAGCCCAAAATCTCAGCAACCAGTTTACAGTTAATTTCCAGTATGCAGGCTCAGTGAAGAATGAATCTGCTAATTTTGTAAATAGCACAAATGTTACTATATATAGATACGCAACGCAGACAAATGGCCCGCCAGTAGAAATGATTGCTGGCTCAGTGCTGACAGAAGGAAATGGAACTTTTAGGTTCAAGGGCGTAAATGCAACCGGCTATGTTTCGGGTGCACAATATACTATGAAGTTAATTTATTACAACCAAACGCAGTATTATGCAGGCACGCCAGTTTTCCAAGCCTTNNAGACGGGCCCGCTATTACCGCCATTGCTCGGCGTTATGTATTCGCCAGCAACTCTAGGAGATGGTATTGATGTATTTAACGCAATGCCAAGCATAAACGGGACGACATTTAACCTGCAGCCAGCTACAACGCTCAACATCAGCGCAGGGAATGCTTCAGAATTCCACTTATTTGGCTATGAAGTAACAGATATTTCTTCAGGCTTCCCGATAACAAGCGCGGTGCTGGGAAGTTACGCTAACGCACAAGTAGTTGTTCCTATCGGCAGAGATTACAACGTGATGATTGTAAGAAGTCCGAATATATTTGGCTCAGGCGCAATGTGCGGAAGCACGTTCTTTAATGCAACAACATGCGCAATGCCGCCCAAGTCAAATGCAAGCCTTGGCACATTGACTGCAACTGAAGGCCGCAATATTAATGTATTCACAAACACAGCAATAACTACAAAACATATGTGGGGTTGCATTGGTGTAACTGGCAATTCCTCAGCCATAACTAATATTAGCATGATATACCCGCGCATGCTGCCATACTCAGGATTTGTGCCGCCAATAAAAGCAGACACGAGCCTTATCGCCATATCAACAAATGCAACACAGCTAAACTATACCAGCGCGAGCACCGGCAGGTGCAATGGCAGTACATATCTGGCAGAATATAATGTACCTTTGCTATCCGCGACATACCTGATTGACTTTTATGGCTCTCAGGGAAATGTTTCGGGTATTCAGGCAGGAGCAGTCGGCTGGGTGCAGAATGTAACTATTGGCACAAGCGATGTGAATATGAATATAACTATGCAACCGTTGTTTGGCTCATTCTATAGCGGTTTCCCCATAGCGAACCTGACAGTGAACGCTACAAAAATAAGGTTTAACCTGACAAACTCAAGCAGTGGAATAGTGTCGCAGACGCCAAATATGGAATTAGTAGTTTATTACCCGCACACTGGAAGGCTAAAATACATAATTGATTCGACTACGTTTAGCGGCGGAGCGTTCTATTTCCCAGTAGTTAATACGACTGGTGCATGGGCAAAGGCAACTGTATTTGGAAATGGCCCGCCAACTGAAACGAAAATAAATTTAAAGCTGAATGCTACAAACATAACATTAGATGACGGTGCAGGATTTGGATTTAGAAGAGTGCATGCAAATGGAACCTTAGACAATGACTACAATGTTTCAGCAGTACCAATACAAATGAGATTCCTGAAATACGGAACTGCTGCGACAGGCGAGAATTGCAACATAATAAATCCATCAACAGCCTGCGTAATTGCAAACATGACTGCGGCCAGCTTTAATCCATTTAAAGTACTGCTTGCTGGAAAAGTAAATCTGGAAATGAAGATATTAAGCACAGGTATAACTGTAACCTATATAAACTATGACTTGTTCCAGGCAAAGCCACCGACAAATACAATATTTGATGAGGCTGCCGCGTCAACCTCTGCGACAGATACATGGCAGTTTGGAGGCTATGCGCCGGCAGATGCATATGACTTTGTTGTAATAGGTATGCCTTACTCAGATAGTAGTATGGATGAAAGCCGTATGAGGATAAAGGTACCATTACTGTATGACCAAGATATGAATGTGATTTGGAACAAGAGCGCAGGAAACTCTGTAAGCGATCTGACATACGAGTACTCTAACCTCAAAGCAACAACATATAACTCATCGGGCTTCAGAGATTACCTGACAGATGATGGTGTGGCTTGCAGTGTAGAAGACAACCTCGTAACGTCATTCTATTGCTTCGTAAATAAGACTGCGAACATTGCATACATGAGAGTGCCGCATTTCTCATCCATAGGATCCTCTGTATTTACATCCGCAGGAACAACAACCGCAGCAAGCACTGGCGGCACTGGTGGCGGAGGAGGCGGTGGTNNGAGCCGAGGTCAACAACCCTGCTAACCTCAATAGCCGCAGGCACGCCGACGACAGTAAGCATTGACGGCAGCAAGATTGGTGTTAGTGAGGTAGTGCTGGAAACACTATACCCTGCAAGCGATGTTACTTTCTCAGTGACAAAGCTTGCCAGCAAGCCCGCATCAGCGGAGATTGCGCCAGACACAATATACCGCTATTTTGACATTACAACGAGCCTGCCAGAGTCAAGCCTGCAGAAAGCTACAATAAGATTCCAAGTAAAGAAGACCTGGCTGACTGAAAATAACGTTGATAGGACAACTATTGCATTACAGCACTGGAAGAACGGCGCATGGGTGGACCTTGGCTCAACTTTGAAGAGCGAGGACAGCGAGAATGTGTATTATGAAGCTATAACGCATAGCTTTAGCCCATTTGCAGTAACTGGAAAGCAACTCGCCGCAGGAGCCACGGGAACAACAGCAGGCAAGGCAGGTACGGCAGGCAAGGCAGGTACAACAGTAGGCGGAACAACTGCAACGCCAGCAAGCCAGACAACAGCACTACTAGTAGTGCTGTTAATAGTCGTAGTTGGTATTGTGATATATGTGACAATGCAGAAAAAGAGGCGAAGGTAAGCCTCTAATTTATTTTTTATTTTTTTATTTCTCATATTTGTTTTGATAAAACTTATATACTGCTTAATTGATGTCTTGCTATGAAGGGGGCAGGCTTTGGCATAATTACAGCAGTTGCTGTATTATTTGTAGCAGGTTTGTATTTTTCTAGCCAGCCAGCAGAGCCAGACGAAAAGCTTTCATGCAGTTCTGATTCTGACTGTGCGCCCGCAGTTTGCTGTCATGCAGATTCAGCTGTTAATAAAAACTTTGCTCCGGACTGCAGGGCAATTTTCTGCAGCGCAGTGTGCGCGCCAGGCACTCTAGACTGCGGTGGCGGCGAGATTAAGTGCATCAAAAATAAATGCGAGGTTGTTTTGAAATGATCGAACGGTCTTTAGTTATTCGTCTATCGTTGTTCTCGCTCATAGTTGTGTTATTGCAAACTGCTTCATCTGGTTTGGAAGATAATGTTATCGCGAAAGATGGCATACAATTTACAAAAAATGACTTTACGTTAAACGAAATTGAAAAACAATTTAACGCAGAGCAAGGCACTGCAGACTTTGCCTTGAAAAGTGAAAATAATAATAAAGTTTCTGTAATAATTATGCAAAAGCCGCAAAAAAATGGAAACGCGCGCAAAACATTTGATTTTCGCGCAGAAGGTCTGCAAATCGGCGCAAATTCATTTTCCAAACAAGATATTGCAGTAAAAAACAGGTTTTCAACAATTAATGGGTTTTCCGCAGAGATAACAAAAGAAACATACGAAAAATTGCGGGCAGATGAAAGCATAATCATCCAATACGATCATCCCATGCGTGCATTCCTTCAGGACTCAACGAAGCTTGTGAATGCAACAAGAACATGGTCTGCAGTAAGCGCAGGATTAAATATTACTGGCAAGGGCCAGACAATCTGCATTTTAGATACTGGATTGAATTACTCGCACGCGGACTTTGGCGCTTGCTCAGCGAGTAATTTTACAAATGAAAACTGCGCAAAAGCGCCGTCTGGATGGGATTATGCTAACAACGACAACAATCCTTACGATGACAACGGGCATGGCACGCACGTTGCAGGAATTGCCGCAGCAAGCGGTGGCATACGCGGAGTCGCGCCTGATGCCAAGGTTATTCCTATAAAAGTTTTGAACTCTGCAGGCACGGGGAGCGAAGCAAATATAATTTCCGGTGTTGAGTGGTGCACGAACAATGCGACAAAATATAATATTTCTGTAATCAGCATGAGCCTTGGCTCCAGTACGACATATTCCGGCTATTGTGATGGCAATTTTTCAGCTTTTGCAGCCGCTGTAAATAGCGCAATAGCAAAAAACATAACAGTGGTTGCAGCAACAGGCAATGATGGCTCATCGACACAAATCGCATCGCCTGCCTGCATAAAAAACGCAACTTCAGTCGGCGCGACAACAAAAGCAGATGGAATTGCAACTGATTATAGCAATAGGAATAGTATTACTGATTTGTTAGCGCCTGGCGGAATAGATAACACCCAAACTATTGGCATAAATTCTACTTCGTATGTTGGCGGATACGTTGGTAAATATGGAACATCAATGGCAACGCCTCATGCTGCGGGAGCAGCTGCACTGCTTCAGCAGTTTGCAAAACTTGAGTTAAACAGAAATTTTACTGCAAACGAAACACAAACTTATTTGTACGATTACGGAAAAACAGTTTCAGAGAGCGGAATAAATTACAAACGTATTGATATAATCCAAACTTTAATCTCACTTGACAAAAAAGCGCCGTCACTTGTGCTGAACACGCCTGCAAATGGTTCTCTGATTGTTCTCAGTCAGTTGGTAACTTTTAACATCTCTGATAATATTTTGCTGGACAAAATATGGTACAACACAAATAACGGAGCAAATACCACTTCGGGCAGTAGTATTAGTACTGCTGGCTGGTCCGCCAGCAATATTACGCTGAATATTTTTGCAAATGATTCTGCCGGCAATATGAATTGGAGCGCATACTATTTTCAAATAAGCAACCCTGCGCCAGCAGTTTCAAATATAGCAATTACGCCAGCAACCGCGTACACAAACGACACGCTGCGCTGCAATTACACGTATTCTGACGCAAATAGCGATGCAGAGAACGGAACGCTGATACAATGGTTTGCCAGCGGAATAGAAAACACGACATTGCAAAACTTGACAACAGCAAACGCAAGCTTCACAGAAAAAAATCAGGTTTGGTTCTGCGCAGTAACGCCTAATGATGGAGTAAATCTTGGTGTGCGGGCTAATTCCACAAACATCACGATACAAAATTTTCCCTTGATAGTAAATTATACAACATTGACTGCGGGAAAAGTTAACGGCGGCATAATAATCAACGCAACTATGTTTGATATTGATGTAGATGATGTTGATGTTGTAAACTTTTATTACCAAAACGCAACGCAGACAACTTTTATTGTGAATGATACAAATAGCCCATATTCAATCAGCTGGAACACGTCAACCGCCGGAGATGGCAATTACACAATACTAATAAACGCAACGGATGGAAGCGCAAATGCAAACCGCACTGTTGCAGATATTTTTGTTAATAATATTAATATCGCGCCAAATATAACTATAACATCGCCGAATGGCAGTGAATCCTGGAGCGGAACAAATACAATAACTTGGAGCGCATCCGATCCGGATTACGACATGATGAATTTTACAATTTATTACGGCATGAGCGGCGGGGCCGGCTGGACACTGCTTGGCACTGCAACTGAAACTAGTTTCAGCTGGAATACTGCAACGGCAAGCAATGGCGCTGGCTACCGAATTAACGTAACTGCAACAGATGGGGTTTACAATGTTTCTGATATTTCTGACAGCAACTTTACAATAAGCAACACTGCCAGCAATCCTACAACAACCGGTAGCAGTGGTGGAGGCGGAGGGGGTATGGGTGCAGGAAGCTCAGACCCAAACAAAAATAGCTTCCTATTCCCTGAAATTGCAAAGGACAGCTCGCAGTCCATTTCCATCTCAGCAAAAATAGCAGCAACAGACATTGAGTTTACAGTAACAGAAGCAGTCCAGAATGCAAAAGTAGTTGTGAAAAAAACAGATGGGCCAGCCATCCCTGCAAAAGAAGCATTTGCCTATTTTGAAGTTGATACAACAAACCTAGACAACAAAATCAAGGGCGCAAAAATAACTTTCAGAGTCGATCCGAAGTGGCTGAAGGACAACAACATAGATAAAAAAACAGTTTCGCTTTATAGATATTTCGGCGGATGGCAGAAATTAGACACTTACCTTGTGCGGGCAGATGATATTGATGCGATTTACTATGCAAATTCGCCGGGATTCAGCACATTTGTGATTGCAGGCGAGAAATCATCAACTCCTATTCCTGCTGAAGAAAAGAAAGAGGAAAAAAAAGAAACAACAGAAATCAGCGGATTTTCAGCAACCAATGCCAAGCCAGCCGGCGGATTTAATTTCAAATATGTTGTATTTGTAATTGCGATGGTTGTGGCAGTTTTGCTGGCTATTGCGAAAGTTCCGGCACTATTCAGGAAGCCAAAGAGTTCGAAACCACGCGATTTGAAAGCAGAATATGCTGAATACCAAAAAAGAGTGCAGGAATTTTATAGAAAAAGAGTAAATACAATTCGGGATGCGAGGAGAAAGCAGATTGAAGCGAGGCAGGCCAACCAGGTGCAGAGAGCGAGACCTTTCGTTTCCAGTCCTCAGTTCTCCAAGCCCGCAGAAATTAATCAGGGAGCCAAAAACCAAAAACCAAAAACCAATAAAACTAGCGTCATCAAATGGCTCTTCACAGATACCAAAGTAGCAAAACAGCAGGAAAAAAAAGAAAAGTCAAAGAACAAAGAAAGGCCGGATTTCGGGTTTTAATATCAGCTAATTGTTATGAGTTTTTGGCTGCTGGCTATTCGCTCCTCGTTCTATGTTAAGCGAATAATTGAGAAAGAAAAACAAAAACCATTGATAAAATAAAAATTAATCAATCAGTTTATTAAAGACCTTGTTTACGTAATCTGATGTCTAAAGTTGCTGCCCTTAAATCTGGGAGACTATAGGTAACCAGAGAGTCAGGGCTAGCGGAGTCCCAGTCTGCTATTATTACATAGCCATCAGTTGTTTTGAGCTCTTTGATAATTCTGGGTATGAGATGAACACTAATTGCATTGCTATGTTGGTGCCTTAGCGCAACACCGTATTGTGAGCTGTCTTCTATGGGTGGCACCAAAACGCCCGAGACAAAAGCGTTCTGACCAGGGTTGCGCATAGTAACTTTCTCGCCAATTAATAGCTCTAATGCTTGGTCACCTAATTTTTCTAATGGGTCCATCTTAATCCGTCCACCCAATCGCAACAATTATCAGCCCAATAAGTGCCAGCACCACTCCAAACATGCCCTTGACAACTATGGCAAATTGTGGCCACCACCACCAGACTAATCCGATGCCGACCAGTATTACTACCAGCCCGATTATTATTTTTACAGCTTTTTTTATCATTTGTCCGAAACTTTTTCCTTCTTCAGTCATAGTATCACCTTTGTAGTTTTTCACTATCAGTAACAAATATAAACCTTGCGATAGCACAGAATATACTAGGTTTTTCTGGCAAGGGCGATTATCTCGCCAGCCATTGGGTTGGAAAAGCTGGCATTTTTTACAAATTCAGGCAATAATGGAAATACCTTTGCGAAAATACTGCCCATGACCGCAATTTTGTATTTTTTTACATATTCGTAAGTGTATTTTAGGGAAAATGTTTTTGTATTTGCCTTCGCGAAAATCAGCTCAAACCCGTGTTTTTTCAGCAAGTGCGCAAGGCTTTTCTTGTTATAGTAGATTATGTGCTCTTCTTTGTATTGGTACCAGTTTTTTCTGAGGATTTTTCTCGTGATTGAGCCAGAATTTGGCGTAATAATTAATAGCAAGCCTCCCTTCTTCACGAGCTGGCTTGCTTTCTCCATGAACTTATGCGGATCTACGAGATGCTCTAATATGTCTGTCGTGGTTATCATGTCAAATTCGCTGTCCTTGTAATCCGCATCTTCAATTGTTCCGCAAAAAACTTTGTTTGGGAATACCTTTTTGGCAGAGTCTATTGCTGATTTTGATATGTCAAAGCCGTACACGTCAAACCCGAGCTGGCTTGCCGCAGTCATTAAGTATCCTTTAGCTGTGCCCGCATCAAGAAGTTTTTTTCCTTTTGGCGCTATGTAAGGCAGGGCTAATGAGAGCTGGCTTTTGAATGTGTTTGTCTTGCTTTCCGCAACATATCCAGAATCATCGCTCCATGGCGCGTAGTTTTCGCTGTATAGCCCAGAGCGATCCTTTTGGTAATCTTCAGCAAAAATAGTTTTGCAGGCCTTGCACATGAGGGCGGGCCTGTCTTCTGAACTGCCGGTCTCCTGATTTCTGATGAGCATTTTTTTGCTTTCCGAATTATTGCATACCGGGCAGTTCATCAAAAACAGCGTAACGTTGAATTTATATTATTTTGCGTGTTGTAGTAAGTCTTTTAAAGGCGATAAAATAGTTTAAACCATCCAATGTCGCCTTGTGCGGAAGGATATGACTCTAGTCAATTTATCCTTAGGATTACAAATGGGATATCATAAATACCTGCAAAAATTGTGGAAACAGCCGAAAGAGAATTTCGGTACTGAAGCATGGAAAGCTTTCTTAGTTAAATTAAGGACAGAGCCAGCCACCCTGCGATTAGAGCATCCTACAAGGCCTGACAGGGCGCATGCTCTTGGATTCAAAGCAAAGCAGGGCTATCTGGTTGTAAGAGCAAGAGTAACAAAGGGTAGCCACAAAAGAGAGCACTTCCATGGCGGAAGAAAGGCAAAGAAGCGCGGAATGTTCATTAATATCGCACAGTCAGCACAGGGAATCGCAGAGCAAAGGGCAGTCAAAAATTATCCAAACTGCGAAGTCCTAAGCAGCTATTGGGTTGCACACGACGGAATACACATTTGGTATGAAGTTATTTTAGTCGACAGGGACAGCCCGGTCATAAAAGCAGACCCACGAATAAGCTGGATAGCTGATAAGAAAGGCAGGGCAAGCAGAGGTTTGACTGCGGCTGGCAAGAAATCCAAGTGGAAATAAATAATTAGTAAGTTCTGCCACGAGATTTTAATATACCGCGCGTTCTTAATCTCTCTTCAAAACTTTTTGGAAATTGATGAGTCTGAGCCATAGTATCTATTGTAAGTATGCTGATTTGGAGCAGGCTAACCTGTCTGAACTCTGGCAGTCCTCGCAAGCTATTAAATCTTTCACGCAGCATTACGAAATACAAAGCAGGATGTATGTCCTGAGCACATTCTGCCAATTCTTCGAGCCTGCTTCGCGCATTTCCAGTTGGAATCGGCTGGGCGGCATACAAAGCATAAGGGTTTGTTTCTTTTTTCCCAGACATATTTTTGTACGAACTATATATTTTATAAAGCTACCTTGGGCAAGATTTAAGAGGTATAAACTGCTATTTCTTTTATGATTGACATATGCATTCCTGCTGGCAATGAGAAGGAGCTGCTTGAAAAGGCAGGCCAGCTCGGATACCAAGGCGTTGTATTTTTATATCAATTCAAAACCAATTCAGAGGTACAAAAAAAGAAAAATGAACTGAAAAACTTCAAAAATGTTTTTGTCGGCACTTATGTTAATGCTAAATCTGTTTCTGATGTAAGAAAATTAGAAAACCTTTACAAAGATTCTGATTTGATTGCGGTTTCTTGCCAGACAGAAGAATTGGCAAGGCTTGCTTCTGAATGCAGGTTTGTTGATATAATTTTTGAAATAACGCTGCCGACTGGAAAAGACGGATTGAAATACAGATATTCTAATTTTAACGCGATAATTGCTAACATGATGAAAGAACACAAACAATCCTACGCTGTTTCTTTTTCACACTTGCTTGCCTTTGAAGGAAAGCAGAGGGTTAAAATTCTCGGCAGGGAGATGCAGAATGTTTACCTGTGCAGAAGAAAAATCCCTATTGTTGTTGCATCATTCGCGTCAAAGCCAGAGCACATGAGGCTGGCTGAGAACTTGTCTGCGGTCGGAAGGGTTTTGGGTTTGAATTATCCGCAGTCCAAGGATGCGATATCGACTGCAATCGAAAACATTTTGAAAAGAAAAGAAGCCATGCGAGATAAGAATTATGTACGGGCAGGCGTGAGGATTGTTGGTTGATATATTAGTCAAAAATACTATCAAATGCGCCAGCTGATACTGGCACGGGTTTTGGATTTGGAATGGTTGCCAATAGTGCTTCTAAAAAAGTTCCAGAAGTTTTTTGTCCGCTTCGCATTAAGTCTGAATGTGCATTTACGCGTACCATTGCAGTCCAGCCAGTGCCAATCGTAGGTTGCCCATCTGTCCTGTGAATATCAGATTGATGGATGCTTCTGATGTAATCCATATCTGGCTTGCGGATTGCAACTATATCTGTTATTGTATCATCGATTTTGCGAATCAGCGGCTTGATTAAGTAGTGGTCTGGGCGCATTGCATTAAGTGTCTTAAGCTTTACATAAAGTGAGTGGCGATATGCCATAAAATCTGCATAAGTTTTTCTTGTTGATTCGCACCATGCAATAATTGGCGGGTTTGACGTGCCCCTCAGGAGTATTTGCAGATTTGGCTGTGGCGGTAGAAATTTTATGTCTTTTTGCGGCACAACTTGCGAAGTAATGTCTGTTTGGCGCGTAAAAATCTCAGGATAGGCCTGTTGAAGCAAGTTTGCGGCTTCGCGCTCTTTTTGCTCGCCCCAAGCTTTGTTTTTAGCATATGCGTCGTTTTGGTATGCCATAGTTTTGTTTAACGCGCTTATTTATAAGTAATTTATAAGCCTTTAGCCTTTTATTCACTAAGGAGTAGCTAAATATAGAAAGGTTTAAATATCTATTCTGCGGCATATACTTACTGTCTTAGCTCCGGTTAAGCAGTGGCGACTGACTTCGGTTAGTCGTTGGTGGTGGGTATTTACCTCCTTAGGTAATTCTAATCGTCAGTGGCCAGCCCACCACCCTTTTATAGTCAAAAAGAGATGAATTAAAATGACACAACAAAATAGAATTCCCGAACAATTTGGTGAAGAATTAAAAGCCGCAGGATATGTGTGTTTAGACACAAGTACCCCAAGAGTTTTTGAACGTAGCTTAGGCAATGACAGCCCACATAGTTGCAGGTTAGTAGTTGGGCCATATGATGCTCGAAAAGACGGGACGCCAGCTTGGCAAAGCTGGACATTAGTTGCGCACTTAAATTTGCAAGAGCTACTTGGAGTTGGATCTGGTGCGAAAGGGACTTGTATTATTGCAGGACCAGTGCATGGCGCAGATTACAGCCTTGACGCGGTTCGTGAAGGCGAATGCAAGTTGTGGAAATTGGTACTAGAGCGTGCTGAAACAATTAGCAAAAGATTAAGAAGTGTTTAAGCTGAACTGGTTAACGTTAGAATGATAGGAACAGAAAACGTGCACATAAAAATCATAACGCCGAAACGCTAATCACCCTTTTATAGTTTTGATTGACCGCCGAAACCAATAAATACCAGTATTTTATCAGAAATTTATGGACACAGAGAGCAGAAACGCCATGAGACTCAAAAATGCAGCCTTTGTGCAGAACATAGTCAAAAAGGCGCAGGAGACAGAAGAGCCAGCCAGTGCAGATTTCGGCGAAAAGGACATTCAGAAGATAGAAAATATTACAAATAGGCTGAAAGACAGCTATTCAGAGAAATGGGCTGCCGAACTGAAGAAAAAGAAATAGATTTGTATTCTGCGAAAATCGAAGTTTTATAAAGCTATTATTTTTTGTTTGTTTATGGGCGTCGAAAACTTATTACAGGAATTTGGATTCAGGAAAAATAGTGGTGGTTTTCTGAAATCTTTCCACGAGGGTCTGGCTATAAGAGTTTTGGTTGATAGTGAAGGATGGTTTGCCATGCCATTGGTTGACGTCGCAAAACTTCCAGCGCCGGAAGGCCTGCCTCCAAGTCGCTTGATAAGATGTGAGGTTTATTGGCCAGAGAATTCATTTAATTACAAAGAACATACTGCATCCGGAACAGCAAGTGATTTATCTGCGTTCAGAATAGGTTACAAAAACATAGAATACTTTTTCGAAAGGATTGCAAAGTTTTATGAGTTTGAATTAATTAAATTTTAATTATATCACCATTCTTAGGCGCAACAGCCTCTATTCCAAATCTGCCTTTCATTTCCGTTGCAAACTTGTCGCAGTAATCGCCATGGATTGCGGCAATCTTGTTTGGCCTGACTTTTTGTATGAATTTAATCAATTCCGAGCGGTCTGCATGGCTCGAGAAGCTGAACGAATGGATTTTCATTTTCACTTTGAAGTCCAGCGCGCCGACAATATACCTGTTAGTATCAAGCATATACCTGCCAGCAGTCTTTGGTATTTGGTAGCCAGTGAACATGATTGCGCTCTTTCCGTCAGAATACATATTTTTCATATAATGAACAATCGGTCCGCCTTCCATTGCACCGCCGGTTGTAACTATAATACAAGGCTCTTTCATTGCATTATTCCTTTCTTCGTTTTCGTATAGTGGGATTGCCATGTCCACAGCAGATTTTAATTTTTTATAATCGCGGATATATTCCGGATACTTCAGGGCAATTTCTGTTGCAGCCTTTGCCATGCCGTCCAGATAAATCGGGAACTTTGCGCCGAACTGCTCTAGAATCATCAAAATCTCCGGAGCCCTTGATGCGAAAGTCGGCATCAGCACCTTTCCGCCTGTTTCAATAGTAGATTGAATTGTATTCCATAATTTTTTTTCCTCGTCCTTTCTTTCAGGCTGGTCTCGCGTGGAATAGGTGTTTTCCATTATCATCAAATCCACATTCTCTGAGTGAAGTTTTGCACCGGAAATTAATTTTGTTGGCTCTAACTTGAAATCACCAGTGTATAAAATCTTTTTTCCATCTATGTGCAACAGGAACATTGCAGAGCCAGGTATGTGGCCTGCATCCCAGACTTCCATTTTGCATCCAGGGGCTAGCTTGATTTCCTCGCCGTATTTTACCTTAGTTACATCGCGCATCATCTTTAGAATGTCTGCTGGATGATAATGCGGGTCTCTTTCTTTTATCCGTGCAACCTTCAGGGAATCGTGCAGTAATAAATCAGAGAAGTCAACAGTTGGTGCAGTCATGTGCATCCTGGCTCTTGTCCGTTTGTGTAGGACCGGCGCAGAGCCGAGATGGTCTAAATGGCCATGCGTTATGAAGCAGGCATCAACAGGAACTTTTGGAATAATCGGCAGTCCGCCATCTTCTACGTGCAGACCTGCATCAAAAACAATCTTCTGCCTAGTGCCTTCAACCATGAACGAATTTCGTCCGACTTCGTGGCCTGCTCCGAGGCATGTGATTTTCATTTTAAGCCTTCTTCTTGTGTTCGGCAGGCTGGACTGTGCTTATTTCCACGCCCAGCTTCTTCAGGGCGTCAAAATGCGCCTTCAGAAGCGCGTCAACAATCCCTACGACTTTTACAAATTCTTCGCGCTCTTTCAATAGTGTTGAGATCGCGCCTTTATGGAATCCAACCTGTTCGTCTCTGTTCGCAGAGATTGTCTGAACTCGTTCAGACTTATCCTTTGACGGCTCTTTTTCAGCCT
>DUFN01000024.1 GCA_013331935.1 Nanobdellota archaeon | reverse complement strand
TATTGTCTGGAGAAGACTAATTTACTCTGCTGCAATTACTTGCCTGCCAAGCAAACCATCAAGATATGCTTCAACACCAGCTAAATTAGATATTCTTCTCACAACTTCTGCATCGCGATAAACTCCACCGGGATGCGCACTTTGTCTCAGCAAACCCTTTAGAGCTTCCCTTTCTCTTAAGTCAGCAACTCTAACAAAATCATACTGTCTTGGCATGCCTCTCTGAACCAAAATACTTCTTTGTGGGTCCTCCACTAATAATATTTCGCTGAGGATTGGCGGATCAGCATTTAAAACGCCTGCATATGCAAATGCAATTCTGCTACTTATGCTTTCTAACCCCATGCTACCCTGCGCGCTATGCTTGCTTTTAGTTAAATCGATGGCGCCTTTTGCTGCTAGGCCTGATGCTAATGAAGCATAACTTACTGACCTCAGAACCACATTACGGCTTTTGGCTAGCCTTTCGCAAATCCGGCCTAATTCAAATGAGTCTGATTCGTCCATATGTTTTGCATCAAAAGAAAGTTTTTAAACCTTTTTACTCTGCCATAAAATCACTTACAGGCGTGTCAATTAGCTTATCTCTTGGCAGTAAACCGCGTTCCTGCATGTATCGGCTTGCCAGAATCCAGAAAACCAATCCTATTGATTTTGAACCTTTGTTATTGCACGGGACAACGAAATCAATGCATTCTATTGTGTTGTTTGAATCGCAGAGGGCAACTACTGGAACACCTGAGATTAAAGCATCATGTATTGCATTTTTATCTGGGAATGGGTCCACAACTAGCATTATTTTCGGCTCGAAATAGGTTTTCAGGTTTATGTTTGTAATAACACCTGCAGGATATCTGCCTGCGTAGAATTTTGTGCCAGTTACTTTTGCGAAGGCCTTGACAGCCTGCCATGCGTTTTCTCTCCTTCCGACGACCAAAATGTCTTCGGGTGCAAATTTCCCGAGGACTTTTGCTGCCTGTGCTATTTTTTTGTCTATGTCCTGAACATTAAGAACGCACAACCCATTTGGATTGATTTTATAAATATATTTATGCATGTGTGCAGTCCTGAATTTCGTACCTATGTGGATGCCTGCCCCTAAGTATTGTTCCAGAGGGACTAAGAGTTGTTGTTCTTCATTTGCCATGCTGATTGGTTTTGGAAATGGTATTTAAATGTTACTGATGGTTTACAGAACTATTCCATAACCTATTAAGTGCCAACGACTTTGAACTTGCCTTGCAATCGCCACTTTATCGCCTTTTCTTACGCAGACAGGCAATTTAAGGATTAATTTCATCATCTTGCCAGCCCCCTGGACAATACCAACAGTAGTAGCAGTCCCGATGTTCAGCATCAAAGGCTCATATTGCTTAAAAGGCTCTATTTTTACTTTTTCCTTTGTGCCTATAACGTAAGGGAACAGAGTAACTTTCAAATTCAAAGTTGCAACTGTTGGCGGGAGTTTTCCCGGCAAACCAATAACATTTCCGACAAAAGCATCTGATTTTGTTAACGAAGGATCAAGAGTAGTTGAGAATGCTATTGAACCGCCAGGCCCTTTTTCATCTACTGGCTGGCTTCCGCAGAAAATCGCAGATAATTTTGTTGCAACTGGTTTCCATTCAACCTGCCCGCCTTTTTTTTCTATTTTTATTCCGGGACGCATTTCAATTGCATCGCCTTTTTTGAATATTCCCTGGATTATTGAACCGCCGAGAACTCCGCCAACCATCTCGCTGATATTTGCGCCAGGCCTGTTTACGTCAAAGCTTCTTGCCACAAACATCATCGGTTCTTTAGTATCATCTCTTTTTGGAGTTGGAATAAATTCTTCGATAGCTTCTGCCAGAATATCAAGATTAACTTTCCGCTGGCCAGAAATAGGAATTATTGGCAGTTCAGAGCCATAAGTTTCTGCCACGAATTTTTTAATCTGCTCGTAGTTTTCTTTCGCTTTTTCTTTTGTAATCGAATCAATTTTATTTTGAACAACGATTATATTTTTAATTCCTAAAACTTTCAGCGCCATTAAGTGCTCTGCTGTCTGAGGCTGAGGCACCGGCTCATTTGCAGAAATCACGAGAATTGCGCCGTCAATGATTGCCGCGCCAGCCAGCATGACTGCCATCAGTGTTTCATGGCCTGGTGCATCAACAATTGAAATTTTTCTGACAAGTTCTGCTTTTCCACCGCACTTGCAGGTTTCCCGAGCCAAAACTTGTTTTGGCTGGGCGCCGCCGAACCGCGGTTCGGCTTGCGTTTCGAATGTGTAAGCCCCACACTTGCTACATTTTTGTATGTCTGCGTCAGCATATCCGAGCTTGATCGTGATTCCTCTTTTCAATTCCTCAGAATGAGCCATAGTCCACTTGCCCGTAATTCCATATGTCAGAGTAGTCTTGCCGTGGTCTACGTGGCCTACTATGCCAATGTTGATTTCTGGTAATTTAGTTTCTGTCATTGCTAAATTGTTTGATAAAGCAATTAAAAAGCTTTGGCTATCTTCAAATCACATGGAATTATACTATGAGCTCGCCTGATTTTGCCTGCCATTTTTGCAAGGTCACATGAGACTTGCTACATTCCAAATAGAATTCATTCACGTACGCATCAGCAATAATATGTATGCGCTCAAGCACCGTTCCATCTAGTGCGAAAATGCGTATCTTGTTGCCTTTGTAAAAATACACTTCTGCAATAGTATGATTGCCGCCGTTCATTACGAATGCATGATCCTGCCTTACAACACTATCGCCAAACATTGATTTAAAACTGTCTGCTAATCCGGCGAGAAATTTTGCAGATTTGTGCACAAATCGCTTTTCTATATTTGTATTTTTGCAGTCCATTACATATTCGACTATTTTTGGATATGCGCTTTTGGCGGACTCTGGAAGTGTTTCGCTGCCGCCCTGCTCTGCAATAAACTCGAGCGACTGGCTATCATCGCCAAGGCAAAAGCGAAGCGCAAACAACCCATCTTTGCATTTTATATTAAAATCGTAAATACTCTTTGCCGCAGTTGAATTTAGGATATTTATTTGATTATGACCGCCGATTATATCTGATAAGTCGTTTGCAACATTATGCACTAACCTGTTCCAATTTGGATTGCCGCCCGACATGCCACTAACGCCTTGGCACTGTTTAAAAAGGTAATTAATGCGCGCCCTTGCGTTTAGTGTGCATGTAAACATAATAAATAACAGCCAGAATAATTAATACTAAGATCAAAATATCTAATTGTTCCGTATATTTGCTGATACTTTGCCAGTTCTCACCCAATTTCATTCCAACATAAATTAAAAATGAATTCCAAAGTGTCGCGCCAGCCAGCGTGTAAAATACGAATTTTTTAATCCCCATCCTGCCGACGCCAGCAGGGATTGAAATCAAGTGCCTTACAACCGGAATAAATCTGCTTATGAAAATAGTTATTGCTCCATATTTTTTAAAAAAGTTTATTGTAAAATCCAGCTGAGCCTCTTCTAAAAATAAATACCTGCCGAGTTTCATGACGAAAGGCCTGCCTCCGTAAAAGCCGATATAATAAGATAGCAGAGAGCCGATTATCGAGCCAATAGAACTAGCAAGTATGGTTAAAAACAAATTAAACTTTCCGGAATAAACCAAAAATCCTGCGAATGGCATGACTGCTTCAGAAGGTACTGGCGCAATCATTGATTCCAGAACCATCAGGATAAAAATCCCGAAGTAGCCAATCTTGTGAATTATAGCAGTTATGTAAGCAATTAAAAATTCAGCAATCATTCTTACTTAGCCGCAGCTACCTTCAGCCTTCGTTCTTTTGATTTCGGCCTGAATGTCCTTGAACCGCATTTTAAGCAGTGGATGCTTCCCGAGCGGATCTTCATAGAGTCGCCCCTAATTGTCTTTTTGCATCTTCGACATACCCACTTCCGCCCGAATAACCGGATGACTGCTTCTGGTAGTTTTGACTGTGCCATTTTATCGTTCCAATATCCTTTGTTGCAGTTCTAATGTTTTAAAAGTGTTTGCTTTTATTACGTTTATATCTTCTGCACCAAGCCAAGACATAACTGTGCCTACAAAAGCCAGCATTAAGCCAATTATTTCACTGGTCGGGCTATTGCCTAAAACTAACCATGCGAGTATTGTCAAAAATGTTACTAGTGCAAGCCACTTAAATATCTCAGAGATGTGAATTTCATTTATTTTTGTTTCTGTCATTTTACAATTACTCCAAGTACGCTTATTATTAGTAATATGAATATTACCGTAGCCGCGATAAGAAATGGCAGATCGAATTTGTCAATTTTTATTCTAAAGCCCATGTGATTTAGTTCTGCAAGTTATTTAAAAATGTTATGTTGTTCTTGTCTTTACCCACTTATGCCTTCTTAACAGACTTAATCACTTTATCACTCATGATTTCCCAGAAAGTTACTTCATCATTAGGTACCAGCTTGCCTTTGAATTCTTCCGGCACAGCGACATCAAAAGTTTCATAGGAAGCCATNNGCTGTTTTCTTTTCAATTATCGGGACTTCTGCCTTATCATGGGAAGTATAAACGCCCATGTGTTTTGAACGGGTAAGGATATCCATGCCTGTGATTCTGTACTTAGCATGCCCATGCTTGCCAGGCGCGCTCCAGTCCATAGCAACTATTTCGCAAGGCCTGCCTTCCATCATCATATACCTTCCAATTTTTAGCGCAGAGATTTCTTCGTACTTATATTCCATAATTAGAAACAAGCTGAAGGGTTTATAAATGTTTTTAAAACGCAAGTAAAACTGGAAGTTTTGCCGCGCGCAGCCAAACTTTATTTGGCTCGCGAAATATTTATTCGCAAATGAGCGGTGCGAAATTTGCGTTATGAAAAACGCGCAAAACCCCNNACAGTCTTGCAAAAGCAATTTATGAAAAACGCGCAAAACCCCGTGCTTCCAGAGAAAATTGCTTCGGCAATTTTCTTGGTGATGGAAAATCCAGCAGGATTTTTCACATAGTCCGTGGATAACGTGAATTTGTTTCAAATTCACGGAATGGAAAAATTGCCATGCAATTTTTTCATAAGCGCCGAGCGGCGGGTTCAAGTTATAACAGTTTAGCCTTGCTTTTTAGATAGAAATGTAAATAAAGTAGTGTAATACACCACAAGCTGTGTGCGCGACAATTCTGCTTTGCCCAAGCTGTGTGATAAAAGGCCAGCTGCCTGCATCTGGTGAGCCAGCACATCAGACATAATGCTTTCGAATCCAAACCGGGCTTTGTGCTCGTTTGATAAATTGTTAAAAACATTGCACATATGGCTGTCATAGCTGTTTACGCTGGACTTTCGCGCAACTTCTGCTGCTGCCCAGTTGTGCCACCAGCTTGCCGTGCTGCTTGCAATTGCGTGGCTTGCAGACACACCATACTTCGGCGCCTCAGAAGCCATGCCCAAATTAACATACATGGTTTTCAAAATATCTAAAATTTCCAGATAAGTCGAGTTAACATTGCCAGTATTCTTCGCCATGTTTGCAGTTAAACCATCATACTTTTGTAGAGCTAAAATCATATTTTCTGCGGCAAGCGGTAAATTTGGCTTAGTACCAGCATACCTAGCAATTATTTCTTCCTGTCTTATGAATTTTTCAGAAACAGCTGTCCAGTCTTTCTTGTCATGCGCACCCCACCAGATATTATCTGCGCAGGTTTCTGCATCTTTTAGCATCTGCTGTAAATCTGCTGCCATGGGTTTTTATGAAACAATAAATATTTAAATTTATCTAACCGGAGCAACAAAATCGCCGCTAATTTACTTTAATCCGCTTAACTTTCCAACTAATTTATCAAAAACTTCTGCTTTTTTTTCTTTTGAAAGCTGAAATAATATTTTTTCTATCATTGCTTCTGAAATTGTAAAAATATATATGTATATATATATAGTTTACTCTAAATAATTATACGTAAAGCTTCCTACCCGATTGCGAACCTCAGTATCGCTGCAACGCCACCCATGCCTGCCAATTGCTGGCCTTCCC
>DUFN01000030.1 GCA_013331935.1 Nanobdellota archaeon | reverse complement strand
TTATGGATGGCGGTTCTTACATCATATCACCTGGCGAATATGTGATTGGCGTTACAAAGGAAAAAATCACAATGCCAAAGACGCATTATGGCTCTTTGTTCGGCAGGGCTTCTATGGGCAGGCTTGGCCTGCAGGTTTTCTGCTCTGGCGGTTTTGTAGACCCTGGCTTTTCAGGCTACCTTACTCTCGAAATTTTTAATGCTTCAAAAGTGCCGATAATGCTGAGGTCTGGCATGCCAATCGCAAAGCTCACGATTGAAGAATTGAAAGTAGTCCCAACTGTTCTGAGGCCCAGCCTGACAGATTACGAACGCGCCGCAGAAGTAACCTTAGCCAAGGCAGATGAAGCGGAGGATGAAGCACGTTAATTCTTGTGCCTGAAATGTTCAAAACCAAGTGCAAGAGCCATTCCAGTATAAACCATAGCAATATCTGCATAAGTGTCAAAAGTATTTAGCCCTTTGGAAAATCCACCAGCGGCTTCCATCAGCTCCCAAAGACCATTAAATGCTGTTGCTGTCAAGACTGCCGCGCCAGCACCTTTTTTACCTTGTCTCAGTAAATCAAAGCCAAATACGCCAAGCATTCCACCTGCGTAAAAGTGCATTATTGAGTTAGTTGTATCTTTGATGCCAAGCTTTGCCAAGCCCATCTGCAGCGCAGTACTGCTCGGAAAGTAGCCCAGCGCCCATGGGTTTGCTATGTGCTCTATTGCTGTGCTAAGATTTTTGCTAACTATTTCTGTTAATTTCATTGTATTTGCACTATTTGTTGGTTTTAAAACCTTACTAGTGAAAAATACTATTTAAATATTTCAAAGCCAGCAGAATTTTATGTTCCGCAAGTATGGCCTGCTCGGTGCACTGATGATTGCGTTTGCAGAGTTGAATTTTATTTTCAAGATAGAACCGTTTGCAAGCTGGTATTTCCCAATTATCTGGTTTGGTTATATTTTTCTGATTGACTCGCTTGTTTATAAATTAAGAAAGCACTCGCTAATGCACAACGACCGCACACAGTTTTTGTTCTTAATGTTTTTATCTGCGATTATCTGGTGGATTTATGAAATACTGAATATTTCTACAAGCAACTGGATTTACGTTGGCGAAGACGGGCTTACTAGCCCAATCACTTTATTTATATTTGCAAAAAGAACATTAGCGTTTTCAACTGTCCTGCCAGCCTTCTTTGAAACTTTTGAGCTGTTCAAGACATTAAATCTGTTTTCTCACGCACATTTAAAAAAAGCACATAAGATTACAAAAACATTTTTATTCATGATGGTTGGTTTTGGTGTATTCTCGTTAGCGGCGCAGATAATCGCGCCAAAAATATTTTATCCACTCATCTGGTTTGCATTCTTTTTTATTCTCGATCCAATAAATTATCTGCACAAACAGCAGTCTATAATAAGGCATTTAGAAGATAAACGGTTGCAGATTCCGGCGATAATTCTTTTATCTGGAATAACTTTAGGTGTTTTGTGGGAATTTTGGAATTATTGGGCGATGGTAAAGTGGACATATATCATACCATACGTCGGCTTCCTGAAAATTTTTGAGATGCCCATACTTGGCTATCTTGGATATTTGCCGTTTGCGTTGTCTTTATATGCAATGTATTATTTTGTTTACTCGTTGTTTAAGCACAAAGGGCACCTGTTGCAACATAAGTTTTAGATTGTTGCTGAAAATTCTATCTTGTTAGAAGTCTCTGGCGTAATCGCATCGCCAATTCCTCTGCCAGCCCAATATGCAGCAACATCTGCGCCACTGTTTAATAATTCAAAAAAGCCTTTCTCAGTTTTGTATTCAACAAACCTTGAGCTTTTCAGTTTGGCCAGCTTCTCTGCAGTCCTCTGTGCTTCTGCTTTCCCGCCAAGCACATCAACCAGCTTGTTTTCAAAAGCCTCAACACCCAAGAAAACTTCGCCAGTGGCGAGCGATTCAACATAAAACTTATCCATGTGGCGGTTCTCTGCAACAGCGCTTATGAACATCTGATTTAGTTTATTTATTTTTCCCTGCAGATAATCGCGCTCTTCGGCAGACATGTTTTTGAATTCCGAGCCTGCATCTTTGTATTTTCCTGAAACTAATCTTTGATAAGTTACCCCGTATTTATCAAATAATTTTGAAAATTCCAGATATGAGCCAATGACGCCGATGCTTCCGGTCATTGAAGAAGGATCTGCAACAATTTTGTCAGTTGCAGAGGCAATCCAGTAAGCTCCTGATGCGCCAACCTCGCGAATCCACGCAACCTTGGGCTTTGAAATGGCTTTTATCTTTTCTGCAATTTCTTTTGAAGGCAGGACCGAACCGCCAGGAGAATTTATTTCAAAAACAATTGCCTTTATGTCAGAATCCTTGCTCGCCTTATCTATTGTCTTTGACAATTCCTCAGCCATGACAGAATTTATCTCACCAGTAACTTTAATCAGCGCGATTTGCGGGGCAAGCACATGGTCTTTCTGCGATACTTTGAACAAGGCAAGGCCGGCGGATGCAATTATCAGAAAGATTATAAATATTGGGAATAGTTTTGATAGATTGCTCTTGGATTTTTGAAGATGTGCGGCCATAGGGTATTTTCAAAACAGAGGATTATAAATCTTTAGCAAACAGGTTTTTAAAGCTGAACTTCTGTTCAGCTAACTTAGCTAAAGCAAAGTAAATCTGAACTTCTGTTCAGCTAACTTAGCTAAAGCGAAGTAAAACAAAAATAACATGTTTTGACTATGCCAATGAAGGAATTAATTAATGAGATAATATCGTCGAAGAAGAAAGACAAGAATAGGGTTGAGTTTATCAAAATAAAGTGGGCAAAGAGGCACGGCAGGCCAATTCCGCTTAACTCTGAAATCCTTGCAGTTGCCAGCAAAAGCGAGATAAAACAGCTTGCCTCAGCCCTAATGACCAAGCCAACAAGAACCCTTTCCGGCGTTTCTGTTGTCGCCGTGATGACGAAGCCAGCCGGCTGTGTTGGGCGCTGCACTTACTGCCCGACAGCTGAAAATGCACCAAAATCTTACACAGGGCACGAGCCGTCAACAATGCGCGCAATAAGGAATAATTACGATGAATACAAAATCGTGCAGAACAGGCTGACACAGCTACACAATGTCGGCCACAGCACAGACAAAAGCGAAGTCATTGTGCAGGGCGGAACATTTACATGGATGCCTTGGGATTACCAATACGAATTTATAAAAAACATATTTGATGCTTTCAACCAGCATGGATGCTGTGCAAAAAATAAACCATGCAGGAAACACAAAGCAAAAACACTTTTAGATTCGCAAAAGATAAACGAAACTGCACAAAATAGAATAATTTCTATAATAATTGAAACAAGGCCGGATTATTGCGGAGAAAAAGAAATAAAACAACTCTTAGAACTCGGCGCGACAAGGGTTGAACTTGGTTTGCAGTCCACGTACGATAAAGTTTTGAAAAAAATAAAGCGCGGACATAATTTGAAACAAACAAAAGATGCAATAAGAAAATTAAGAGATGCAGGCTTCAAAGTTGACCTGCACATGATGCTTGGCCTGCCCGGCTCGACAAAGCAATCAGATATAAAAATGTTCAAAATTCTTTTTGAAGATGAAGATTTGAAACCAGATGGGCTGAAAATTTATCCCTGCGGCGTAATCAAAGGCTCAGAGCTTTACAATGACTGGAAAAAAGGAAAATTCAAGCCGAAGGATGACAAATACATCATGGAAGTTTTGAAAGAAGTAAAAACAAGGTACATTCCGCCTTACTGCAGAATAAAAAGAATTATGCGCGATATTCCGGGTAATTTAGTAGAAGCTGGCTACAAATCGCTGAACCTGCGGCAGATGCTGTTAAATCAAATTGAACTAGAAGGCAAAAAATGCCACTGCATTAGGTGCAGAGAGGTTGGCCAGCAGTACAAATTTTTTGGCAAACTGCCGAAAAAAATAGAGTTATGCGTTTTGAAATACAAAGCTAATGGCGGCGAGGAATATTTTATTTCGTTTGAAGACAAAAGGCATGGCATTCTACTTGGCTTTGCAAGATTGAGGCTCTGCAAAGATAGCGCATTCCTCAGAGAGCTTCACGTTTACGGGCAGATGATTCCAATCGGATCTGATGATTCATCTGAATTCGGAATTCAGCATAAAGGGCTAGGCAAGAAACTGCTGGCAAAGGCAGAAGAAATTACAAAACAAAATAGAAAAAATGAATTATTTGTTTTGTCAGGGGTTGGCGTACGTAATTATTACCGAAAGCTAGGGTATAAAAAGAAAGATTATTACATGATTAAGAAGCTTTAAGCGCTCATCCCGAACGATAAAATCATGAAGTTGCGTGTGCAACACTAGATAGTTGAAGCATAATAAAAACTCGCCTTAGCCGCGAGTTTTTGAATATTGGCGCGCACTACGCAAGAAAAATTCACTGATTTTTCTCTGGAAGTGCAGAGTTTTAGATACTCGCGCCAATATAATAAATAATTGCAGAAACAGCCAGAGGGACTGAAAAATTGTCATCGATTATAGGTAGGCTTTCCACCAAAGCGCCAGCAAACCCCACTAGAAGAGCCTGCTTAATCGGATTAAAGAGCGCAAATGCAGGAAAGGCCAGCATGAATAGGTAACTTGCTATTGTGACCGTGGCGAAAAACCCAAGGAAGCCCTGCCAGCTCTTGTTTTTGTTCCAGAAAATCTTGTTTTTGCCGAAATATGTACCTGCTATCGCAGCAGAAGTATCGCCGATGCCAAGCGCGAGGATTCCAAAGGCCAGCGCGAACTTGCCGAAGAAAATCAGTGAAAATAGGAATGCGCAGAGGCAGAATACTGTCGGCAGAACCATGGAATGCTCTTCTTTTCGTATTACCTGCGCAACAATTGCCTTGTAAAAGTCCTCTTCAAGCTTTTCAAGCTCTTTTCCGCTTGTTTTATCGTATTTCTCTCCAAAAGCCTCGAACATGCCTTCAATAGCATCATCCATCTTTTTTCTGCGGATTTGCCTGTAATCAATATACCAATGGGCGACTATTGCTGTCGCGGCTATTGTGGCAAAAACTGAAGGTAGAACCGAGTCGCTCCAAAACAGCAGCGGGAGCAGTGTGAGAAGGGCAGTAGAATGGTAACATTTTCGGTATATTTCGTTCATACTGGTTTTTATTTTGCATGTTTTTTAAAGTTATCCTGCACAAGCAAAAATACTATAAACTTATGTTTTCTTGTTTTATCATGGGCTTATTGCTTTCAGGGCAGACTATCTTTTCTAACTCGGATGCTCTTGATCCGGATTTTGTGCCAAAACTGCTTCCACACAGGGAAGGCCAGCAGCAGTATATTGCATATGCAATTAAGATGCTTTTTGCAGGTAGGAATGGGAAAACCCTGCTAATTCGTGGTTCTTCAGGTATTGGCAAGACTGCTGCGACAAAAAGAGTCCTGATGGATTTGGAAGAAGCAGAGGATTCTGAAAAAGTTCCGCAGGTTTTTGTTAACTGCTGGACCCAGAACACAACTTTCAAGATTTTGACGCACATTTGCCACTCACTTGGATTTAAATTTACGCACAATATGAATACATCAGAAGTTCTGGTAAAAATAAAAGAAATACTGAAAAGCAAAAACGGGCTTGCAGTTGCTTTTGATGAAATTGATAAGGCAGAGGATTATGATTTTCTTTATTCGTTGTCAGAAGAAATTCCAAAAAAGACAATAATTTTGATTACAAATGATTTTGGCTGGGGAGAAGACTTAGATCCGAGAGTTAAATCGCGTTTGATGCCAGAGCTTGTCGAATTTCCAGAATATACCTATGCAGAAACTGAAAATATTTTGAAAGAGAGAGTGAAATATGCGTTTTATCAAGGTGTTTGGGATGCTGAGGCCATAAAGCGCATTGCAGAGCAGGCCTACAAATTCCGAGATGTGCGCATTGGTGTCGTTATGCTCCGTGTGGCTGGCGAGATTGCAGAAATGTCTGCATCAAAAAAAGTTAAGCTCGAGCATGCAGAAAAAGCAATTGCAAAAACAGATGCAATTAAAATAAAAGCATCAACTGACTTGACTGATGATGAAAGATTTATTTTGGATTTGTGCAAAATCCACGCAGGAAAAATCTTCGGCGAGTTCTTTGCTGAGTATGTGAAGGCTGGCGGAAAAAAATCAGACAGGACTGTGAAAAGGATTCTGGACAAGCTGGAAAACCGAAAATTAATAAAACAAGAGGCTGTGACTGAAGGCTTGCAAGGCCGTTCCAGCAAAATAATCTATATCGGGTTTGAGAAAAAGCTCAATGAATTCTAAAATTTAAAAATAAAAATTAGACAACAGTGAATGCAGCGATAAATACATTATTGCTTTCATCAGATTCATCGTATTCTTTTTGCGAATCGATTTCCAGCGCAAATGTGTATGTGCCAGATCTTATAAGCCCGACTTCGGCAAGTTCATGCGTGCTCTCTCCGGCTGGCAAGTTAACAGCATCTGAAGTGTCTCTGTTTCGTATAATGTCATTTCCTTTTGCATCTCTTACTGAATATTTGTAATTAACTCCGCTGAAGGTATTTGTACCTGTGTTAGCGAAAGTGCCTATTGGTACAAAGCTGTCAAAATTAGCAATCTTGCTTGGCAGTGTTATATCTTTTATGTAAAAATCTTTTGTGTTTGCTGTTGCACCGCCAGTACTGGCAAGCCCTGCGCCAAAAATAGCAAAGACAAGCAGGACTGCTGCTATTGCTGAAATCTTTTCGTATGTAGCCATGTGTTTAATTGTTTTCAGTGCTTTATAAGTATTTGTAATAAGTTTTCAGTCGTCTGTTTTAAGCTATATGAGAAAATTAAATATAAAAAATTAAGCAACAGTAAGTGTTGTCGTGTATTTATTGTTGCCTTCGTCTGTTTCTACAAAATGGTGGTCTTCGTCAATAGTTACTTCAACAGTGTAGATGCCTGCTTTCGGCAGGTCTGCTGTTACTAGATCCAGAACGTTGCTTCCTGGCTGGAGATTGACTGTTGATTTGTCTGCTGCCCTAAATATTTCATATCCCTGCGCATTCCAAATCCTGTAATCGTAATTTACAAATGTGGCTGGCAATGTTCCAGTGTGCGCGATTGATACCTTTGCTGTAAATGATTCATAAGGTGCAACTTTTTCAGGCAGCGCTACATTGTCCAGAGAAAAATCAAGCTGGTTTGTTGTTGCTGCGCCAGTAAACCCAGAGCCTGCGATAAATGCCAATGCTACAAGGGCTACTGCTATTCCTGCTACTAATGTGTTATTCGTGGCCATTTTAATCAGTTAGTTATGGTTTTGAGGCTTTATATTGTTTGCTTTTACTCGACACACTCGCCATCCAGCCGTAACCCTATTATAAATGGCCTGCCTTCAGAATCCCAGAGAGGCTGGCTACCCCAGCTAATCTAAATGAGGTGCTATATGAAAAACTACAAGAAACTGCTACGATTGAACCAATTAGTAGGCAAGTATGTTGCAATCCAAATGCCGAGAAAAAAGCCAGTTGTTCCACAACAGCCGCCAATTCCGCAGGCGAATTGGTTCCGCGAGGCGAGCTATATCGCTCCGGACCACAATTCGCTTGAAATGGGCTTTGTGGAAGAAATGTTCTCAAGATTTTTGAGAACGCTGGCATAATTTCTTTTTATTGTGGAGCGCAGGGTTTAAACCCTGCGCTCCACAATTCAAAAACGCGCCATTCGGGCGAGTTTTTGTTATTTTCTTAACCAGTGGCCAAGCAAGCCACCAGACAAGATGAGGTGGCTTAACTCCTAATCGCAACATTTAAACACTATGTACTGAAAATGAGTCGAAGTTGAAAGGCTCTGCAGAAGCTATGTGGTATGATATTAGAATTAAAATGCAGCAATTTTTCATAACAAAGTTAATAAGCTAATTGTTACATTTGATTAGCTGATTCAAATGAAAGTTCAATTTGTGTACAACGGTGCCGAAAACCTAGGCATAGAATGCTTATCGAGCTTTTTGAAATCAAATGGTCATGTTACTGCGCTTTTATTTGACCCAGCAATTTTTTCAGGTGATCAGCTCATAAATAATAAATGGCTCTCAAGAATATGCAGCATAGATGATTTAATAGTAAAAAGAATTGCGGATGAAAAACCAGACATAATCGCATTCTCGTGTTTTACTGGCAACTACCGCTGGTGTCTTAGTATTGCAGAAAAAATCAAAAGAGTTTCGCAAATTCCGATTATTTTTGGCGGCGTCCATGTTACTGCAGTTCCATCAGAGGTGCTTAGTAATGCTTGCGTTGACTACATCGTAATAGGTGAAGGAGAATATGCCTTGCTAGAACTAGTTCAATACCTTGAGAATGGAAAAGAAAAAAAACTTTCAGAAATTAGCAATCTGGGTTACAAACAGGACGGTAAGCTGTATTTGAATAATGTGCGGGCGTATATCAAAGATTTAGATTCCTTGCCATTTCCAGATAAAGAATTGTTTTACAATAAAGTATCTTTGTTTGCAGAGCATTATTATATTATGACCTCGAGAGGGTGCCCATTTAATTGTACTTATTGCAGTAATAACTTGTATCACAGCACTTACGCCTCAGAAAAAAATCAGCTTAGAAGACGAAGCCCGGATAATGTGATTGATGAATTAAAAATAGCAAAATTAATGTGGCATCCAAAGCTTATAAAATTTGCTGACGATGTATTTAGTTCGTCCAAAGAATGGTTGCAGAAGTTCATACCGCTTTATAAATCAGAAATTAACATACCATTTTTTTGTTCGGTCCATCCCAATACTATGACGCCAGAAATAGCAAAATTACTAAAAGAAGGAGGCTGCTGGTTCGTAACTATGGGCGTTCAATCTGGCTCAGAGAGAATTAGAAAAGAGGTTTTTCATAGATTTGGAACGAATGAACAGATTGTGAAAGCCATAGCATGTATTAAAGATGCAGGCATGACAATTTCCGTAGATAATATTTTTGGCGCCCCTAGCGAAACGGAAGTTGACCTTAAATCCAGCTTGGAATTATATTGCAGAACAAAACCAGACAGAATACTCACATTTTGGCTTACGTACTATCCTGGTACGGAAATTATTAAAATTGCTCTGGATAAAAATGAACTATCGCAAGAAGACATAAACAACGCAAATAAAGGCTTCATAGGTTTTACACATGAATCAGGATCTGTAAATAAAGATAAAAAAAAGATGTATCAAAAATATGCCGTGCTTTTCCAATTAAGAAGTCTTGTCAAAAATAATCAAGTATATTGTTTTATTGCTAACTTTTTGAGCTACATGCCATTTAAAGATATATTAGTTAAACTAGTAATTCTGCTTAACGGATTCAAGAACAACGATGTTATGGTGTTTAATGCAATTAAATATATTTGCGCAAAGAAAAAAATACCATGATGCGGCGAGTTATTGAATTTTAACTTGGTCGGAATAATTTTTAGGATAGATCGCCCATATTTAAACCAAAATACAATTACGAGCGCAGTTGTTATTACGCCAGCCGAATTTCCAATAATTAATGGAGTGTCATTTAGTAATAATCCATATATTAACAAAACCGCAACGCCGAAAAGCAAAAACGAATACGTTGCTATTGAAACATCTTTCGAACTTTTATTTTTCCAAATACGGTGCATCTGAAAAATATTTTATGAAAAACGCGCAAAACCCCGCACTTCCAGCGAAACCGAAGAAAAACTTTGCTATGTTTTTCTCGGCCAAGGAAAATTATTTCATAATTTTCCTCTGGATTGCCGAAGCAATTTTCTTGGTGATGGAAAATCCAGCAGGATTTTTCACACAGCGCGAGGGATGAAAGCGCGTCCAGAGAGAATTGCNNGTGCATTTTGTCACAAGAAAAACTCTGCAGATTTTTCTCGCGTAGTACGGGGAATATGAAAAAATCCTACAAATTTTTCCATTCCGCAAAGCCCTACTTTGCGTTAGCGCCGAGCGGCGGGTTCAAGTTATGCCCGTAAAAGTATGCCAACGATAATAGTAATTGTTCGCTAGATTTCAAGCAAAGCCATATCTATCCGAAAATAGCACCCATGCCAGCCACCGCATCATCCTCTGAGCTTTCTATTTTCTTCTTAACTTCTTCAAACTCTTTTCCTTTTAGGGATTTTGCACCGGCATCAAGCAGGCTTTTCTCATGCTTCTTGAAAAAATCATCAGATGCGCCGATGTAGACATAGCTTACATGCTTTGAGATGCCGAGGCTTGCTGCGTCCTGAAATTTGTATCCCTGCGTTTTGAATTCATTTATTATCCACTTTCCAGTTTTAGAATCTTTCAGGTCTTCTGCTTCAAGAACTTTTTTCACAGCGCCTGCATTTTCAGTTTCGTAAATTTTCACAGCCATTTTATTCTCCGCTAACTCTGATGCTTACCTTGTCTTTTGCAACATCAGTAAGTGTTACTATTGTGCCTTTTGAAGTTTTTGTCTCGCTTTTTTTGACTACGAATATGTCATCGCCAATCTGCAAAGTAGCTTCGTCTGTGGTTGAATCAGTATCTATCAGCATTATCTTGTTTTTGAAACTCATTATCGAACCTCCGATTTGAAGGGCGTATGAGGACTGACGGGTCAGGCATTTACCTCCAGAACATTCAAACTCACAAGCTGTAAATACTTCATCAGTGCATCCGTCATTGTTAGTGTCCTTGCAGTCGAGAACAGTTTTATTGCCGCTGCAGGAAAGGCCCATAGTACATTTATTTGTGCACTTAGATTCCTGTCCGAAATAGTTTATCTTCCATTCGCCGTTTTCTTTAATCAATGGCAGAGTTACATATTCTTTTGATTTTTCCATGAATAGTATTGCATAGCCTGTGCTTTTTTCCAGAACTAATTTTTTTAATTCAAATTTTTCTCCGCCGAATTTTTCTGCAAGCCTCGCAGCAAAGGCAGGCTCTGAGCCAGCTTTTTGGATTTCGCTGGATAACTGATTATATGCGAAAGTATAATTCATATCCTCAATCGAGGCTGCGAATCCTGTAACTATGGCTTCGGCAGAGCTTCCAAATGAGATGTGTGATATTTTCCAAACGCCAAATATTGCTAGAACAACAATTGCGGTTATTGCCAATTTCCCTAAAAAATTGAGTTTTTTCATGTTTTTATTAAAATGGCTTATTTTAAAGACTTTTCGATACTGGAATGAAATATGCCTCCAGCAGGATTTTCATGAGCGAATTTTTCGCTTCACTTTGCATCAGCAAAGTCCGCAAAGCTTTGCTTTGCGTTAAGTTGAACCTGCAACCTTCGGTTCTTTTGGTTTCCATACAAAACCGACGCTCTGCCAGGTTGAGCTATAGAGGCATAAAAAATATCTATACTTTCGCTTTTAAAAGACTTCGGAACTAAAATAACTACTCAGCTTTTTTCCTTCCTCGTTTCTTTACCCACTTAGGAAGGTCAATGTCTTTGCGGCAGGCATCACATTGGAATCTGAAAACTTCTCCTTTTTTGGACTTGCCTTTGTCGTTGACGTACCTCGCCTCGACCCTCGCAAAGGCCTGCTGTTTTTCCCCTATGTGCTTGCAGAAAGGGCAGGCGTACTCTATGTTGGCCAGCTCTTCGCCTTCGAACTGCCACACAGTCGCTTTTCCCATGTTTGGCAGGTCCCTGCGAGTGAAATACGCGAGTTTGTCGTTTGCCCCTGGTTTTCTTAATGCCATAATAAAAAAATATTCACCAGACTTTTTAAACTCTGTGGTTCATTTAGTCACATGGATGTTGAAGATGATTTGCGGGAAATAACAGAGAAAGATATTGAGAAAACCACGAAGGAAATAAAATACAATAAAATAATCATTGCAGCCATTGGCGTATTTATGATTTTATTAATCGTTCCTTATTTTATTTTTGGGAACAACATTTTTTACATAATCGAGGGAAAATTTGTCAGCGAGAAAATAAAAAATGATTTTTCAGTTTTATTTGAAAGTGGAAAGGTTATTTTCGAGAACGGAACGTATAATAAATTAAAGGAATTTTATTTGGCAAACCAGAAGAATGAATTTAAAGTATGTTTAGTGGGAAAGAAAGAAAATAAAAATTACCTTGTTTCTGAGTTATATGTGCCAAAAACTTTTGGACAAAGCGTTTCGCATGTTTCTGCGGAATTGTGCAACAGCAATACAATAGTTGCGCTGCACTCGCATCCGTATAAGCGCTGTATTTTCTCGGAACAGGACATAAAATCATACGAAGCCGCGAGGCAGATAAATCCAGATGCGATCATTGGCCTGATGTGCGAAGCAGATAGATTTGGGTTTTATGGAAGTTAATGCGAGGGAGAGGATTTACGCTGAACTTCGTTCGCGGAAAAGTGAATTAAGTTCACTTCGAACCTCCGAAGGCACTAAGCCACAGGATCTTAAGTCCTGCCCCTTTGACCGCTCGGGAACCCTCGCGTAATTTTGTATGGTTATTGCCATTTTAAAATGTTGTCAAGAATGCGGGGAGGAGGACTTTCGTCTGATTTCGAACCTCCGAAGGCACTAAGCCACTCGCCTCTGAAGCGAGCACGTCTGGTCCTTTCGATTGACCGCTTCGCTATCCCCGCATGATTAAAAGCTTAATTTCCTATTTTTAAAGATGTTGCGCCATGACTAAAGCTTAAAAATACAGCCTAATTATTTAGTCTATGGGCGCGTAGCTCAGCTTGGATATGGCATCCTTTCTTTCTCGCGAGAAAGAAAGGCTCCCAGGCACCAAAAGAAAGACACAGCGTATTTGCTGCGCAAATACATTGGAGGTGCCAGCCAACCAAAGAGAGCGATCGGCTTCGGACCGATAGGTCGTGGGTTCAAATCCTTCCGCGCCCGCTAACATTTTTAAACTGAGAATAAACAACTAACTTGGGCTCCCGTCGTCTAGCCCGGTCAATAACGCTGAACAAAGCTCAGCGGATTTCGCCATGCGAAAAATGCCGAAAGGATAGGGGATTCTCGATCCCTTGGCGCGAGTTCAAAACGGCAGCTTCTTTCTTTGCGAAAGAAAGACGCTCCCGGGCATCTAGAAAGAAAGCGTACGCTTTCGCTGCGCTCAAGCGCACAAAGATGTTCGGCGCCGAGAAAGTCTCGCCGGGAGCACCTACTTAAAATTCCTAATCTTCTCGGCCAGCCTCTTCAGCTCGTCAAAGTTAGCCTTCGGCCCTAATTGTGTAGAGATGTAACCCTCGTATTTGTCAAAGAAAACTTCCTGCTTTGCCCAGGTTTCTTCAAACTTGTCTTTTAGTCCATACATTGGGTAGAGCTTGACATGGATGTGGTTAACGCCCATGCCTTCCACAACCAAGGACACCCGCTTGACCGGCAGCGCCTTTTCCAACAACTTCGCAACTTTTTTAGACGCGGCCATTAGTTCCAGATAAACCGCATCCGGCAGGCCAAACGCGTATGAGTCATAATGCCTCTTCGTCAGCACAAGTGACATGCCTTTTGTGTTTGGAAAAATGTCCAAAATAGCCAAGAAGTCTTTGTCTTCCCAGAACTTCGCACTCGGGATTTCTCCTTGGACTATTTTACAGAAGATGCAGTCTGCCATAACATTCAACATAAAAGTAAATTATTAAAACTTTGCTCGAAAATTGACATATATAAAAATATATACTACATATATGGATTTATATGTATGGTATTTTAGTAAAATTAACCATACGTATACGCACGTATACGCACGTGTGCTATGGAGTGAGCCGATCGGCGGTGCGGGCGATTGCGCAGGCAACGCTTTGCCATAAACCTTTTAAACATATTTGCGGTTGGAAGCACATGGCATGGTTTAGTGGTACGCTCAATCAATTAGTCAGTGATGTTAGTGCGAAAACGCCGGCAGAAGCTGCAGCTCATCAACCAACACAGCATACATCCATGTCAAAGCTCATATCCATGTATCCTAAGGGCATGCTAGGAACAGTTGTGCTTGGATCGGGCGTAGTATTATCTGCACTGATGGGAACCATTGGCGCCGCTGGTGCATATGCCGCATATACTCCACCCTACCCAGTTAATCCCCCCGGACCCGCGCTCGTAACGTTGGCAGCAGCAAGTTATGCTCTGGCTGTTCTT
Organism: Nanobdellota archaeon; assembly: GCA_013331935.1. GTDB lineage: Archaea > Nanobdellota > Nanobdellia > UBA10117 > UBA10117 > UBA10117 > UBA10117 sp10117u. Next base: position 18,843 of record DUFN01000030.1, on the reverse strand, counting down.
TTTGTAATCAAAAAATACTATTAGTATTAACAGTGCGGGCTTAATTTGGCGTGCGTAAAAATGATTTATTCCGCCCTATGATTTTTTTATGAAAAACGCGCAAAACCCCGCGCTTCAGCGCGAGGGATTAAGCGCGCGTTTTCCATTCCTTGAACCCGCCATTTTAAGCGAGGCGCTGTTAAAACCACGGACTTCCAGAGAAAATTGCTTCTGCAATTTTCTTGGTGATGGAAAATCCGCAGATTTTTCACATAGTCCGTGGATAAGCGCCGAGCAGCGGGTTCAAGTTATTCAAGTAACCTACTAACTTAAATATTTCATACGCATTTTTATATTTAATTTTCTCAGAGTGCTGCGATGAGATTAGCTTTCTAAAGTTATTAACTTGTGTGTTTGTAAAGCCTGATTTTCGTAGGAGGGCTTTTGCCCGTTGCGGAATTCCTTTACGCAATATTCGCCGACTGCGGTTAGCGGGACCTCGCATTAGGGAGTGAGACGATCAGCGGTGCGGGGGAAGGGAATCGTATCAAATATATGCTCCGCTCCTGTTAGCCACATCACCAGCCGCTCGACCCCGAGGCCGAAGCCTGCGTTAGGCGTGATGTGATAAATTTATAAACTTATTGTTTGATTATTACGCTGTAATGATATCATCGCTATATCAAAGAGCGGATTTATTGCGAAGTGATGCGCCTTTCGAAGTGTTGTTTTTGCTTACGACTAAATGTAATTTACGATGCACGTTCTGTTGTGAGCAAGGAACTGAGCTAAATCGAGAAATACATCAGATGTCGCAGTACGTGCGTCCTCTGGTTAATGATTTAGGCGTAACACTAATAGATTTGAATGGTGGAGAACCATTATTAAGAAAGAAGGCAGATATTCTTAATTTACTTAAGATAATCGCAAATCAAGATGCACTTGCGTCAATATCCACTAATGCTTTAATATTAGATGAGCAATATGTGCGCGAATTAAGTCAATACACACCAATAGTTAATGTGAGTTTACATGGTGTAAATTACAGCACTCATGATAAATTAGTACGAGTGCCCGGCGCACATGATAAAATAATAAAAAACATACGCCGCCTTATTACACACGATATCGATGTACATGTAACTTCCATTGTTTTAAATGAAAATATTAACGAAATGCCTGCTTTAGCAGAACTTTGCTACAAAGAAGGAGCTGAAACATTTTGTATGAATGTATTATTCGGGCGAGGAAGAGGCAAAAATATTTTGCATGAACAGCACCAAACTGTTGCAACCTTATTGCCTCTAAGAGATGCCTTGCGCAAACAATATGGTAAGTCTTTGCACATATATGTTAATGAAAGTAACGTGGGGCAATGTGTGCTAGTGCGGCCAAATGGATTGTTAGTTGGCGCGCCACAAAATCCTAAATGCGCTAATGATGGCTTAATTTCAATAGGCGACGTATTAGATAAAGATATTAGTGAAAAGTGGAATTCGTATGCGCATAAAGAAAATCATCGCACGTATAATAGAGAAAAGTTTGCGCGTTATTTTGGGATGCAAGATGCTTCCTAAGTGCGTGTTTGAGTCAGTGCCAGAAATATGTGGCGCATTTCATGAAAAAATGCAATTCCTCACATTAACTGGATCATTTGCGGTAAATGAAGAAACTTTTGCAAGTGGCAAGTATTTGAGTGATATAGATTATTATGTTGTTTTAAGAAAGACTGCATCAGAATCTGAATGCAAATTAATCGCTAAGAATTTAAAGTTAAAACTCAATGAATGTGCAAGTATTCCAAAAAGCATATGGGTGGTTAGTTATGATAATTTTTATAATTCAGATAGCTTTGATACTTTATCACCATATCAAGTTGCTGAAACTAATATAGTGCTTTTTGGAAGCCCATCTTGCTTAGATTCTGTTAAAAATAAAACCATAAAATTCAATTCGCATGTGGGGCTGTACGGCGTTGCGTGTATGCATTTGCTAAATGGAATTGATAAAAGTAATATTATTTCTCTTATAAAAGGAACGTATGAACAAATCGGTGTTTGGTTAATATCGCGGCAGAAATATAGAACTAAATACGCAGATCGTTTGGACAGCTTCATGACGGAATTTCCAAAGTTTGCATATATGTATGACTTACTAATCGAACTAATAAATATAAAAAAAACATTCGATGAGCTGAAGTTTTATAAATTATTTAATACTATGGCTGCATATTACGAATTCGTTAAACCATTATTTGACATAAAAAATATTGGATATATTTTTGGCGTAGAATCAACTGTTAAATCTCTCTGCGAGCGCATAGTTAATTCTTCAAAAGAACGCTATGTGCGTGCCAGCTATATTGCATATTTGTATGGTGATTTTGACTTGGCAAATAAATATTGTATGGCCACACAATCAAATACGCAATTAAACGATAGATTGTTAGATCGTATTAATTATGCTTGGAGCTCTTGGTTGCAAAGTGAGGGTGTTTTTGAGGCCAATAATTATTAGGATAGCAAATGGTGAATTTTGTGCAACCAGTAAGGTTAAAAATCTTGCGCCTAAAGATTTAAAATGCCTGAAGAAGATACTCTAGAGGATATGGTTCAGTACAAAGGATGGATGGTAAAGAAAAGAAAGCACGGTAGCGTACTGTTTTTAGACATGCACGTACCTCAATTCCCGGGGCAATTATTCCAAGTTGTAGCTTCAAAGGACGCCATACCTGCGCAGTTTGATAGTTTAGCTAGCCTTGCCCCTGAAAGTGCAATAACTGTAGAAGGCAAGCTTGTTAAGAATTCGCGAGCGCCGACAGGAGAAGAATTGCAGTTAAAAAAATATGAAATAATACAAATACCTACTGAAGCATATCCGCTGGCAACTAAAGAGCATTCACCGGAAACTCTTCTCGAGTGGAGGCATTTGGCAGTAAGAGGTACAACTTATCAGAAAATTTGGTTGGTGCGCGAGGAATCCATACGATTATTTGGCGAATTTTTTCATAAAAATAATTGGCATGCTGTTAGTCCGCCAATGCTGAGTAGAAGCGCATGCGAGGGCGGCTCGACATTGTTTGAGGTAAAATATTTCGATAATACTAAAGCGTACCTATCGCAGTCTGCACAGCTTTACTTAGAAGCCATGATTTACTCACTTGGTAGCGTTTGGAGTTTAACACCGTCATTTAGAGCTGAAAAATCCAGAACGCCGCGACACCTCGCAGAGTTTTGGCACTTAGAGGGAGAGTCAGCATTTTGCGACTTTGATGGAATACTGCGCGTTGAGGAAGAGGCAATAGTCTATGTAATTCAAAACCTAATGCAAAATAAACGCATGAAACAACACATACTAGATTTGGGCGGCAATGTGTCATATTTTGAAACAATCAAAGCGCCATTTGATCGTTTAACATATGATGCTGCAGTAAAAATATTGCATAAAAAAAATCCAGATTTCAAGTGGGGTGATGATTTTGGTGCAGAGGATGAAAGAATACTTTTTGAGCACATGAAGAAACCTTTTTTCATAACACATTATCCGACTGCAATAAAAGCGTTTTATGTAAAAGAAGAGAGCAATCGGCCGGAAATTTGCCGCTCTGCAGATTTAATAGTTGATATCGGAGAGCTTACAACTGGCGGACAGAGAGAAGAGGATATTACTGCGATTACTGCCAGAATAAAGAAAGAAGGCTTAGATATAAAAGATTACTCATGGTACTTGGATTTAAGAAAATATGGCTCTGTGCCGCACGCAGGTTTTGGTTTGGGCGTGGAGCGATTCACACAATGGATTACCGGCCAACATATCAGAGATACGATACCATTTCCAAGAAGCGCACGCATGACCCAATTTATCTAATTGCAAAGAATGTTAGCTTTAAAAGTTCGTAATATTAATTAAGTTCTGATGAAAATTAAAATCGCCCACGGTGCCGAAGCAATCCTTTACAAAGAAGGAAATAGAATTATCAAAGACAGGGTCAGCAAGCCATACAGAATTCCTGAAATTGATTTGAAGCTTCGCAAGGAACGCACGCGCTCTGAGGCAAAGCTCATCCGCGCGTTGGAAAGGGTTGGTGTAAATGTTCCAGCAGTCTTGAAAGAAGACGACAAGCAGATGAGTCTGGAAATAGAATTTCTCTCAGGTGAAAAGTTAAGAGATTATCTGGAAAAGACAGGCGACTTTAAAGTTTGCAGACAAATTGGCGAACAAACCGCAAAGATGCACGAGGCAAACATCGTGCACGGGGATTTGACAACATCAAACATGATTATCAAAGGCAAAAAAATCTACTTGATTGATTTCGGCTTGGGCGAATTCTCGCAGAGAGTTGAGGACAAGGCTGTTGACCTGCATCTATTCAAGGAATGCCTTGTTTCAAAACATCACAACATCTGGGAAAAAGCGTGGCACGAATTTACAAATGGTTATAAAAACAAAATCGTCTTAGAACGATTAAAAGTTGTTGAAGCAAGAGGAAGGTACAAATCACACGCTTTGTGAAACTGCGCGCATTATTACCGCGCCCAGGTCTTCCCGCGCAGAATAAATCCGCAGGCCAGTATTATCGGGCTCAATTGCGAAGAAATCATCTGTGTTTGCGCCATATCCCAGAATTTTGAAAAACCTCGAATAACATTTGCTAAGTAATTGCTTTACAGTATCTGGTTTTGGATTATGGACTTCATGCGCGACAAACCCATCACCATGACCGATATAAGTTATCCTTATCTGGCTGAGCAGGCCGCATAAGTTCCTAATATCGCCTCCTTTAGCAAGGTATAGCATAATTCTGCTATGCAATAAAGTTTAAAAACCTACGCTATGCTCCACAAATAGGATAAGTCAGCTTCGGCTTACTTAAACCGGTATGATTCAATTCTATCGGTTATTTAAAAAATGGCAAAAATGCACTCAAGAAGGAGAGGAATTGCAGGCTCGAAAAAGCCTTTGCTAGCTCCAGTGCCATCATGGGCGCAGTACAAAAAAGACGAAATCGAAGCGCTGATTGCAAAACTCGGAAAGCAGGGCCTCGGCCCGAGCCAGATCGGCTTGACTCTGAGAGATTCTTATGGCATTCCAGATGTAGAAAAAATCACTGGGAAAAAATTAGTAAAAATCCTGTCTGAAAAAGGCATTACTATGGAGTTTCCGGAAGACCTTGCCAGCCTCATAAAGCGGGCGAAACTGATAAAAAAGCATCTCGAAACCCATAAGAAAGATATGCATTCAAAGCGAGGCAGACAGTTGACTGAAGCAAAGATTTTCAGGCTCGCAAAATATTACAAAAGAATTGGCAGGCTTGCCGGAAATTGGAAGTATGAATAATGGCATCAATAACTAAAAAAGAGGTGAAAACCAGTTAAGAATTGCTGGCCTTGGCTGGATTGCTTTAGCAATCTGGCATAGGAGGGGTCAGGATTACTAAAACTGGGGGATGTTCCAGCAGGAATATTAGCAAAGCTTGCTTTGCTTTAACCTGCAAGGTTCCCGCGGTTCAGATGGCAGTCGGTAAGATACGCGGAAAAAAGAAATGGTTCACAGTCCTAGCTCCGGAAATCTTCAAATCAAAAGAGCTTGTGGACATAACTGCTTATGAGCCAAAAGAAATCATTGGCAGGCCAGTAGATGCCACACTCTCGCAATTGACTGACAGGCCAAAGGACCAGCACAAGAAATTAACACTCAAAATTGTAAGCACGCAGGGCGAAAAAGCAATCACAGAGCCGTGGAAGTTTTATTTTGTCGAAAGCTTCATGCAGCGCTCTGGCAGGCGGTTCAAGGAAAAATTATACATAGTTCCTACTGTAACTAGCAAAGACCAGAAGAAATTAAAAATAAAATTATTTATTTTGGCAACAAATAAATTGCACCATTCAGTGAGAGCAGATATGATTGTTGCGCTTGAAAAGAAATTGAGAGAATTTGTTTTGGAATTAAATGCCTTCGATATGTTTATGCCAGAAAATATTGACAAGCTCAGCGATGCATTGAAAGAAGCAACAAAAAAGATTTTCCCAGCAGATAAGGTATTTGTTTGGAAGATTTCTGTTGCCTGAGAAACACATTTCAGAAGGTTTAAATAAGTATTAGCACTAAATGTTTAGTTATGGCGGAGTTAGAAATAATTGGTTTTCTCGCGGGTTTTATTGTGGCGTTCGCACTGTCTCCGCAATTAATTAAAACATGGAGAACAAAATCTGCAAAAGATATTTCGCTTTTGTGGACATTAACTCTGATGATCGGATTGCTGTTATGGGTTATTTATGCGATTGCAAATAAAATTATTCCCCTAGCAATTTTTGGGGTTGTAGAATTTTCAATGGCAACTACCCTGTGCGCGTTTAAACTAATCTATAAGTGATGCGAACTATTAAAATTATATAAGTTATTTCAATCTAACAACTTCCAAGTTCTTCGGCGCCCGAACCGCAAGGGGGCTCCGCCCCCTTTCAGTTTTTGGCAATCCAATGAAAGCAACGATTTCGTGGCATAACAAAAACTCGCTGAGTTTTTGAATTGTGAAGCGCACTATGCGAGGTTTTATATTAAACTCTGCGCTTCACAACAAGCAAAGTCCGCAGAATTTGCTTTGTCCTGATTTCCACCGAGCGCAGTCTTTGACTGCGCATAAATTTTCTCTAAATAATTATTTCAACCGTACTACCTCAAGATTTTTCGGTGCAATAGTTTCAATCTTGAATTGTTTATGTATGCTTGATGCCAAGTCCAGCTCTCTCGTCTGCTCGCCATGGACAACAATAACTTTCCTGGGCCTTGGCTTGACTTTGTTTATAAATTCCATAAGTTCTTCCCTGTCGCAGTGGCCAGACAACCCTTCGAGCGTCTCGACATTTAATTTTACTACAACATTTTCGCCATCAACATTAACTTCCTTTTCACCGCTTTGGACTTTCTTCCCAAGGGTTCCGTCAGATTGATAGTTAACGAAAACAATTGAGTTTTTTGAATTGTCTGCGAGTTCCTTGAAGTACTGTACTGATGGCCCGCCAGTCATCATTCCGGAAGTTGCGATTACTACGCATGGAGGCCCTTCGATTGCAGCCTGCCTTTCCTTGTGCGAGCCAATCTGCTTGAAAATAGGAGAAAGGAATGGGTCATGCCCTTCGTAGAAAATTTGATCTCTGACTTCTTTTCCCAAAAACCGCGGGTAGGCATTGTGGATCGCAGTGATGTCCCAGATCATGCCATCAATATATATTGGGAAATTTATGCCTTCTTCACGTGCAAATTTTTCTAAAATAAGCATGATTTCCTGTGACCTGCCGACTCCGAGAGATGGGATTATGACTTTTCCTTTTCTGGCGATTGTTTCTTTTACAATACTTATTAATTTTTTCTCGCAGTCCTCGCGTGATGGCATGATTGCATCCGCCGCACCGTAAGTTGATTCTGTCATGAATGTTTCCATTCTTGGGAAAGTCATAGTAGCGCCGTCAAAGAGCATCGATTTTTTTACCTTGTAATCGCCAGAGTAAATGAAATTATGCCAGCCTTCCCCTATGTGCAGATGCACCATTGCAGAACCTAGGACATGGCCTGCATTGTATAAAGTTACGCGGACATCAGGAGTAATATCTGTTACTTCCTCATATTCTAAATTTATGCAGTGCTTGACCATTTCTTTTATATCTGTGCTGGAATAAATTGCATTTTTTTCTGTTCCGTAGCCAAGACTGACATAATCCAGCATTAGCAGGGCCATTACATCGCGTGTTGCTTCAGTGCAGTAGACTGGCCCGTCATAGCCCATCTTGAATAAGTATGGCAAAAATCCAGAATGGTCTAAGTGCGCGTGTGAAATTACAACTGCATCCAAGTCATCAATATGAAATTCAGGGACATTAAGATATGGGAATTGGTGCTTGCCCTGCGCAGCAACATTAATTCCGCAGTCCAGCAGAACTTTTGACTCTGGCGTCTGCATGAGAAAGCATGACCTGCCGACCTGCCTTGACGCGCCTAAAAACGAAACTCTTGCCCACTGCTCATCTGTTGTTGATTTTTTTATCTCGTAAATCCTTTTTCCAACTCTATCAAGGAATTTTCTTCTCCATTCAGAGTCTGTGTAAAGAACATTCCTAATATTCTGTGTGATTTTTGAAGGAATAACAGAATCCCTTCTTACTATTGGTGTCCAGAAAGTTTTTTCTTTGATGCTTCGTATTAAATCGCCGTCTTTCCCGATGGCGAGGCCTGGCTTTTTTACTTCTATAGTTATCTGGCTTCTGGCAGGCTCGAAAAGTATCTGCGAAATTTCAGCATCCTTCGGGACAGTTTTCTCAACAAACTTTTTTGCTTCTTCTGCATCCATCCGCAGAGAAGAATCTGCGCGCAGATCAATTCTTTTTTTGAATTCATCAACCATTGCGCGGACAACATCTCCGCCATGCAGGAAAAAAGTTTTATTCTTTGTATAAAGGACTATGTTTGCCCCTTCAAAAGCAGTGCTCGTTATATTAGAGTCTGCTGGCAATTTGTTCAGTAAGTTATCCAATACGCTCATTTTGTACTTTGTTTTGCTAGCTTCCGCGCTTAGTGGCCTGCGAAAGCTACCATAATTACCTATTATTTGATTTTATTGCGCTGGCAATTTTGTCTTTTTCTACGCGCCTGAAGCCTTTCCTGTCAATTATGATAACATCAATTCCTTCGCCGGAGAAGACATCCCTGCGCATTGCAGCGCTGACGCATCTGATGGCCAGCTGTACGCCTTCTTCAGCAGACATTCCTTCCCTGTACGAGTCTTCAAGGACGCCATAAACCATTGGAGAGCCTGAGCCTGTTGTTGTGTATTTTGAATTTTTCAGTGCAGCGCCTGATGGGTCTATATCATATATTGAAAATGCGCTGTTGTCATCCTGCCCGCCGATTATCAGTTGAGTCATGTATGGTATGAAACTCTTGAAGCTTGAGTAAACTATTGAGCCCAAAAGGTTAGCTGCAACAGATACAGTCGGCTCGATCCCCGAGTTTAACCTGTACAAATCTAATTCTGCTTTCAGAAGTTTTGAAACAGAAAATGCGTCAGAGACTCCGCCAGCCACAGTCATTGCAATCCAATTAGATATTTGGAATATTTTTTCTATCTCTTTGTTTGCGATGAGCCAGCCCATAGAAGCCCGCTTGTCAGCGGCAAGAACTATTGCGTCTTTGCAGACAATTCCGACAGTTGTTGTTCCTTTTTTTTGTTCAACTTTTTCTTCAGACATATTTTATCACATCTCGTAGAAGTTTTATAGTTTGTTAGTGGATGGCGGGTTTTTAAATGTTTTGTTAGTACGTTATTTAAAGTTATGGCATAAAATAGTTATATGCCTAACAGCAAACGCGCAGACCAAATATTAAAGCTTTTAATAAGTGAGCAAAATCTTATTTGGCAAAAGTTTGCAGCACTACTCGCGATAACGTCGCTTTTACTAATTGCATTTGTTGAAACCGAAGTCATTTTTTTTAAAATCATTATAACTTTAATTGGAATAATATCTGCGCCCAGTTTCTTTATTATTTTGACAATTTCATGGCGCTATCATGATTCTTTGTGGGAAAAATTTAACGACAGCACAAAAAATTTCTTTAAATCCCGCCCGCAAATATTACGCACCAAAGATGTAATGATTTTCCAGTGCGCAGTTATTTTTATGTTTTGGATATTTTTACTTGGTTCGTTTTTTTAAATAATTGTACATATTAGTAAGACTTTGCCACACCAGAGCCAAACCACGGTTCGGCGAGGTGATAGCTAAATCAGTAAGATTTAGCTACATAAACAATATGTTTGGCAGGCTTGCCACAGACAATGCACTTGCCGGAAGCTTTCTCATTCTTGTTAAATAAAGTTCCTCGCACTTTTACGGACAGTTCGTTTTGCAATTTATCCGCACATTTCTGGCCATCAAAGTCTATTGAACAGAACGGTGCGCGGATAATTCCGCGCTTTGTTTCTATTATTTTTTTTAAATCTGCAAAAGTTTTTGCGTCAGTTATAGAATTTTTTAATTCAGTTTCTGCTTTTTTTGTAATATTTTTCAAAATATCGTTTGAAAGCGAAATTATTTTTTTATCCAAATCTTTTTCTCTAATCACTTCTTTCTGTTTTGTATCTCTCCGTACTAAAGTCAAATTTTTTTCTTTTACTTCGCGCGGGCCGACCTCAATTCTAATCGGCACGCCTTTCATTTCCCATTCATTGAATTTCCAGCCGGCAGTATTTTCAGAGTCATCGTATTTTACTCTGTAATTTTTTTCTTGCAGGGTTTTTCCCAATTCCTTGCATTTTTTATCAACTGCGGAAATATTTTTTTCAAAAAACACTGGAACTATTACAATCTGAACCGGCGCAATTTCAAAAGGCAGTACCAAGCCGTAATTATCGCCGTGGATTCCGATGAGGCCTGCCATTATTCGTATTATGCCGGGGCCCAATGTGGTTTGCCAGCCAAATTGCTTGTTTTCTGTTTTATCCGTGAATTTTATTTCATAAGCTTTTGCAAATTTCTGCCCGAAGTCATGTGTTGAAGTAACTGTGTTGACTTTCCCATCAACAATGGTTTCTGCTCCGTAAGTATCAACTGCGCCTGCGAATTTATCCCACTGCGGCCTTCTTACAAAAATAAAAGGCAGGCCCAATCTTTTGTGTATGACGTTCTCGCAATAAGACATGTCGTGTTTTATTTGCGTCAATGCTTCTTCATGCGTCGCAAAGATGTCATGGCATTCAAAGAAGTTGAATTCTCTGCCACGCAAGTATGGCCTTGTTGTTGTTTCAAATCTGAATACTGATATTCTTGATTGATAGCGCTTGAGTGGAAGCTGATTCCAGCTTCTAAGCCAGATGGAGTACATTGGGAATATCTGCGATTCGCCCGTCGGCCGCAGGTAAAACTTTTCGTCAAGCTTTTTTCCTCCGCCTTCAGTAACCCAGTAAAGCTCTGGGGCAAAGCCAGCCACGTGTTCTTTTTCTTTTTTTATGTATGCTTCGGGAACAATTGACGGGAAAAGCATTGGCTCGTGGCCATCTGCCTCAACTTCTTTTTCAAACATTGCTTCAAAAGCGCGTATTATTTTGACTGCCCATGGGGTTTCGACTATTGCGCCCTGTATTCCGTATCGAATGTCTGCTAAGTGCGCACCTGATTCTGATACTAATTCAGTATACCATTCCGAAAAGTTTTCCTTCTTGTTTTTTAATGCCATGCCAATCACTCATTTTCTTTATTTATATTGTTTACGCTTATGGGGCAGGACAGATTTGAACTGTCATCGCGCGATTTCTCGATAATTCCCAAGTCGCGAGTCTTGACCAAGTTGGACCACTGCCCCAGAATATTAAAGATTTGTTTGCCAAATATTGTTAATTTGTTTCCGGAAATTAAATTTAAATTGCACAGAACGCGCGCATTACACTTTAAGGTTGAAAGCGCAATATTCTCTTTCTCGCTTAATTCGATTAATAATCTCGTCAAGGATTTTTCTGAGTTTTCTGCTAAGCAGTCCAAAATTAACAACTGATTTTTATTAATCGCTCTACTTAGAAGGTTCTTCCAATGGCTGAGCCTCGCCGTGGTTGGCAGGCAATCAACTCGTTTTTCATTGTAATTATTATCTGTTTACTGCGGTATATAAAGGCTTTGGGCGGGCTGGCTTGGCTAAACTATTAAAGATTTTCCTTTCTTAGTCTTTCATGGTTTCGCAGGAAATGATGGAAATATCTCATATGCGTTTAGAAAATATAATTGCGTACGAGCTGGCCTTGGAGTGCCGGGGTAAAAATATTTATGATATTCCAACGCAGAAAAGAGCAATCATTCACGCAAGTTATAAAACAAATAGCTGTTTCTGGTGGGACGTAAATCAATTGGTGAAACTCGGGCTTTTGCCGAAAATGAAGTCGAGAAAAGATATTACGCTTGTCGGCCTGCTCAAACAAACAGAGGCGCTCGCTGCGGAAGGTGTAAATATATTTGCAATGAACCGCACTGAATTAGCAGAGCGTCTTGGCGTTTGGCATACGACCTTTTGCAGGCAAGCCAACGATCTGGCCGCGACCATTGAGTCCAAATATGGCAAGAGGCCTGCCTTCGCAGTTTCGCGCAGAGGGCCGGAAATTAAAAAAGAAACAATTAATGTATACGATGAATTAATTAAAACTTCACCACAGCTTCTTCCCGCCGCTAGCGAACTTGCGGATGCCATGGACCGCCGCCGAACTACAGTGATATGTAGAATTAAACGGTATGGGCTTGAATTGAGTAATACTGCGATGAAGCAGGCAACGATTAAACGCTGGCGCGAAATTCTAACGCTGGAGAATACGCTCGCAAGGCAAGACCTGCATTTATTTGTATTGCCAGATGAGGCGTTGAAAAAATATTTTCCAAATTACAGCATTGCATTGCTTCGTAATGATTTTGATGGCATTTACGATTATGTGCAGGTGCGGCTTAATTATTTGGCTGAAAATGGAAAGGCTCTTACAACTGAAGCGAAAGAAATACAAAAATTTATTGCTGCGTTCCGCCAGCCACATTAGGCAAATCTACTGAGGCAGGTCCTGCAAAGTTTCAGCATCTTGACTTTTGTGAAGCCTTCAATAACAACACGGACGTACTCAGCTTTCCTTCTGCAGGCCATGCATTTGTCTGGCTTGTTGTGCACGTTATACAATTTATTTATGAATAATGGGATTTCTTTTTCGTGCAGATCAATTATTTCTATTTGCTTTTTTGGATGGCGGTGTATGCGGACTTTCATTTTTCGAACCTCTGGTGAGAAAAATGACTAATAAAACCCACAACGTTAGCAAAGTTTTGCTTTATCATTTTAAAATTTTGGCAAACCTCCAGTATTTCCAAATCCTGCGCTAGGCATTTGCTGCTGTCCTGAAGAAAAGTCCGGTGAGCCGAAGCCAGTATTTCCAGATAAGTTGTCCATGCCAGGTATCTTCATATCTCCGAGGCCAGCCCCACCTTCTGAAGGCATGCTGTCCTCATCAAATGTTTTTGGCGTCGGCATAATCTTGTCAATTATTTCAATGACTATGTAAAACACGGGCGCGAATAAAAGTATTGCAATTGTTGTCATGAATTCCGGCTGAACTATGCCGTAAATTATTGGAGTAAGCATCAGCGAAAAATAAGTTACGAGCCTAACCCTGCCGATAATATGTTCTATCTTCATTGTCTTTATGCCTGCAATAATAATTACAAGAGCGTAGGTTAGCGCAAGCAGAGATAAAAATACCTTTGCGGCGAATATGCCGTCGAATGATGTTGAGCCTGCCAGAAAAGCATTAACTGTCGTCCGCATCCAGTCTATTCCAACCCAGAGCATTGTTGCGCCGTTTGTTATTGCATTTCCAAAAGAAGTTCCTTTTTTTTCCTGATAAAATTCGCTGAAAACCCAGTTTATGTAAACTGGAATAATTATCCAAAGAATATTGAAATCTTTCAGCGGTGCGGCAAAGAGCGAGCCCCATCTACCTAACAAATCAATAAGTACCACTACAATATCTATGGCCATGAAAGCCAAAAGCAATGCGCGCTTTTAATGCTTTTTGCGCTAAAATTGCTAATTGATGCGTAGTGACTTGTATTCTGTGTAAAATAAATGAATATAAATCTACTTTTTGTGAGAATTGCATGTTAAAGGTGGCCATTATCTCAGATATGCACTTGGGTTTCAGCCATGATGGTAAAGAAGATGATTCTTTTGATAATTTCGAACAGGCTCTTGGGCTTGCACTTAAGGAAAATCCGCAGATGATTCTGCTGGTTGGCGACATATTCCATGATAGGATTCCAAAACAGGAAGTGATGGGGAAAGCGCTTGAGCTCTTTTCAAAAGTGAACAAGGCATACAAGACTTTTCCAAAAATAGTCAAGCGAATTAAAGGCAAGCAAGCCGAAAATACTTCCGAAACAATTCCGCCAGTAGTTGCAATCTGGGGAACACATGAGATGAGGCATTTTGGTGGAACAAATCCAGTACAGGTTCTTGAGAAGGCAGGCCTGCTGAAATGCCTGCATGCTGAATCCATTTTGGTTGAATCTGGCGCAGAGAAAGTCGGCATCCATGGCATGTCCGGAGTTCCGGAAGCGCACGCAAAGGAAGCCATAAGTTTCTGGGCACCACAGCCATTTACAGAATGTTATAATCTGCTGATGGTGCACCAAAACATAAAAGAACTTATGCCGATGGTTGAACATTCGCTCAGCTTTTCTGACCTGCCTAAAGATTTCATAACTTTCTGCGGGCACATACATAATACAAGCCAGCACAGGCATCCCGCATCAAAAAATCCCATAATAATTGTCGGCTCAACTGTTATGACGCAGATGCAGAAGATCGAGGCTGAAACAAAAAAGGGATTATACATTCTCGAATTGAGTTCAGACAAGTGCGATTTGAAATTTATTCCGATAAAGACAAGGCCGTTCTTTTACGAAACTATTTCAATTGAAAATAAAAAACCAATAGATATTTTGCAGGAACTTGACTTGAGGCTGGCCCATTATACAAGAAGCTCTGAGATGAAGCCTGCAGTAAGAATTGTTCTTGAAGGCAGGCTTGCAGAGGGTTTTAAGCCAGAGGACTTAAACATTTCAAAGCTTAATTCAGATTACAGCGATAAATTAATTTTATCAATTGAAAAATCTAAAATAACTGCATATGATTTTGAAGAACATTCAAAACTTCTTTCAGAAATCCGCGAGAAAAAATTATCAATTGATGAAATCGGCGTTGAAATGTTAATGAGAAATTTGAAATTAGGCATTTCTTCCGCAAAACTCAGCATGATTTTTCATCTTCTTGCAGAAGGAAATATGGAATTCGCAGAAGATGCAATTGACAGCAAGTATGAGCCAGCCATCCTTGAGGAAGCAAAGCCAGAAGCCAGGCCTGAGGTAAGGCCAGCCCTTCTTCCAATCATAAACATGCCAGTACCATCTGCAAATGAATTAAAGCAAAAATCATTTGTAATTCAAACAATGCCCGCGCCCGCGCCAACACCCCTGCTTGCACCAGTGCAAGTACAAAAACCAAGGCCAACTGCAGACCCAGAAACAGAAAGGCTTGCAGAAACAGGATTGTCTGCACTGGGATTTGGAGGCAGAGGCGGAGGAAGCAACTTATCTCAAAGGTCAGCCATCCCTGCAAGGGCCGGCCCAGCGCCAGCATCACAGTCCCAACCAAAAATTCTTACATCTAGCGGAGAACTTCAGGCAGGCATGGCAGAGTCTGGGCTTTCAATGCTCGGGCGCTCTGACAAAAAACCAATAGCCGCAATCCGGCTGAAAATCGAGCCAGGTGGAAAAACAATAGCTATCGATCCGCTTAAACGAGCGCCAGTACCGGAAAAGCAGTCGCTTGCGCGGACATACATGCAGGATTTGAAAACAAAGTATTCTGTGCCATCTTCTCCGGTGCCAGTGCCACGCAGGCAAAGCATTGATGATATGGATTTCGTGCCGAAGAAGAAGCCAGCATTTGATGTTAATAAGTGGCTNNGGAAAAAGTTCTATACTTCAGGCAGTTTCATTTGCACTTTTCGGGACTTTTTCAGAATTAAAAAGAAAAGAAGTAAAAATTTCAGATATTGTCAGGAGAAATTCTGATTCAACAAGTGCCCAGATAGATATGAACCTGCGGACTGGAAATGATATTTTTGAAATCAAGCGTATCATCGAAGATGGGAGTACAAAAGAAGCAGTCGTGCGGACGCAGGAAGGAAAACTGATGGCGGGCACAAATCCTGCACAAGTAAATACTTTTCTCAAAGGCGCGCTGAAAATTGATGAAGATGTTTTCCTAAGGACTGTTTATGCAAAACAAGGCGAGCTGGATTTATTCCTGCAGTTGAATCCAGGAGAAAGAAAAACACGTCTGGACGAGCTGATGGGCATAGATAAATTTGAGACTGCGCGCAGGAACTGCGTTGCCCTTCTTAACAGCATTGAAAAGAAAAAGGCAGCGCATGAAGAATTTGTAAAAGATTTTAAAATAGAAGATGTTGAAAAAGAAATTTCAGAATCGAGGCAAGCCATCGAATCTTTACAGCAAGAAAAATCAGAATTAAGAATTAAAATTTCAGAATCAGAAAAAGAAAAAACAGAAGCCGACGCAAAAATTTCCGCAATCAGGGCAGTCCTTGAGGTGCGGTCGAGATTTGAAGAGAAAAAAAGATTGTTTGAGCGCCAACTGGCCGATATTAAGCATAAGCTGTCGCACGATGTTGCGGAAAGCATAGAATTCATTGAATCAAGAACGCGCGAAATAAAAACAAAGGTTTCAGAACTGCAGAGGACAAAGTCAGTTGTCCGCGAAGACTTAGAAGAAACGCAGAGGAAAGCACTTGAATCTGAGAAAAAGCTCGGCGGGCTTGAGCAAAAATCTGAAGAATTCAAGAGCCTGATGGCAGAGATTGAAAAACTGAAGGCAAGCCAGCGCGAGGTTGAGCAGGACGGGCGCGCAGAAGAAATAGAGCACTCTTTGAAAACCTCAGAAGAAACTTATGCATCACTTGTCGATGAGCGGGGAAAACTGCTTGGCGAGCTGTCAGTCCTACGCAAACATCTGGAAGAGCTTGAAGGCTCCAAAAGTGTCTGCCCTATGTGCTCGTCAGAGCTGTCAAAGGCAAAGCGGGCAGGCCTCATATCACAGAGGCGCATAAAAGCATTAGATATGGATAGGCGAGCTGGCGAGATGGCCATTGACGCTGAAAACCTGCGGAAGAAAATAGAATTAATGAATGAAACTTTAATTCTCCAGAAAGAACTGCGCGCAAAAATCCATGATAATTCTATGCGTTTGGGCGAAGAAAGAGAGATAACAATCCAATTATCTGAAATCCGCGCAAAGAAAGAAACTTTCGCATCAATTGTTGGGCAGATGCAGCAAAGATTTAATTCGCTTGATAAAGAAATACAAGGGCTTGATTCAGAAACAAATGAACTTGCAGAGAAAAAACATCTGCGCGAATTAAAAGATAAAGAAGCAGAAATAAAAAAAGAGCTTGATTTAATAATTATTAATTTAGAATCAAAAAAAGTTGATGCTTTTGAATTTGAAAATCTCGAAAAAACATACCGCGATGCGATACGCAAAACACAAGAATTTGAATCGAAAATCGAGTCAAACGATTCAATGGTTGCTGAGAAGCAGAAACGATTGGGTGATTTTGAAGAAAAGAAAAATAAGTTCGCTGAACTCCAAAGCAAGGTAAAAACTCTCGAAGGCAAGATAGAATTCCTAAGCCAGTTCAAGAATGCACTGCTTGGCGCGCAGGATGGCTTAAGGAAGGAATTAATTTTAGCAGTGAATGAAGTGATGGCCAGCCTCTGGCCTCAGCTATACCCTTATTCAAAATGGAATTCAATCAAGCTTGATGCTTCTGAAAGCGATTATGTCTTACAGATACGCGATTTGGCTGGCAGTTGGATTTCTGTGGCTGGCTTCGCGTCAGGCGGGGAAAGGATGATAGCCTGTCTTGCTCTTAGGCTAGCCTTTGCAAAAGTCCTAACTCAGAATCTAAGCCTGCTGATTCTTGATGAGCCTACGCATAATTTAGATGAAAAAGCAATAAGAACTTTTATTGATGTTATCCAATATAAATTGTCAAACTTTTTAGATCAATTATTTATTATAACGCATGATGAAAAGCTTGCAGAGGCTGGCGACAATATTATTCGGCTGGATTCGCAGTAATTCCGACTGAGGCAAGCCTTTTGCGCGAAACTTCTATCGCTTTTTGAACTAATGCTTCTTGAGTCAAATCTTCCATATCTGCCAACATCATGCGGGCCTGCGATGCAACACCAGTGGGCCTATTTTTATCTTGCTGTATTTCTGTTAGGCCTGCCCGTAAAACATCTAGTTCAATAGTAAATCTTTGAAATTCAATACCTACATCACTCCAAAAGCAAACCCTGCCAGATGTTAGATTGCGTGGAAGCTTTGCTATAAATTCATCCCTGGATAAATCTCCAGCATCATACACGTGTAAAATAGTATCAAGTCCTTGTACAAATACGTATTTAGGTTTTTCCCGCGGATAAAAAAATGTGTAAAGCATTTTGTTTTTGTTATCTATCGCGGCATTGTTGCGCGATGTAATGCTGGTTCTATGCGATAAGTAGCTTGCGCTCCGACATACCTGCCAACTTCTTCTGGAGGCAACCCCAAGCACTTAGCCCGTTGTAGTTCAATCATAATATTTGGCACGTCTGCTTGTAAAATGCGCCTCGCAAAAGCCGTACTTGCGGATAATGGACTACCGTCGCCGCTAGTTCTTGTCTTAATCAATCTCGTGTAATCTGGGTTTCGGCTATCAAAGTTGATCACAAGACGAGTCTCACGGTTTGCGTACCAGCAATTTCTTTGTGACCAGTGCATTGGCAAAACTAATTCTGATCGGCCATAACCTATGTGCAAGTATCCGGTATCAAGCCAAGCATCTTTTACTTGCAGATAACCTGTCCAACGCGGCACCATGTCAGTAATGGCGCGATATGCTTGAGATAGTGGTTTGGCAATTGCAGGTTTCGCTTGCAGTCTTTCTAAAAGACTAACTACTAAACTTATGCGCTTTACATCTACTATGGCAACTTCTCGTTTGCCAGGAGCAAAAAGTACTGCAAATCCACCAGATTCGCTAATTTGTACATTATTGTTAAAGCCAGGTCTAGTATTTAATATTGGTCCCTCCGCTGTTTGAACCGAAACACTTTCTGGATGCTCAGAATCAATACTGACCTTTATGCCGAATCTGCCGCAAGGCAACATATCTTCGAGACTTGAAGGAGGTGCAATAATTCCCATGTTGTTTTAATAATT